>NZ_AUIH01000001.1:0-27690 GCF_000423605.1 Saccharospirillum impatiens DSM 12546
CCTGATCCCTTGCCGAACTCAGAAGTGAAACGCAGCCTCGCCGATGGTAGTGTGGGGTCTCCCCATGTGAGAGTAGGTCATCGTCAAGCTTTTAATACCAACCCCAGGCCAGAGATGGTCTGGGGTTTTTTTATGGGCGCTGGAACGACAAACCGGAAGTGACCCCTCTCCCCGGCCCTCTCCCGTGGGACGGGAGAGGGAGCGATTAGCTAAGGAAAGGTAACCGGCGCCAGTCGCTTGTGCCGCCGGAATCATTGAACCACTACAACAGTCCTCTCTCCACCTCCGGGGGAGAGAGCTAGAGAGAGGGGGCGGCGCAGCCGTTGGGCTGTCAGTGGTGTGCACCACCGCTTGTACAGATCACATGACTATCAATGAAAATCCCGCGATTTAATACGTACATCACTGGCGTTGCTGAGTCCGTCGATACGTTGTGCGATCACATGCACCACGTCATTGTCCCAGGCTTTTTCGATCAGGCCAGTCACTAATATCAACTGCTCTGTAGTCAGAGCTTTGATGTATTGCTGAGCCTGCTGCAACCAGACGATGACGTTGATGTTTCCGGTGTCGTCCTCCAGCGTGATGAAAGTGACGCCTGCTTTTGTTTTTGGCCGTTGCCGGTTAACCACCAGTCCGAGCACCCGAATGGGCAGGCGCACTCTGTCTGGTGTGTTCAAATTCAGCCGATCCGACAAGCGCTCAATTCGTTGTTGTTCGGATTGCATCATGGGCAGCAATTCACTGGCGGGTATGGTCTGTGGAATGGCTTTGTCTTCTCGTAGCAGTGTGATGAGGTGTCGCCCCAGAGTCAGACCCTGGCTGTGATAGTCTTCAATCAGGTTGTCGAGTTCATTTGGTGCCGGTAGCTGGGTTTGCTGTTCAGGAGCCGGTTCGAACGCATCGGCAAGCAATGGTGTTTGTAACCTCAGTGCGGAACTCTCCCATCGTGCCTGGTAGCGATCCTGGCTGAGGTCGGCTAAAGCCCCGGCAGATGCCAGAAGGTCGAGTTCGGCGGTGCTGATGCCGGGTAGACGTTCGAGCGCCTTGATGTGCTTGAACCCCTGTTCGGGTCGATGACTGAGCAGGTTTTCGGCGCTGATTTGGCGAAAGCCACTGATGCGGCAGAAGCCAAGCCGAATGGCGGTTTTGCCCTCGCGCCACTCCAGTTGATTTTCCCAGTCGCTGTGATTGATGTGCACGGGCAATACGGCAACACCATGTCGTTGTACATCCTGCACAAGTTGTGAGGCGGTGTAAAAACCCATGGGTAAACTGTTTAGCAACGCGCAGCAAAATGCCGCCGGGTAATGACATTTAAACCAGGACGAGAAATAAGCAATGAGCGCAAATCCGGCTGCATGGGATTCTGGAAAACCATATTCGCCGAAGCCTTCAATCTGGCGATTAATCCGTTGGATGAAGTCATCGGGATAGCCGTTCTCGTGCATCCTTTCGGTCAGTTTTGAGCGCAGTTTATTGATGTGGCCACTTTGTTTCCAACTGGCCATCGATCGTCTCAAATCGTTTGCTTCGTCGGAGCTGAACCCGGCAGCGACCATCGCCAGTGCAATGATTTGTTCCTGAAAAATGGGGACACCCAGGGTGCGTTCCAGTACCGGCTTTAGTGCTTCATTCGGGTAGTGTACGGCTTCCTTGCCCTGGCGCCGCTTAAGATAGGGGTGGACCATATCGCCATGAATAGGGCCCGGGCGTACGATGGCAACCTGGACCACTAGGTCGTAATAGCAGTTTGGCTTTAGCCGCGGCAGCATGTTCATTTGTGCGCGCGATTCAATCTGGAATACGCCGACGGTGTCGGCCCGTTGGATCATCGCAAAGGTATCGGCATCGTCACGCGGAATTTGCTGTAATTTGATGGTTTCATCATGGTGCTGACGAATCAGATCCAGGGTGCGACGTACTGCGCTGAGCATCCCAAGGGCGAGTATATCGACCTTCATAAGGCCCACAGTTTCCAGGTCGTCTTTGTCCCATTGAATCACGGTTCGCTCAGGCATGGCCGCATTTTCGATGGGCACCAGGTCTGCTACGACACCTTCGGTAATGATAAAGCCACCGACATGCTGTGACAGGTGTCGGGGAAATCCGAGTATGCTGTCGAGCAAATGTTTAAACACTGAAATCTGATGCTCGGACAGGCCCATACCGTCGGAGATGATTTCTTCAATCCAGTTTTTGCTGCGATAGCGCCAACCATAGTTGGCGATTTTCTGGTCCAGCTGACTGATGTTCAGGCCCATGGCCCGACCGATGTCGCGCAGCGCACTCTTGCGTCGATAGCTGATTACGGTAGCGGCCAGAGCAGCACGCTTGCGCCCGTATTTCTGATAGATGTACTGGATGACTTCCTCGCGACGCTGATGTTCAAAATCAACATCAATATCGGGCGGGTCGTCGCGTCCTTTTGAGATGAATCGGTCGAACAACAAAGAGGCCTGCTTGGGGTTCACTTCGGTGATGCCCAGGCAGTAACAGACGACGGAGTTGGCCGCCGAGCCTCGCCCCTGGCATAAGATGTTTTGTGAGCGGGCAAACCGCACAATGTCATAGACTGTCAGGAAATAATGTTCGTAGTCTTTCTCGCGAATCATCGCCAGCTCACGCTCGATGGTTGCGTCTATTTCGGGTGTGCTGCCTTCGGGAAACCGTCTGGCGACACCTTGCCGTACCAGCAGACGTAAATACTGCTCGGCCGTGTATTGTCCGGGCAGAATGTCTTTCGGGTAACGATAGCGCAAACTACCCAGCGTGAAGTCGCAACGGTCAGCAATCGCCAATGTTTCTTGCATCAGTTCTGCACCGTACAGGCGGTGCAATTTGTTGGCTGAGCGCAGATGGTTTTCGGCATTTGGGAACAGGTAAGGCAGAGCGCCGGTTAGAGTGGTGTTAAGCCGTATTGCCGTCAGGGCGTCTTGCAGGTCTTTGCGCACGGGCGTGTGCATATGTACGTTGTTTGCGCAGACCGCCGGCACCTGGTGTTGCCCGGCCAGTTGGCGAGCGTGTCTGGCAAGCTCGAAGCTGTTCTCGGCGAGCAGGTTTTCCACCAATACCCAGCAACGGTCTTTAAAGCTGTCGGCGTAGTAAGTCAGTTGGTCGCTGTCGTCGCTGCGCCCTCTGGGTGACCAGAGACACAGGCAGTCATCGAGGTTCTGGCGAAAATCCTGACGGGTCAGCCGATACTCGCCTTTCTCACACCGGCGTCGCGCCCGGGTGATCAGGTGGCATAGCTGGCTGTAGGCGGTTTCTGTCGGGGCAAGCAATACAATCATCTGACCGTCGAGTCGAAATTCGGCACCGATGATCAGTTTGATTGGCAGCTTCTGATCCCGGATCACCCGCCAGGCTTTAACCACCCCGGCGACCGAGCATTCGTCGGTGATGGCCAGTGCCTGATAGCCCAGTTCAACCGCGCGCAAGACCAGTTCCCGGGGGTGTGAGGCACCGCGTAAAAAACTGTGGTTACTGAGGCAATGCAACTCGGCGTAGGGTAATGAGACAGGCATGATGTTATCCGAAAAAACCGGCGAGGCTCCAGTGCCCGTCGTCGTGCCGGGCGAGCCAGACAACCTGTTGCTGACGCAAGTGCCAGGCGCGGAAATAGTCGCGCCGGTACGGAACGGGTTGCGCCCAGCGACCCATGACAATGCGCTCGGCTCCGCTCAGGAGCTGGTAATGTTGTGGGGATACAGGCGTATGGGTTTTGGGTATCAGCACTGGCTGGAAGCGTGGCCGTGAAGATTCCGGCCGTCCGGAGTGATCGACCGCCGGGGTCAATCGTGTTGCCAGTTCCGGCCTGGGGTCGGCGGTGGTCGTCAGGGTTTGTACCCGGTGGTGACCGAGTCGTGAGACCAGTAAGGACAGCAGGCGGTCGGCATCGGCTTGCGGGTAGGCTGTGCCGAGCAGATCGCCCGTGGGCATGGGGTCAATACGAAAACGCCTGGCCCGGAGCTGCAGTGAGAGCACCGGTTCGGGCAAGATGAGCCGGTCGAGTTGCAGGTTGATCAGGCTGAGCCATTCCTGGGCACTGCGTGACCCCTGTACTGCCTGAATGCGCAAGCGGGTCGCGGCCTGGTTGCGGTGGTTCAATCGCAAGTAGAGGCTGTCGGCCAGGCGCTGGCGCGCCTTCAAATAGTCCTCCAGGTTTGTCAGCAGACGTTTGACCGGGAACAGCAGGCTGGCGCTGTGTTCGGCTTCATGGCTCAGTTCCAGGCGTTCATCGAAGTACGGCGGTATTTCAAAGCGGTGACCCAGTGTATCGGGTGTCTCCAGTGACTGTAGCCGTTGCAGCAAGGTTGGGCCAAAGCGGTAGCCGAGCTCGGCCCGGGGCAATTGGCGCAGGTCAGCGTAGCGATGTACCCCCATGGACTCCAGGCGGGCGGCGTCTTTTGTCTCCAAGCCCAAACGGGTGATGCTGATCGGGTCGAGTGCACTGACCAGGCGCTGTCGGTCATGGCTGACCAGTGGCTGATCGTTGGTCGCCAACACCTGAGCAACCTGGGCGGTGTGACCGCAAGCCCAGCGGTACCGGAAGCCGCTGTGTTCGAGCCGGCTCTTCAGGGTGTCGGTGAGCGCATCGAGGCCATTATAGAGCCGCAGCATAGAGCCCACTTCAAGGCTGAGACCGGATGGCGGGCACAGCCGGATATCGGCGCAGGCCTGATACAACAGCAGTGCCAGGCGTTGCAGCTGTTCCTGTTCAGCAAGCGCATCATAGTGCACGGTTTCGGTCTCGCAGAGCAGACAATAGGCCGTCGCGGTATTCATGCCAGGACGCACACCCAGTGCATCGGCGGCATCATTGCATTGCTCGATGCCGGATCGGGCGTTGAGCAGCAGTTGTGGTATGGCACTGTCGCCAGTGCCGAACTGGGTTTGCAGTGCGAGACGGGTGAAATCAATGTACAGCCAGAGTCGGGTGTCAGCCATGGTGGCCGGCTCCGTCTGGTTGCAGTGGTACGGTTACCGGCAGGTTGTGCCGTGGCCAGCCCGCGCGGCGTTTGAGGATGTTCAGGCGCAGTTGGTCGGCCTGCTCAGCACTAACCTGCAGGCGCAGGGCGGCACTTGAGGCCCTGTCACGCCAACGTTCGGGGCGCAGTAAGAAAACGGAGAGCCGGTTGCTTTCGGCGGCCAGTTGCAGCCGGCGCATATGGGCGCTGTCGAGCCGGTCGAGCCAGGCGACAACAGCCTGGCAGCCACCCGTGGTCAGGCAGCGCTCCAGGCTCCACAGCAGATCCTCCTGGCGCGGGGCCTGGCACAACAGCAGCCGCGACAGATTCATTCCCCAGTGTGCCAACCCGGGAGCGTGTGGTTGATGTGGGGGGTTAAACCAGACTTGCCAGCGCTGATCGGTCTGACTGAGTGAGGCCAGATACGGGAGCAACAGTCTCAGTTCGCCCTGGCCGGGCCGGGCGTAGAGGATTTCGGTGACGGCCCCGAGCGGCCAGCCACCGCCAGGGAGTTCGGCATCCAGCGGCGCATAACCACTGGGCGCGGCATGAATACGCGCCATGCGCCAGTCGTTGGCGGACCACAGCCGACCGCTCTGGGTCAGATCGTGCAACAAAGACATGATAAAAGCGCCCATTAACTGTATGGATATACAGTATAATCAGCCTTGATCAGGATGCCAGTGGTTCATTCGTAATGATCTGTATCGGCGTTTCGCCGGGGCAAGAGTCAGAAATTCCCAGGGCAACTCACGTAGATGGCACAGCTCTCTGTGTCAGGCGTACCTGACAGCCCGGCTTAAGTCATCAGCCCCGAGGCCACCAGGCTCAATCCCGAGCCCATCAGCAAAGCAAACGCCAGGCGGCGCATCCAGAGTTCCGGTAAGGGTGGCCCGAAGCGCTTCCCGATCAGAGTCCCCAGAATGACCAGTGGCAGCCCCAGCGCGATGATCAACAGAAGGTTTGCCGCGTTGTGCAGAAAAGGTAAGGCCAGTGCAATGCGAATCACCGAGGTGGCAGCAAACGTCATCAGCAGGGTAAGGCGAATGCTGAGCAGAGGAAGCGGCTGACGGTACATCAGAAAAGCCAGTGGCGGGCCATAGGTCGCGAAGAGGCCACCAAGCAACCCGGCGATGGCACCCGCCGTTGCGAACGCGAAGCGACCGTTAACGTCGACCCGGGGTTTGGGTTTGAGCATCATCAGCAGACAACTGAGCACCAGAGTGGTGCCCAGTAGCATCTGCAGCAGACTGAGACCATCCTGACTGAAGCGGTTGAGCAACCAGAGGCCGAACCCGGTCAGCGGTAGTGCGGTTGCCAGCATGGCGATAACGGCAGGGCGGTGCACATGATGAGTGTGTCCGCGCAGGGCGATACCGGTGTTAGCCAGACTCAGAGTACTGGTGGCGAAGGCCAGAAAAGCGAGGTCCGCCAGCCCGAGTATGGAACCGAGCCCCATGACGATCAGGCCAAAAGCAAACCCGGTGACGGTTTGAATGTAACTGCCCAGAAAAAACAGGGCCAGCAGCAGCGCCGCGTTGATGATGTCCATGAGTACCGTTTACGGGGGTTGGTGGCCGGCAGCGAGAAGGGGTGTGCGGTCCGAACCCGAACAGGGTCCAGACGGTCATGGATTACAGCTCGTCGATCAGGGATTTGACGTCAGTATGCTGGGCGATCACCTGCTCAAGCGCCGCCGGACTGATCAGCTGATACAAGCGGTCTTCTTTTTCTATGGTGCCCTGAATGAAACCACCGGCCATATTGGTATCGGCTTCGTCCATCGCGAAGTATTGCACGCCTTCGACCTTGGTGACGGCCATTCCGACCCGGGTTTCCGACAGATCCAGAACCAGCAGAAAACTGGGTTCAGTGATTTGCCCGTACCCCGTCATTTGCTGGATATCAATCACCGCCAGAGTTTCACCGCGCAGACTGACCAGTCCCATGACGCCCAATGCATTGCTGGGCACCGGGTGCAGCGGCTGCCAGGGCACCACTTCCTTGATCAGAGTGGCCGGGAATGCCAGCGGTTCGGTATCAAGCTGAACCACTACCCACATTTCGTTCGACATCGACATTCGACGGGCTCCTGTGCCTTGCGTTGCGGAGGCAGTCCGCATTCAATCAGATTAGACAGGCTCCACAAGCCTTGCAAGGGCGCCGGGAACCATTGTTCAGGTTATCGACCGGCAATGCCAATAGTTAACTCAAGTTTCGGAGTTTGGTTTGGCCAGGCGGCGCTCGTCAATGTCGGCGGACTCCGAAACGTGAGTTAAACCACCGTCGGCTAAATCGCAGACAAGCCTGCACGACTTTGCTAGCCTTGCCCGTCGCACATTCACGGGCCGCGCATGAGCTTTTCCGACGCACAGAACATCGACGAACACTACACCGATGAGCAGCAACGCATCATTGCCCACCCCGGTGGTCATGCGCGCATCGTGGCTGTGGCCGGCTCTGGCAAGACGGCGACGCTGACCGCATACGTCAGCCGCCGCATCCGCGAGGGCATTTCGCCGCGTCGTCTGCTGGTATTGATGTACAACAAGACTGCCCAGCGGGATTTTGCCCGTCGCCTGGCAGCACAGAACCCGGCAGGTACCCGCTTGCCGGAAGTGCGCACCTTTCATTCCCTTGGTTATCGCATTTATCAGCGCCTGGTTCAGGATGGCGACTTACCGGCGTTTGACCGTACCCTGCTGTCGGATGCCCAGGTCGAGCCGCTGGTCTGGCGCATCCTGCGGGAACTGGCCGACGATGACCAGGCTGAGGATATTCTGACCCGCAAAAAGAAATGGGTTGAACCGGCTCTGTCCTATTTTGAACTGGTCAAAAGCAGCCTGAACCCGCCCGAGGTGGTGTTCGAGCAGAGCCATTTACCCGCCCAGTGCCGGCTCTTCATTGAAGCCTTCGAGCGCTTTGAGCAGTGGCGCCAGTCGGAGCGCCGCGTCACCTTCAGTGATTTGCTGTACGACCCGGTGCGCTGCCTGAACAACCGGCCGGAGCTGGCCGAGCGCTTTGGTGGCCATATGCAGGAAATTCTGGTTGACGAGTACCAGGACATCAACCCGATCCAGCAGCGATTGCTGGAGATTGTGCACGGCGGGCGCGGTCAGGTCATGGTCGTCGGCGATCCGGATCAAACCATCTACGAATTTCGGGGTTCGGAACCAACACTGCTTACGGAGGGTTTTACCGAGCAGTTTAATGCGGTACAGGATTACGAGCTTAGCTGGACCTTTCGCTACGGCCACCACCTGAGCCTGCTGGCCAACCACCTGATCGGTGCCGGGCATGCGTATCCGGACAGTCGCACCCTGTGCTATTCCCACCCGGTGACGCCACCCACAAGAGTTGAACAGCTGCGCAGTGATGATGGCGCCAGCACTGCGCTGGGGCTGATTCAACAGATACGCCAGCGGCGTCCGCTCAGTGAGGTCGCAGTGTTGAACCGACTGTGGGCCAACAGCGCGCGGCTGGAGTTGCTGCTGATGGCCGCTGATGTGCCCTATCACCTGGACCACCATCAGACCGTGCTCGAGCGATTCGAACTGCGCCCTTTCTGGGTGCTGTTTGATCTGGCCAGTGGTGACTTCAGTCGTTACGACCCTGATCGTCGCCGGCAGGCCTGGCAGACACTGCTCACCCAGCCTTATCTGAAAATTCGCAAAGCGATCATCGATGATCTGGTCAAACGGCTGGCACCGGTGGCGGTGGATGTCGCCCGGCATTTGCGCAATGCCATTCCCGAGTCGCTGTCGGGCTATCAGGCAGATCAACTGATGGAGCGGGCGCGGTTGCTGCAAAAAGCCGAGCAGGCAAACGTCAATGCGGCTGAACTGCTGAGTGGCTGGATTCGCGGCACCGATTATTATGCGGCGCTGAAAGAGTCGGCGTTCTCTGCCCAACAAGTGGATGATCAGGTGGCGACCGTTAAAGCCTTTGCTCAGTTTGTCGCGGCGCAAGACTGGCCTGCGGCTGAAGCCTCGCCACGGCTGCGCCAGTGGCAGCAGCATCAGACGGGTCAGAACGCATCCGGCCAGTCGCAGCAGGGCGTGCACATCACGTCCATTCACAAAGCCAAGGGGCGTGAGTGGCCGATTGTGATTCTGCCGGAGGTCAATGCCCGGTTTTACCCCTATCACCCCGAAGGCGACCTGACCCGCCCCACCTCGCAAGACAGCGAACGCCGGTTGCTCTATGTCGCCATGACGCGAGCCCGCGAGCATCTGATTTTACTGACTCCGGCTGACCGCAGCGAGTACCCGGACAGCCCCTTTGTTAATGATTTGCGCTGGCTCGGCTCAACCGACCTGGCACACGGGTTGTATGACGACAGTACCGAGCTGACACTGAGCGATGCGATGGACACGCATATGGTCAGCCGCTATCTGAACGCCGTAGGCTCATCGCTTGCCGTTCAATGGCAGGCGGCACCGCGCCCAATCGATGCCGTCTCGCCTGCAGCGGAAGACGCGGCCGAGCCCGACGCACGACGAGTGCGCCATCAGCAATGGGGCGTGGGCCGCGTTGTGCAGCAGGACCCGCAACGACTGCGCATCCGGTTTGTGCGCAATGGCCAGGAGCGCACCTTTGACCGGGATGCCGTGGCGCCCTTTCTGGAATGGCTATAGCAAGCCTGGCGGATGCGGGATAGGGGCAGACGCGGGGTCCTATAAAGTACTCGGCAGGGGAGACTCAAAGCATCTGAATGGCCTGGCTGGCCGTATAACTGAGCAACCAACAAACGGAGCTCTTTTGTGTGGAAACTCATCGCAAGTACAGCGCTCGTAGCGCTGTTAACAGGGTGCGCTAGTGTGACAGTCGCAACCTATGAAGACGCCGACCTGGTGTTTGATCCGGTCGAGTATTTCAACGGATCTCTGGTTGCCGAAGGGGTGGTGCGAGGTCGAAATGGCGAAGTCAGCCGGTATTTTAACGCCACCATCGATGCCCGCTGGGATGAACGCGGTGGTGTGCTCGATGAAGTCTTTATCTGGAGTGATGGCGAACGACAAACTCGGGTTTGGCAGTTTGAACGCGTCGGAGAGAGCCATTACCGGGGTACCGCCGGTGACGTGGTTAAACCCGCTGAGATGCGATTCGCCGGTAACGCCGTCAACATGAAGTATGTGCTTGCGGTACCCCTCGACAGTGGCCGAACCATCAACGTTACCATGGACGACTGGCTTTATCAGGTGAATGACCAAACCCTGATCAATGTTACGGAAATGACCAAGTTCGGGTTCAAAGTGGGCGAAGTTGTGCTGACCATGCGCAAGAACTGAGCCTGACCCGCGTATCAAAAAAGGGCCCCTAGGGCCCTTTTTTGATTGTAGACAGACTCTTAAAATGCGCCCGACATTTAGCCGGTAGCCCGGTATACTGGCGCCATATTTTTTCGGAGTGAACGTTATGTTGTTAGCCTGGCTGGCCATTGTGGCCGGATTGGCCCTGCTGGTCTGGAGTGCCGACAAATTCGTCGAAGGTGCCTCAGTGACGGCCAAGTACGCAGGCATGTCACCACTGCTGATCGGCATGGTCATTATAGGCTTTGGCACATCCGCTCCGGAAATGGTCGTGTCTGCCATTGCCTCACTGCAGGGCAATCCGGGTTTGGCATTGGGTAATGCCTATGGGTCGAACATCACCAACATTGGCCTGGTAATTGGTCTGGTGGCGGTAATCGCTCCGATTCGGGTGCAATCGCGTATTCTCACCAAAGAGCTGCCACTGTTGCTGGGTGTCACAGTTTTGGCGGGCTATCAACTGCTGGATGGCGAACTGAGTCGACTGGATGCCTATATCCTGTTGCTGGTCTTTTTCGGCATCATGGGTTGGTCGATCCTGCAGGGTCGGCAAAAGCCGGCCGACTCGCTCGAAGCAGAGTACCAGAAAGAAATTGATGCGCACCCGATGAGCCTCTCCAAAGCGATTACCTGGCTGTTGGTGGGGTTGGTATTGCTGGTGATCAGTTCGCGTCTACTGGTCTGGGGGGCGGTCATTGTTGCCCAGAGCTTTGGTGTCAGCGACCTGATCATCGGTCTAACGGTCGTGGCGATTGGTACATCGCTGCCGGAGCTTGCGTCGTCGCTGGTTGCCATTAAAAAGAACGAGCACGAGTTGGCACTGGGCAACGTATTGGGTTCGGGTTTGTTCAACACCCTGGCTGTCGTCGGGATTGCCGCAGGCATTCACCCGCTGCAGGTAGACCCGGAAGTTCTGTACCGCGACTGGGTAGTCATGGCCGCACTAACGGTCGTTTTGCTGGTTATGGGTATTGGCCTGCGTGGACGTCAGGGGCGAATCAACCGCTTTGAAGGGAGCCTGTTGTTGTTGACCTATGCGGGGTACACCGGGTATCTGATTTCTTTGGTGTTAAGTTGATCACATAAATGTCGGTTTGGAGTGGTGAACGGGGGTAGCGAGCACTATTATGCCCACCGCCTGGAGTGGGGATCACTCCGGGCCATTCACTCCGACCAACAAGGAAGACCCTATATGCCCGCTGCCGCAAACCCCCGTTTACCCGTTGTCGCATCAATCACACAAAGCCTTGGCTATTGTATTGACCGGGCACGGACCTTATTGGTTCTTGTACTGCCTTTTCTGGTGCTGCAATACGTTCTGGTACAGTTCACCAAACCTTCATTCGAATACCTGCCCATTCTCATGTGGCAATATTGGCTTGTTGTTGGTATTTCACTGTTAATGGGCGTTGTGGTTGCCGTCAGTATTCATCGTCAGTTCCTGCAATCCCCTGAGCGACAAATGCCCATCCGCTGGGGGAGGGCTGAAACTCGATATGCCTGGGCTATGCTCAAACTTACCTTGATATTGATCCTGCCAGTCGTCTTCTATGTCCTGATTGTTGTCGGCTTACTGGCGGCTGCATTTTCAAACTGGAATATCGAAACTTTCAGCGTAGAACAGCCTTTGTTGGCGCTGCCGGTTATCTGGTTCTGTGTGTTACCGATATGGTATCTGTGGGTGCGGATGACATTGGTATTGCCATCAGCCGCGATAGACCAGCAGCCAGCGGTTGGTATTTCCGATTCGATGGAACTAACAAGCGGTAACGGCTGGCGGATGGTTGCCGTGACGGCGGGGCCATTGTTTGCAGGTGGCATGTTGGATACCTTGCTTCAAGTAAGCATACCACCGGCCATTTACTGGTGGTTGCAGCCGTTGCTGACCTGTGCCATGACAGTGTTGGGTGTCGTTCTGGTGTCGGTATCGTTCAAGCAATTGTACAACGCAAATCCAGTGCAACCCGAGTCAACCGAAGGTCATCCTGCATAGTCAGGTGGGTTTGTATCAGCAACGTGACTTGCCCTCACTCAGGGTTGAGTGTTTGGGTGTCATGACTCTAACAGGTTGTTGAAAAAGGCTTACTGCCTTTTTCAAAGCACGAGATCCAAAAATTGCGATTTTTGCTTCTCTCACAAAATCAATGACTTAACAGTCATCAATTTTGCCGGAATGTCCGAATTGTCGGACCACATGTTCCAGTAGCAGGCCACCGAAATTTTTCGAATTTTAACAACCTGCTAAACGTCAGTGGCGCTAAATAAAGCGCCTGAGCGTTTCACAGGAACGGCTAAATCAGGCTCCCGCCCCGTCATAAATGGCTGCCACTTTCCAGTCAGTTTAAACCTGGCATGGAGATTGGCGGCTGTGATGCCTCGTCCGCTGAGGCTGGAATGCGTCAATCAATGCCTGACTGACCCACCCGGGGCGGACGGATACCCCGGGGCCAGCGGTGCCCGTTTCCAGGTAACACCCAATCATCTGTTTTTTTTCACAGTGTGCATCCAGGCGCAGTGTTGATGTCGTCTTGGGAAGTGAGAAGGACGTCTTAAGACCCCAAACTCAACCGACCTCTGTGATTACTTTAAAAGGAAACTGACTATGAAATTCCCAACAATCAGCATTGTAGCCCTGGCATCCGCTCTGGCACTGACCGGCTGTGCAACTGACTCTTACGCAAGCTCATACGCCAGCAATGCAGACTCGCCCGCCAGCCGTGTGGTATCAAAAGTGGATACGTCGATTGGAGACGTCTTTGCAACAACTCAGGGCATGACGTTGTATACCTTCACCCGCGATGAGGCGTCAGTATCCAACTGTTACGACGGTTGCGCAGCAAGCTGGCCTCCGTTTTCTGCTTCGAAAGACGCAGAAACCTGGGGTGCCTTTACGGTGATTGAACGGAGCGATGGTTCTTACCAGTGGGCTTACGACAACCAGCCGTTGTACACCTGGGTGGGTGATCGTCAACGAGGCGATGTTAATGGGCATGAAGTCAGCGATGTCTGGTATGCCGCTCAGCCTGGTCGGTAAGGCATCGGGCCCGATGCCGGAATAGGATCCGGCATCGATTTCGCAGAGCACTCTTGTTCTGGCCTGAGGGTGCTGCCAGGCCGAGAATGCCCGATGTTTGCTAGTGTTTGATCGCCAGCAAAGCACCGGCACCGATCATAATGCTGCCGGCCGTTCGGTTCAGACGCCGCATGGCCTGGCTGGACCGGGCCAGAATGCGCGCCCGGGAAGCGCTCCAGGCGACTGACATGAGCCCTGCCATCAAAGCAATGACAGTCAGCACGGCGGCGAACGCGATATCGACAGAACTGAGCCGGGTCAGATCCATAAAGCTTGGCAGAAACGCAATGTAGAACAAAATGACTTTAGGGTTTGACGCCGAAATTGCCATGCCTTGCAGCAAACTGGCACCGGTACCCGACGGTTTGACCGAGGCAGGGCCAGTTTCAGTGTGGGAGGGTGTCGTCCAGAGTTTCCAGCCGAGATACATCAGGTAAGCAGCGCCAGCGTAGCGGACAATGGTAAATACAGTTCCGTAGTTTTCTGCAATGGCCGACAGGCTGAAGCAAGCCAGGATCAAGTACACTACGTCGCTGATGGTCATACCGAAAGCCAGGGCCAGGCAGGCCCGCGCTCCCTGACTGAGGGCACGGGACAACACCGCAAAAACACCAGGGCCCGGAGTAATGCCGAATATGAAAATGGCGATGAAGAACGTGAGTGCGCTGGTCGGAGTCATGGTGGCGATCAATCAGTTTGGAAAGGAATCAGCTATTCTCGCAGTATCCCGTGTCGCCGTGAAGCCGTGTTATGACCTTATTTATTTGGCAGCTTGTGGTGGCTTGTTCAAAACACCCAGAGCAAGCAGTGTGATGTTTGCATTCTTCCCGGTATTAATGACACAGCGCAATTTTTATTGCGCCGACGAAACATCCGACGTATCGGACCTGATGTTTCAGACATCGGCTGCTGCTAACAGACAGTGAATTTTAACGGTCTGTTAGACACCATAGAGGCAGTTAAGCGGACCCTGTTGGCATTTTTTACCTTTGGTCTGCGAAAAAATCGTGAAAAGTGTTGGCGCAGGCTTCGGCGCAGGTACACTGGTTAAAAGGTTAATGAGAATGAATCGGTGATTGGAAAACAGGCGGGATGGCAGGTCGGCTTGGTTGTATGGGTGGCCATGTTGGCCGCGTGCAATACAACCATTGATGAGGCGCCCGCAGCCAGCAATGTTTTGGCAGGTACGCCTCTTCAGGCGCGTTATACCAGTGCCTTTTCAGTCATTGATCACAGCCCGGTTGACGGCGCGGAAAATCAGGCGCTGACGCGGGATATCCGTATCACCTTCGATACCCCATTGCTGATTGAATCCATTACCGATAGCAGCGTTGAATTGTGGCTGGGAGACCAGGCTGTACCCGCCGGCACCGTTTATGTGGCCGATACGCAAAGCATTCGCCTGATTCCTGCCTCTGATCTGATGCCAAATCAAACCTACCGGGTGCAGTTGGACCCACGGTTGATGTCAGCCGAGGGTGATCTCTATGGGGGTGCGCAATGGCAGTTCCGTACGGCAGGACCGGTGGGTGCTACCTCCCAGTGGACACTCGACAACTGTATGGGTGCCACTGAACAAGCCTGGCTGGAGCAGATAAACCAGGCACGCAGCAGTGCTCGTTATTGTGGGCGAGTGTTGCAGGGCGCTGCCGCGGCCTTGAGTTATCAGTGCAGTCTGTCGGTTACCGCGCAGCGTCACAGCGATGATATGGCGCGTCACGGTATTCTCAGCCACCTGAGCAGCGACGGTCAGGATGCTTACGATCGATTGCAGCAGCAAGGGTATGAAGCGAGAGCACTGGGCGAGAACCTTGCCATGACCCTTGCGACTGATGCCCGCGTGGTTCAACAATGGCTGGCCAGCCCCGGGCACTGCCGCAATCTCATGGATGACGATTTTACATCGGCAGGTATTGGGCAGGCGGTTGCCGAAAACGGCGATGTCTACTGGACGCTGAATTTAGCGACTCCGGACAACCCCCAGTTGGATGACTGAGGGTTGGCAGTCCGGTCACCATCAGGTTTACCTGATAGTCTGGTCTTCCCGGTTCCTGACAGGCATTACGACAGTCGATAGCCCGACAACACGGTCTGGACCTGGCTGGATTGATCCACTAATTGGTCGGCTGCCTGGTCGATCTCCTGCGAATGCCGGGTATTTTCCTTCGAGTAATCACTGATCGACACCAGGTGTTCGGTAATGCCTGACACAACCTGGCTTTGCTCCTCAGTGGCGGTCGCAATTTGGGCGCTGATGTCATTGATGTCTTGCATCAGGGCTTCAATGGCAACGAAAGAGGCTTGAGTTTCACTCACGTTCCCGGCAGTTTCCTGAACCATACTAGACCCGGTCTGCATCGCGCTGACGGTTTTATCAACACCTTGTTGCAAACGCTCGATACGCTGCTGAATGTCGGCGGTGGATTGTTGTGTTTTCTGTGCCAGGCTGCGCACTTCATCCGCGACGACCGCAAAGCCCCTGCCTTGCTCTCCGGCGCGGGCCGCTTCAATGGCCGCATTCAGTGCAAGCAGGTTGGTTTGCTCGGCAATGTTGCGAATAACATCCAGCACGCTGGTTATGCTGGTGGCTTCCTCAGCCAAGACATGGGATGCCTGGGTGGCCGTGTCTAGCTGGGATTTGAGTTCATTGACTTTGACGTTAGCCTGGGCTGCGCGCTGGGTGCCGGTTCTTACGTTATCCAGGGCGTCATTGGCGGTGCTGGAGCCGCGCTCTGCATTGCTGGCCACTTCCCGGGCAGAACCGTGTAACTCTTCGACTGCGGTGACGACTTGTTCCAGAGCGCCTTCCTGTTGTTGAGCCAGCGAAATATTGCCTCGGCTTGCCTGATTCAGAATATGACTGCTGTTCTGCAGCTCCTCGTTGACCCGCGTGATGTGCGACATGGATTGATGCAACTTTTCCATCAGGCGATTGAAATGGTGCGCCAACTGGCCGACTTCGTCGGCACGGTCGGAGGCCAGCCGTGCTGTTAAATCGCCTTCTCCGGAAGCCAGGTCGTTCAGCCGGTCTCGCAAGTTGGCAATCGGTCGTGACAAAGACAGTGGCAGCCAGAGCGCAATGGCTACCAGCACGGCCAGGCTGACCCCCAGTTGTATCCAGGACTGGGCAATGGCCTGGCTGCTGATCGCTTCGGCCGCCTGAACCCGCTCAGTGGAATCACTGTTGATTTGAGCCGACAGTTCGTTTTTGGCAGCCAGTGCTTCAGCAAACAGAGGCGCGCCTTCCAGTTCCCCGATTTGCAGGGCAACCGAGGCAGCGCCGCTGTCGGCAAACTCAAGAATCTCGGTGTTTAAGGTTTGCCAGGCTGTCACTGTGGTCGCGAACTGCTCCATTAACACGCTGCTGCTATTGGTTCCAAGTACCTCGGCCGCTTCTCGGGAAAGTGTTAGAGCCTTGTCTGAATCCGCTGTGATGGTTGCCTGGTATCCGTCGAGTTCATCCCGCACCGAGCCCCAGGAGGCCGCCTGAATGTAGGCGCGCTGACCCAGCAGTGCCTGATGCATCAACGTATCCATTTCAGCCAGCGTCAACAACGCTGGCTGATAGCGTTGAATCAGTACGTCGGAACTGGAGGTAACGGTGATCAGGGTGCGCACCCCAATAACGGTGCTGGTCAGGGTGATGGCCAGGATAAGCAGTAAGGGAAGTCGAACCTTGTTGGCGATCGACAGGTTTTTAAGCCAGGGCATAGCATCGGATCCTTGAAAGTTAGAGCACGGAGATAAACGCCAGGTGCGCACTTTGTCACAGTGACAACCTGAATGGCTCGTCAGTGGTTATCATTATCGACAAGTATCGCATCGACTTAAGGCGTATGTTGTTCCATTTCGATAAACGCAGGGTACAGATAGACGGAAAATGGGCGAAAACAGGTGTATTGGTTCTACATTGCTGTGGATTCCAACTAGACTCTGCATTCAGGTCCAGGCCTAGCAGGCAATGGCCTTTCGATTTTTAAGGAGTGGCGCAGGGCGCGAGGCATGTATCGACTGTGACAGCGATGAACCAACCCGATACCGGGATAACAGCAGGGAACGTATCGGCCGGGTGGTGTCATACCTGGCCGCGTCGGCTAGGCCGGTATGGGGTTATGCTGATCATGCTTCTGTCCTTCTCCAGTCAGGCGTCGACCATGACAGTCTGGCCCGACCACGAGTGGCTGACCGAGCCTGATGCAACCTGGCTGGCTGCTCCACATGATCGGCTTGAAGATGTGCAAGCGGATCTGTTTTTGACCAGCCAGGTCAGTTCGCCCATGGTCAGCCGGGATGCTCTGTGGCTCAGATACGATCGGGTGTTGGAGGGTGAAGCCGGCGTACCCCAGTCCTTTATGCTGACCAACGAAAACGTCATTCTGGCCGAGTTCACAGTGTATCTGCTCGACGACAGAGGTCGGCTGATCAGTTCTCATGCGCTGGGCATGAACCAATCCGGATTGGAGCAGGCACGGGCCGTTGAACGGTACCAGGACCGGATGCTGGTACCCGGTCCGGGTGAGTACCACCTGGTGTTGCGACTGTTCAGCTCGACACCGCTGGCTCCCGCATTGCTGGTGTCGCCGGATTCGGAACGCGAGCGATTGAACCAGAACCGCCTGGCGACAGACTGGGTGATGCTGGCTCTTTCGCTGGCCATGTTCGGGTTCAATGCGGTGTTGTTGTACGCGCGGTCCGATGCGACCTATCGTTGGTTCATGGTGTTCCACGTCTTCATTGTGTTTTATTTTTCAGCACTGACGGGGTATGGCCACTTGTTCCTGCCGTTGTCGGTCGTGCAGTTCCTGTCGACGCACATAATGACCATGAATTTTCTACTGATCTTCCTGATCTTCTCATTTTCGATTCCGTTTCTGGGTAAGGGCGCCGCAGACGGCCATTTGTTTCGATTGCCACTGGTGCGCACTCTGCAGGGGGTGAATCTGTTGTGCGCGATGCTCAGCCTGGTGGTGCCCGACTTCTATCTGTTTATACCGTTGGTGCTGTTGCAACTGGTCACCTTCGGTCCGGTGCTGTTCATTTGTACGTTGCAGATTCGGCGAGGTTATGGCCCGGCGGCTTTTTTGCTGGGATCCGTGGCAGTGCAAATCATCGGAGGAGCCATAGGTACTGCGACCTACGCGGGGCAGTTGCCGGTGTCCTGGTTTACGTTGAACGCTTTTTTTGCATCCACGGTCATTGAGCTGCTGTTGATGTCGTTTGCTGTTATGTCACGGATGCGGTTTCTGGAAACTCGTCAGAAACAATTGCTGTTGCAAGACCCGGAAACAGGTTTGCCCAGCCGGGCCTATTTCAGCAAGGTGTTGAGCCCGAATTGGACCAGGCTCAGTGCACACATGTCAGAGCCCGTTGTGGTGCTGATTGAAATTGACGGCATTCGCAGCATGATCCGCCTGTTGGGGCCGACGGTTGCTCATCGGTTGTGGATGCAGGCAACACAGCGCTGGAACCAGTTCCTGCTCAGCCAGTTAGGCGTTATGCCTCTGGCAGGCTACGAGGTGAGCGCCGGCGGGAGCCAGCAACAGCAGGCAGCTATGGTGCTCTGGTCGCGCAGCAGCTTCATGACGGTCTTTGACGCAGCCGATCTGACTGATCTGGATGCCACCATGGCCCCTATGCGCGTGCTGGTGCTTGAGGAAGATGAGCACCGGTTTGAAGTGGAATCTCGCATGGCCGCCTATGCCGTTACCGACCCGTCCGAGTCATTGGATGAATTGCTGCGCAAACTCAACGTCGCACTGATCACGGCCGAGCGGGAGAATCATTACATCCACTATTACACGGATCAGCAAAACGATTTCTTTATTCGCCAGAATGAACTGAACCGGTCTTTGCCTCAGGCGATACAGCGCGATCAGATGCGTTGTCACGTTCAGCCCATTGTTGATCTGGGCAGCGGTGTGGCTGTAGGAGGGGAGTTGTTGCTGCGCTGGCAACACCCGACACTGGGGAATGTCCCGCCCGGTGAATTCATTCCACTGGCTGAGCAAACCCACGGCATCTCCAGTCTGACCCGGGAAGTGCTGCGAGTGGCGGCCGACTGGTTGTTGGAGCACCCGGACCAGAGAGTGTCATTGTCAGTGAATTTATCGGTTCTGGATCTGGTAACCCGGGTTGATGGACAGGATCTGGCTATGCGAGTCGCCGCTACCGATGTCGACGCAACCCGGTTAAAAGTAGAGGTGACGGAGTCGGTGTTGATGGAGAACCCCGATGCCTGCATGGCAATGCTGGATCAACTGCGCCAGCTGGGTTGTCAGATCAGCATCGATGACTTTGGTACCGGCTACAGTTCACTGGCGTATCTGAGTCGTATCCTGCCCGACGAGATTAAGATCGACCGGGCTTTTATCAGCAAGCTGGAAACCTCTGACCTGGACCGGGACATAGTAGCGGCCATTGTCAGATTAGCGCGCAGCATGGGAGCCATTGTTGTTGCGGAAGGCGTTGAGCTGGAAGCGACCCTGAGTGTCTGCGTTGAACTCGGCTGTGATCGGGTTCAGGGCTACCTGATCGCCCGGCCTATGCCGTTGCCCGATTTCAGTGACTGGTTGTCGGTGCACAGTCAGTCCTCAGGCGTCATGAACAGTACCTGACCGGCCAGGCCTGGTTCTGCAGACTGAAAAAAGCGTTTTGCGACAGTTGAATCCGAACGGTTGCCTGAAACCGAAAGCTGGCGGTGTCGACCTCAAACTCGACGCGGTCTTCGACCCGGGCAACACCGGGCTTGAATGGCGGCTGCCAATCCATATCGAAAGCCTCCCACAAGGTTACCCGGGTGCGGATCTGACCATTCAGGTCGGCTTCGGCCGCGTTGTTGATCTGTTGCATCAAACGCCCCAGGTCGAGTTCAAGTTCGGTTTCGTCGCGGGGCAGGGACCGGTTGATGGTCCAGCTTTCGTTGCCACACCAGGCTGTGAAAGACCAGCCCCGGGGGCGGTCGGTTGCACCCCGAACCGATAGAATCAGCTCGTCTTCCCGGTCAAAGCGATCACCGGCAATGCTGTTGGCACCGGCCAGTGAGACGGTTTCCCCCACCGGCAAGGTCAGCTCTGGCAAGCCGGGCACCGATAAGCGGTAGGGGCCGGTTTCCGGGTCAAGCGACAGTGAATAGTCGCCGTCATCCGGCCCGCGGTTAAGGGCCAGCACTTCACCGCCGCGAGTCATTATTTCCGGACGGGATCCATCGGCATCCACCCGGCGATTCCAGAATCCGGTGCGCCATTGAGTATCCAGCTCGACCCGGTCCGGCAACTGACGATAGTCCACCGTCACATCCAGCTCAGTGGTATCGACTTTACTGAGTGGAACGGAACTGCAGCCTGCGAGCAGGAACAGGCCTGATAGTACAATGAGGGGGGTACGCATGTGCGACACTTGTCCGACTAAAAAGGTTTGGCCAGTATAGCAGGCTGTTGAAATTCTCAGTATGGCCGCAACCTGCCAGGGTAACGTAAAGCCCGACGCGGCGTTACGACTGACCCACTGACTGCTCAAAGGGGATGCAAACAATGATGGTCGATGGGCCCGAACACGGCCCGGTCCTGGTGCTGGCGCATGGGGCGGGAGCGCCAATGGACTCGGAATTCATGAATGACATGGCCGCTCGGCTGGCCAGCCGCGGCGTGCGCGTCATACGGTTTGAATTCCCGTACATGGCGGAGCGGCGGATCACCGGTAAGAAGCGCCCGCCAGACCGGGCTCCGCGCCTGTTGGCGCATTTCAGCCAGGTGCTGGATGAGTTGGGCGAGGGCCCGGTCTACATCGGCGGTAAATCGATGGGCGGGCGCATGGCAACCCTGTTGGCCACCGAGCGCGATGTCAGTGGTGTGTGTGTGCTGGGGTATCCGTTCCATCCGCCCGGCAAACCGGAAAAGACTCGCCTGGAGCACTTGCCTCAGGTCCGCTGCCCGGTGCTGATCTGCCAGGGCGAGCGGGATGCGCTGGGGAGCCGGGAGCAGGTCGAGGGATACTCCCTGCCAAAGACGGTGAACCTGAGCTGGTGCGCAGACGGCGACCACAGCCTGAAGCCCCGCAAAGCCAGTGGGGTAAGTCTGGATGACAATCTGGACCAGGCAGCTAACGCTCTGGCCGGTTTTATCGGTGTTTGATGCCCGCTAACGCGTTTAACCACTACGCTTGGTAACGCATAAGCTGCCTGGTTGCCTTTCATGCGGCGCCCGGCACTGGTATTCTTGCCGGCTTGAGCTTCGGATCCGTGCCCGGACCCAAGTGAGACTAACCAGGGCAAGGGCCTGCGCGCGCAAGCACAGGTCTTACATTCTCAGGCTGCAGTACGCAGCCACCTCCAAACAGGAGCCTCTTATGAACATTGCTGCTCAACGTGTTGTATCCATCCATTATGAAGTGAAGGATGAAGACGGCGTTGTCGTGGATTCCTCCGAAGGGCGCGATCCTCTGGTGTATCTGCACGGTAACCAGAACATTATCCCCGGTCTTGAAAAAGCGCTCGACGGCCTGGCTCAGGGCGAAGCCTTTGACGTGCAGGTAACACCGGAAGAAGCCTACGGTGACGTCCAGGACGGCCTGGTGCAGTCGGTACCCATGGAGTCATTCCAGGGTGTCGAAAAAGTGGAAGAAGGCATGGTCTTCACCGCTCAAACTCAGGGCGGCCCGTTGCAGGTAACGGTGACAGCGATCGAAGGTGAAACCGTAACGGTCGATGGCAACCATCCTCTGGCAGGCAAATCGCTGAGCTTTAAAGGCGAAGTCGCAGACATTCGCGAAGCCACAGCTGAAGAGCTCGAGCACGGACACGTACACCAGTAACACAGTGCGTGCCGTAACAGAATGCCGCGGGCGAGGCGCTTTAAGGGATATCACCGTTTGCCCCGCCCCGGGGTTCTTTCGGCAGTTTAGCAGAGCGCTACCGGCTTCTGCCGGTGTGTTCTGATTCGACCAATGCCCGCCTGCACAGGGACCGCGCAGCGAAACCATACCGCAATTTCCCACCTCAGGTTGACAACAGTGTCGGTAAAATATTGGACGAACGCCGTGCCCAGTGATGCTGAGTTACGCAGCCAGTCTCTGCGCCATTGCCTTTGGATTGGTGTGTTTGCCTACGCCCTGTACACCCTGGTGCTTGAGGTGACCGCACCACCGAGTGTGCTTGGCTTGTTTCTGGTGTTCTGTGGCGCCCTGCATGCACTCGCAATCCTTGCGTATTACCTCAGCCGACCGATATTGGCGTCGATCTGGATGATTGCGGTGCTGTTGTTCTGCATTACCGTGATGAACCTGTACGGGTTTACCCGGGAGCAGTCTGCTGAATATTACTTCCTGCTGGTCCCCCCGTTGATATTCATGGTGCTGCCGCCTGAGCAGCGCCAGTGGCAGTTGTCGTTGCTGACGGTAACGGTGGTATTGCTGACGCTGGTGTTTGTATTGCCCCGGGCGTCGACCCCCTGGTTCCCCATGTCGACCGACGATCACGCCAGCTACAAGTGGTTGGATCTGATGGTCTGCATGCTGGCGATGTCAGTGGTGTGCCGCTCGTTCATCACTCGCCTGTTGCGCCAGCGTGACCAATTGGAGCGGTTGGCACTGATCGACCCGCTGACCGGCTTACCCAATCGCAATGCCAGCCTTGAACGGATGGCAACCCTGTACAACCAGGCGATCCGGTTTTCAGTCGTGATTCTTGATATTGATGACTTTCGCGAGGTCAATCGTCGCAGGGGGCAGGAAGTGGCTGACGTACTGGTACGCAAATTGGCACAACGACTGCGAACACACTTGCCGGAGTCGGTGTACCTCGCCCGGGTCGGGGGGGATCAGTTTATGGTGGTCAGTGACCGGGCGATTACCCCTGAGTCGGTTGAATCGCTGATGGCCCGGCTGCAGGAAGTGGTGATTCGGCGCAGTTTTGAACTGGGTAATGGCAGTGAGCGAGTTCGAGTCAGTCTGGGCGGGACCCTGAGCGAGGCAACTGAATCGCCCCAGGCGCTGAACCGCCGTCTGATGCAAGCGCTGGCTCAGGCCAGACTGGATGATCGCAACCGTTTTCTGCTCAATTCCGGTCCTGGCCCTGAGCAATCATTAACGGCTGCCCCGCATACTCGTGCCAACGTCCGATGATTCGGCGCGTCCTGGCCTGGATCGCCATTGCAGCCATGGTTTGGCTGGTGTTTTTTACCGACGGGCAAGGGCTGGTGATGCGATGGCTGAACGAACAGGATCAACCCCATGTGTGGATCGTAGCCGGCACGGCCCTGGTCTATGCCATCGCACTCTCTGTGCCGTTTTTGCCTGCAGTGGAGCTGGGCTGGCTGGTGATGGCGGCTTTTGGGCCTTTGGGGATCCTGGCCATCTGGGCGGTTACACCCCTGGGCTTGCTGCTGGCGTTCAGCATTGGCTACTGGTTACGTGAATGGCCACAGATACAACGGCTGCAGCAGCGGTTCGAGGCCCGTGTAGCCGCGGCAACCAGTGATCGCCCGGGCGATCGAATGCTGCGCTTTGCCAGCGATAAACTGGCCAGTCATCCGTACCTCGCACTGGCCGTGCTGGTTAATATGCCCGGCAACTGGCTGATCGGAGGCGGCGGCGGTATTGGCCTGCTGGCAGGAGCTTCCGGGCTGTATCATCCGCTTAAATTTGTGCTGGTGCTGATTCCGGCCACGGGCGTTATTGCCCTGCTAATGTTGGTTGGGGTCTATACCCGGCCCGTCGGTTAACCATCTTTTCCGATCCGCCCCTCAGTCTGTTACCGCACAGCAGTCTCGAGTCGTATACTCAGAGTAACGGGCTGGCTAGCTGCGCCAGGTTTTCCACGACGCGTTTGTGGAAGCGGCGCTGACGCCACCGGTTCAATTCGAGCCGGTGACTGTGGGTCTTGTACTGGTCGACGACGCCGACCATTGCGCGGCAGAACGCCGGGTCGTCCACGATCAGGGTGGCCTCGAAATTCAGCCAGATAGAACGCATGTCCAGGTTTACCGAACCGATCAGGACCAGGTGGTCGTCGATGATTACGCTCTTGGTGTGCAGCAAGCCGCCGTCAAAGCGCAGTATGTTGATATCGTGGCTGAGCAACTCGTCATAAAAAGAGCGACCCGCGTACTTGGCCAGGCGGCTGTCAATGCGTCGTGGCACCAGCAAGGTCACTTCCAGCCCCCGTTTGGCAACAGACTTCAGCGCCTGCAGCAGGGATTCATCCGGCACAAAATACGGGGTTGTAATGATCACTCTGTGCTGGGCATTGTGCACGGCCGTTAACAGCACTTGCAGCAGAATGTCTTCATCGAAGGCTGGCCCTGTGGGCAGGAACTGCATCAGTGCCGGGCCGTCACTGGCGGCTTCGGGCCAGCTCAGGGCGTTGTTCAGTCGGTGACCGGTTTCCATCTCCCAATCGAATATCATGGTGCCCTGAATAATGGATGCCATCGGGCCTTCAACTCTGACCATCACATCCACCCAGGGTCCAAAACCGCTGTGTTTCTTGAACCAGTCGGGGTCGGCCAGGTTCATTGACCCATTGTAGGCGATGCGATTGTCGATGCTGACCAGTTTGCGATGCTGGCGCAGATCAATGCGTTGCAGGAACATGCGTAGAACGTTGGCGTGTAATACATCCAGTACCTCGACCCCCGCCCTGACCAGGGCCCGATGTCGAGCGCTGCGCAGGAACCGGTTTGACCCAACGCTGTCGAGCAACAGGTAAACGGATACGCCGCGGGCCCGGGCGTCGGTGAGGGCAGCGAGCACTTCCTCGACCCGTCCTTCGGGTTCGAGAATGTAGAACTCCATGAATATCCAGTCTTCTGCCTGCTTCAGGTCGGCCAGCAGGGCATCGAATACCCGGTCCGGTTCACTCAGCAATTGCCAGTTGTGGCCCCGCAAGGCGGGCAGCTTGAGGCTGCCCAGGGTGAGTTCCATTACGGGTCGCAATGGTGTTCCAACCAAGGTGTTCAGCGCATCACGCTCGCCAACCTGATGCAGCCACTGGTTGTAAAACCGGTTCTGGACCATAGCGCGCCTGGCCCGCAACCGACCGAGATATCGTTCGCCGAACAGCAGATAAAAGCCGAAACCGGCCAGTGGTAGGATGTAGATCAGCAGCAGCCAGGCGAGGGTGACGCCCACACTGCGCCGGCGCATCAAAATGCGAAAGCTGAGCGCGATCAACAGGGCTATGTAGAGCCAGAGGCCCAGGGTCAGCAGCCAATCCCAGGTCATGCGAGTCCAGAGGAGGTCAGGGGTCTGGTGAGTGTCGGCCATTGTGCGACAGGGTACAAGGTTGATGTTAGTAGAGCCGGAGGGTCGTTAGCGTGCCGCCTGGGTTCCCAACACCAGTTGACGAGTATAATCCTGCATGAAAATACCGTAGCTGCCGTCGTGCAGCATGGTTTTAACCCGAAACAGTGGCTTGCCGTCGTTGCCAGTCAGGTATTTCAGATTGACCACGCGCTCGCTGACCGGCTGTTTGTTGCGGTCACGGACTACCGCGATTTTTGGCAACAATCGGGCGTCGTGGTTCTGGCCAATGACCACGGCGACTTCACCGCTGCTCAGCTCGATCAAAGTACCGATTGGATAGACTCCCATCAACTCGATGAACTGATCGACCAGTGCCGAATCGAATTCCGTGGTGCGCCCTTTGTACAGCACCCGAATGGCATCGTAGACGGTGCGCTGTTGGGCGTAGGGCCGATAGCTGATCATGGCGTCGAAGGCGTCGAGTATGTGTATCAGTCTGGCACCTAAGGGTACCTGGCCAGCCAGTTTCTGCACTGGATAGCCTTGTCCGTCGGGTCGCTCATGATGGTAGTAGCAGGCGGCGATCACGTCCTGCCCGAACCCGGATTTTTCCAGCAGGTAGCGCGTCCATTTCGTATGCTCGCGAAACAGTTGCCATTCCACTTCTGTCAGCGGCCCCGGTTTGTTCAGCAACGATTTTGGAATGCGCAGTTTGCCGAGATCGAACAGCAGACCGGCCAGCCCGACGGTACGCACTTCATCCCGGGGCCAGCCGCAATGAATGCCAAACACCATACACAGCAGGCTGACGTGCAGGGCATGCTCATAGGTATAGTCGTCATGGCTTTTTACCCGTGACAACCAGGTCATCGCCGGAATGTTGTCGATCAGGGCGGTAATACACTCATCAACCTGCTTGCCCAGCGTTTCCGGGTTCAGCGAGTGGCCTTTGCTCAGCCCGCGCATGGCTTCTTTGACGTGTTTCAGCGTTCGGGTGTAGGTCGGCAGTACACTGCGCAAGCCCATTTGCGCCATATCCCGGTCGAAAGAGGCGGGCAAAGTCGGTGCGGGTTGGGACTTGTCGGGTCGGGCTTTGAACGTGACCAGACTCTTGCGGGTATCGACACACACCTGACTGCACAGGCTTTGTACCTGGTGCAGCATCTCCCGGTTTTCAATCAGGAAACCCTGCATCAGGAAGGGTGTTCCCAGCCAGGGTCTGTCTAACCGGCACACGAACATCCCGACCTGCAACAATGCAACAGGCATGCGAAGTGTCGTGTCGGAAAGACGTTGACTGTATTGACTCAAATCTGATGTTCCCAGGTTAACGAAATAATGTGAACCAGATCACTTTATTACACGCAGTTATAGCAGAAAACAGGGTGTCTGCGCCAGATGCCGAAAAACTTTACGTCTCGGACAGCGGCTCATGCGAACGCCGAGTCGAGGGCGATTTGGCAGGCTGTTGATGTTCGCGGAATGTCGGCGGCCTGCTACCGGAATATGGACGTTCCGGCAAAATCGATGACTGTTACGTCATTGATTTTGTGAGAGAAGCAAACATCGCAATCTTTGCTTCTCGTGTGTTGAAACAGGCAGCAGGCCTGTTTCAACAACCTGCTAGGGAGCCTCTGAACAACTCCCCCAGGGCTCTGCGCGAGCTAAAACGTTCTGCCACAAGGCGCACTTCGCAGCGCAATGGCCGTAGCCCTTGTCAAGAAGTGCAACGCCGGGGCAGGACGTTTTGGCCGCGCCCTACGGGTGGTGCGGCATTCCGACTTTCCGAGGAACGTTGCCACCGCGTTGGACTCATTTGAAAGGTCTAGACATTCCTGCATGAGTCCGTCGGGATGCCGCACCACTGCGGCAACGTCCCTCGGATAAGCCAGAGCCCCGGGGGAGTTGTTCAGAGGCTCCCCAGAGTATCGGCCGCAACGGCGGTTTTTGCAGTAGGGTTTGGTAGGCGCCTTGTGGTCCATTCGTAAAGTTCTGTTACTGAGGAGCGACGCCAGCAAGTGTTAGCGGGGTCGTTCGGAGCGAGCGAGCACGGCGTGCAGCCAGCGCACTGGCAGGTGGCGTAAAAAGGCGACAATCA
>NZ_AUIH01000001.1:27700-279102 GCF_000423605.1 Saccharospirillum impatiens DSM 12546
AGAGTACGGACACGCTTGGTCCTGAAGAACCGAATTTTTGAGAAGCAACAGACTTGATTAGAGCGCATTCGGTGCGCTGTTACGAGCGGGCAGACCTGGCAACGGGCACTGCACAGAGCCGCCATACGACAGCCGCCAACCAGTTTGCTTGACGACGATAGAGCTGTGGAACCACCTGATCCCTTGCCGAACTCAGAAGTGAAACGCAGCCTCGCCGATGGTAGTGTGGGGTCTCCCCATGTGAGAGTAGGTCATCGTCAAGCTTTTAAATTAAATAACCCCGGTACCGAAAGGTATCGGGGTTTTTTATTGGGCGCAGGAAAGACAAACCGAAAGAGAACCTTCTTCCGCGGGACGGGAGAGGGGCGATGAGTTGGGGAAAGGTAACCGGCGCCAAGATAATAATGATCGTACAAAGCCGGCAAGTTTCTCTATCATAAACCGGAACTGACATTAAAAACCGGAACTGTCTGTATGCACCACGCCATTAGCCTGGGCGTTCAAAGCGATTTCATCGTCTCTCATCTTGAATCCGATCTAATCGATCAAGCCGACTTTGCGGTATACCGGACACTTGGATCACCTGATTTCCATTTCGGTAATTTCCTGGCTCTCAAAGTGCCACTGGCAACAAAAAATAGAGTCGACTGGGAGCAAGAATTTGACGTCTCTTTTTCGGGTGTCGAGGGCATTGCACACCGGAATTTCATCTGGCCGATCATCGCGTCGGAACCGACGCCGGTTATCAGTGACTATGAGAGGGCGCATTACGAATACATTGAAAACCATGTTCTGATGATGCCGAGCAATGCTCTGTTAACACCAAGCCGTTTGAACACCGCATTGCGCATTCAGCCTTTCCGTGACGATGAACAGATTTGGTCGCAATGGAGGGATATTTCAGTGGCTCAGCGCGATCAGGGGCATGATGAAGCGGGGTTTCGACACTATCTGGCGGGTCGCGAACGGACCTATCGAACCCTGGCCCGATTTGGCCATGGTGACTTCTACGCTGCCCTGCAGGGGGAGCGTCTGGTGGGATTTGCCGGGGTGTTCATGTTGAATGATATGGCACGGTATCAACTGGTGCGAGTTATCCCTGAGTGTCAGAATCAGGGTATTGCGCGTACGCTGATTCACCAGATGGCCCAATACGTTGGGAGCAAGGTTAGCCAGCAAATCATCATCGCCGATGCTGACTACCATGCCAGTGCTTTGTATCAACGCCTGGGATTTTCACTGGCTCAACGGGGAGGGTGTCTGTGTCAGTGGCCCGGCTATGCCAGGCCGCCAGTCGACGCCTAAGGGGGGCACACTGGCGAGAGCTCTATCATCGTACAAGGTCTATTAAGCGGTTCTGTACTCTATATCCCAGACACCATGCCCCAGACCGATACCACGGCGCTCGTACTTGGTTTCCGGGCGATGTTCGGGTCTGCCAGGTAAGTAGTTACCCTGGCCCTGAGTGTTTTCCCACCCTTCTGCCGCTTCCATTACTTCTACCATATGTTCGGCATAGTGCTGCCAGTCGGTAGCCATGTGGAACGTGCCACCCGGTTTCAGTTTATTGCGCAATAAGGCCGCAAATTCGGGCTGAACAATGCGTCGTTTGTGGTGGCGCTTCTTGTGCCAGGGGTCCGGGAAAAACAGTTGTACGGTATTGAGGCTGTTGTCGGCAATGCAGTGACTCAGAAACTCCACTGCATCTTCTTTGCACACCCGTAGGTTGTTAACGCCTTCTTCCTGAACATGGTGCAACAAGCGTCCGACACCGGGCGTATGGACTTCCACACCGATAAAGTCTTTCTCGGGAGCTTGTTGGGCCATGTTCAACAGGGAGTCACCGTTTCCAAAACCTATTTCAAAGATAACGGGCGCATTGCGTCCGAATACTTGTGAAAGATCGTAGTGACCGTTACTGAGATTGAGCCCCAATGTTGGCCAGCCTGTTTCCATTGCCAGCTTTTGGCCTTCGGTCATGCGACCAGTGCGCATGACAAAACTGCGAACCTTGCGTTGGATTGGGGTGAGTTCTTTGGTCATGGAGTTTCCAAGTTTGAGCTTGAGTTCGTCAGTGTTTACGGATCAGATACCAGGCCAGTGTAAACCAACCGCTGATTAACAGGAGGCCGCCTATCGGGGTAATGGCACCCAGCACAGGAATATTCAGCAAAACAAGAGCATATAGGCTGCCGGAAAATACCAAAGTGCCCGCTAGTATCAAGCCCGCGGAAACCATGACACCCCGACGCGGGTAGTGGTGTAAATACAGCCCGAGCCAGAGCAGCGCGATTGAATGAATCATATGGTAGTGAACTGCCGTGCCCCAGGTTTGCAGTCGTTCCGGGGTGACCATGGTTTCCAGTGCGTGACTGCCAAAGGCTCCCAGAGCGACGCTCAGCCCGGCCAGTAGCGCCGCTAAAGCGGTGAATCGTTGAATGTCAGGCATAATAAGTCGGTTTCCAGCTAACAACTGGGTTAGCAGATCTGGGTTAACAGGATTATCGCACGATTCACTCAGACATAAAAAAGCCGCTTTTCAGCGGCTTTTTCAGGCCTTTGTCATCATCAGAACTCGATGGACATGGCCTTTTTGACTTTCTTCATCGCATTCTTTTCAAGCTGACGTATGCGCTCGGCAGAGACACCATAGACATCAGCCAGTTCATGCAATGTTGCTTTGTTATCGCTCAGCCAACGCTTCTGAATGATGTCTTTGGACCGGTCGTCCAGGTCTTCCAGGGCCGCAAACAACTGGTCGTTTGCATCGGTTTCGTAGTTGTCCTGCTCTACCAGCGCTGCCGGATCGGCGCCCTGAGACTGCAGGTAGTGAACCGGAAACATGGCCGGGCCTTCGTCATCGTCTTCATTGGGCGCGTCGAAGGTGGCGTCATGGGCCGTCAGGCGACCTTCCATCTCGTAGACCGTTTTCAGGTTAACGCCCAGATCGTCGGCAATTGCCTGCGCCTCACGCTCGTTTAACCAGCCGAGGCGCTTCTTGGAGCTGCGCAGGTTGAAGAACAGTTTCCGTTGCGCCTTGGTCGTCGCCACTTTCACGATGCGCCAGTTACGCAGAATGTATTCGTGTATCTCGGCCTTGATCCAGTGCACAGCAAAAGAAACCAGGCGCACGCCCACTTCGGGGTTGAAACGACGTACAGCTTTCATTAACCCTACGTTGCCTTCCTGAATCAGGTCGCCCTGGTTGAGCCCATAGCCTGAATAGCTTTTGGCGATGTGAACAACAAAGCGCAGGTGAGACAACACCAGGCGGCGAGCCGAATCGATGTCTTCCTGATAGTACAACTGCTCAGCCAGCTCTTTCTCTTCCTCAGCCGTCAGCAGGTCAAACGTATTGACTGACTGAATGTACGACTCAAGGCTTTGACCCGGGGCCAAAGAATCCAAAGCAAGTGCAGGAACACTGTTGTTCAGTTTCACGTTTTCTCCCTCCCCCGGAAGCATCAGATTCAAGACTAATGCACGCGGTGGAAATCAAATTAATTCACCAACTATCTTAACAGAAGTCGGCTCTTGGACCCAGTATCGGCGGTAAATGTTGTGCAAACCAGCAATCAACTTTAATGTTTTCGATAGCGATATACTATAGCCAATAGTCATTGGGAGGTTGAGTTCAATTGGCCGCTGTAACACGGCCTTGTTACCCATATACACGCGGCGCAAGGCGCGCTGGTTCAACGAGGTTCAGCATCTTTTAGGTGGCGTTGCAGCGCAATATGGGCGCCGGCAAGGCTAACGCCGATCGAAGCGAGAATAAGGACCAGCGTATCGGTAAAGCCCAGCCAGGCTACGTTGGCTTCCAGCCCATAGGTACCCAAAAAGGCGGTGAGGGGACTGCGTAGCCACCAGGCGACCGTCGTAACCAGAATCCAGGCCGCAATACCGCCTAACAGGCCATACCAGATTCCCAGGTAGACAAAGGGCCGGCGCACGAAGGCTTCAGTGGCGCCGAGCAGCTTGATGACGCGAATTTCGTCCTTGCGCGACTCGATGGCCAGACGAATGGTGTTGCCAACCACTAGCAGTACGGCCACTCCGAGCAGCACTGCCAAACCGGTCACAACGCTGTAGATGAGTTCCAGAAACCGGTTCAGGCGATCGATCCAGGCCAGGTCCAATTGCACATCGTCAACCTCCGGCAGGCCTCGAATGATCAACTGCAGCGCTTCCAGTTGGCTGCTGTTTTGTTGTGACGGTATGACCACGATACTGGCCGGTAGCGGGTTGCTGCTGAATCCTAGGGATTGTTGGCTGAGGCTGAGGGTTGTCTGAAACGACTCCCAGGCATCTTCCGCACTGATGTAGTAGGCGCGGGCGACTTCCGGCCGTGCATCCAGCTCCCGTGTCAGTCGGTTACCGTCTTCGTCAGCCAGGCCCTGCTCCAGATAAAGGGTGATCTGACCGCCTTCCTGCCATTGTTCTGTTTGAGCTTGCAAGGATGACAGAGCGAGATAGAACAGAGTCGGTAAGGTCAGTGAAATGGCAATAACCAACCAGGTTAAGGCGCTGGATACCGGGCTGCGCAACAACCGCAGCAGGGAATCCCGGGCGCAATCGCGATGGTGGCGTAACCAGGCTGAGCGGTTACCGGTTGCACTGTCTCGCCGCCGGTTAGCTGTGTTTTGAACGGGCTTTTTGGCGACGGGCCGCTTCGGAGGTTGATGCTTCATGAGCGCCTCCCCTCAAATGGGGTGCTCATAAGCTTACCGTCCTGAAGCGACGCGACCCGGTAGTTGAGGCGCGCAATCAGACCCAGGTCGTGACTGGCAATCAGTACGGTAGTGCCAACCCGGTTGAATTCGGAGAACAGCTCCATGATGTCTCTGGATAAGCCGGGATCGAGGTTCCCGGTAGGCTCATCGGCCAGTAAAATGGCGGGTTTCTTAACCACTGCGCGGGCAATGCCAACGCGCTGTTGTTCGCCACCGGACAGCTGTATGGGGCGGTATTTTTCTCGCTCCAGCAGGCCAACCTTATCGAGTGCGGCTCTGACTCGTCGGGTCACGTCTTTTGGGTGTTCACCGGCGATGATGAGGGGCAGCGCGACGTTGTCGTATACGGTTTGATCCATCAGCAATTGATGATCCTGATGCACGATGCCCAGGTTTCGCCTGAAGTGCGGAATTTGGGAACGCCGTAAACGGTTCAAAATTTGACCATTGACCCTCAGTTGCCCGGAAGAGGCTTTTTCTATTCGGGTAATCAGTTTGAGCAGGGTACTTTTGCCCGCCCCGCTGTGACCGGTCAGGAATACCATTTCCCCTTTTTCAATGTGCAAACTGACACTTGATAAGGCTTCGTGACCGCCCTCGTAGCGTTTGCTGACCTGATCGAAATGAATCATTCGGCACGGGTATCCAGCAGAGCATCGACAAAATCGCGAGCGTTGAAGGGTCGCAGGTCATCGACTTGCTCTCCGACTCCGATAAATCGGACGGGAATGCCGAGTTTCTTTGCCAGAGCAAAGATAACGCCACCCTTGGCGGTGCCATCCAGTTTGGTCAGTGCAAGACCGGTCAGGTTGACAGCGTCGGTGAAGCTTTGAGCCTGATTGATGGCGTTCTGACCAGTACCGGCATCCAGCACCAGGAGTACTTCATGAGGTGCTGTGTCGTCCAGTTTCTTCATGACCCGGACCACTTTGGCCAGTTCATTCATGAGGTTGTCTTTATTGTGCAGACGGCCAGCGGTATCAGCGATGACGACGTCTACACCCCGTGATTGCGCCGCCTGGACTGCATCAAAGATCACCGAGGCACTGTCTGCCCCGGTGTGCTGGGCAATGACCGGAACCTTGTTGCGTTCACCCCATACCTGCAATTGCTCTACGGCTGCTGCGCGGAAGGTATCGCCGGCTGCCAGCAACACGGAATGGCCGTCGCCCTGAAATTTTTTGGTCAACTTACCGATGGTTGTGGTTTTGCCAACTCCGTTTACGCCGACCACCAGTATCACGTAAGGTTTTTGTGAGCCGTCTATTACCAGAGGTGACTCAACCGGCTGCAGTTGGTGTACCAGCGTATCGCGCAGTGCATAGAGCAATGCGTCACCGTCTTTCAATTCCTTGCGACCCACTCGCTCGGTGAGTTCTGCCACGATGGCAGCTGTTGCTTCTATGCCGACATCGGCCGTCAGTAGCTGGGTTTCCAGCTCTTCAAGCAGGTCATCGTCGATGCTTTTTTTGCCCAGAAACAGGGATGCCAGGCCATCGGTGAAGGTTGAGCGGGTGCGCCCCAGCCCCTGTCGAATGCGGGAAAACAAGGACTCGGTTTTTACTTCCGGCTTGTCTTGTTCAGTCTCGGGTGTAGATTTTTTTTTGCCAAAGCCCAGCATGGTGAGGTTGTTGCCTGTATAAACGGGTGAATGGTTCATTGCTGATCAATGCTGCGTATAGCAACAGACCTCGGGACTGGGCCCGATGTGTTGCCGGGCAGTTCAGAAAAACTGCAATAGAAGCCGCACTATGCTAGCAAAATGCACCCGTCAGCCAAAGTCTTATTCTACACAGGGGTGAATGCCTGTGATCCATGCGCAACGTTTGGTTGCCGGGCGTGTCTCCACCCCGCTCTGCTGGCATGGTATAAACGGGCGGGATTCAGTACATTGAAGCCCCCTAAAGGTTTAACACAGGAACCCCTCGCGCATCATGTTTCATTTCAGTCGCCGGACGCTCTGGCTCATCATCATTGTGACCATCCCGCTGATCGTGGTGCTCAACAGAGTGGGCCAGGATGAAACGGTTGATTCCGGCGTGCCGGAGTCCCGAACCTGGTCGCTTGATGAACTGGCCATTGAGCGGGATGACCAGAGCCCGGGTCGAAAGCTATGGACCGTTGATCTGGACCAGGCCCGCCAGTTGCGACTGACCATCACCCAGGAGCAGATACCGACGGAGCAACTGGGCATTGCCGTTGACGCGGCCATGGGTACCTCGCGCCAGGGTGGGCAGTTCCAGGTAACAGTGGTAAACCCGGCCGATACCTCTGCTTTGGAAGCCAGTGTTGATTTCCTGCAAACCTGGTTGCCCGATGGAGACAATCGAGCTGTCGTGCTCAGTGGTAAACTGGATGGCGAGCGTATTGCGATTGCCGAGCGTCTGCTGGAACCGCTGCAAGGCAGCGGCATGACCAATCAGGTGGCCCCACAACCCTCTTTGGGCCGGTTGAATTCTCCGCCTATGGGAACCAGCGAACAATTGGCCTTTTTGCTCTGGGTGGGCGTTTTGCAACAACGATTGAGTGGCTATGATCCGCAGGTTCGCTGGGATCATCGGGCCAACATCAGCCAGGTATTGATCAATCAGACATTGAATCCGGGTCTGTTCCAGCCGGTCACCGCCGAAGAGCTGGAGCCCCTTCGGGTTGCCTACGCCGCCTCGGCGGCCCAACGCAGCCGCAGTGCCGAACAGATCCATCGTTATCTGGTAACCTCTGCGGTTTATGATTTGCCATCTGATTTTCTGGTGTCACAACAGCAACGGTTGTCGGCGATTACATTGAGCGATGTCAATGCTGCCAGGGCGAACAGCCGGCCTTAACCGGACGTGAAATACCTATTATCGAGAGGACTTTATGCCCAGAACCGTTCGAAAGGGGCCTGCCAGGGGCGCTGGCTCGCTGCGAATCATTGGCGGACAGTACCGGGGAAGGCGGCTCGACATTGCCGATCTGGAGGGGCTAAGGCCCACCGGAGATCGCCAGCGCGAAACGTTGTTTAACTGGTTGCAGATACAGACCCCGGGTGCGCGGGTACTGGATGCCTTCGCCGGTACCGGCGCTCTGGGGCTTGAAGCAGCATCGCGAGGCGCGCAGCAGGTTTGGCTATTGGAAAAACAGCCTCGGGCCGTATCAAGCCTGAAGGCAGCGGTAGCCACTCTGGGTTGCACGGCGACCGTGGTTCAATGCGATGCCCTTGTTTGGCTTGCCCGGGCAGAAGCCGACCCTTTTGACCTGGTTTTTCTGGACCCGCCCTTTGCTGCCGTATTGTGGGAGGAAGCGCTTGCCGCGCTGATCGCTCACCAACGGCTCGCTGACCGGGCGGTCGTTTACCTTGAATGTCCACGCCATCAGGCAATTGCGGTACCGGCAGGGTTGGAATTGATGAAGGAAAAGCACAGCGGCGATGTCAGTATGAGACTCTATCAATGGAGCGGGCAGGCAATGGCCAGTAACTGACCGCCGCACATTGACCTGGCTTCGCTTGCTGACCTAGAGTGATTTTTTGCCTTGCATTGAGGTGCAAATGACTCCGGACATGCTCAGAACCCAGTTTGATCACCAGCAAGCCTCGTATCGGTTGCATCCTTATCCCAGTCTGGCTGAACGCCGGTATCGGTTGCAGCAGCTAAAACAACTGATTCTTGGCAACCAGGATGCACTGATCGAGGCTCTCGATCAGGATTTTGGTTGCCGTTCGGCTGGTGAGACGCTGAATGCCGAAGTGCTGCCGTCCATTCTGGGTATTAACCACACCTTGCGCCACTTAAAAGGCTGGATGAAGGCTCGTAAGCATCGCGTGCCCCTGTTGTTTCAACCCGCTCACAGTAAGGTGCTGCCTCAGCCGTTAGGCGTGGCCGGTATTATCGTGCCGTGGAATTACGCTCTTTACTTGGCGATTGGACCTATGACCGCTGCGTTGGCGGCGGGCAACCACTGTATGGTCAAAATCTCTGAGTACACGCCGGCCTTTGGTGCGCTTTTTCAGCAATTGGTCGACCAGACGTTTGACGACGGTGTGATAACCGTGATCAATGGTGACGTTGAGATGGCGCAGGCGTTTTCGTCCCTCCCGTTTGATCATTTGCTGTTTACGGGCTCCACCGAGGTAGGCAAAGCCGTTATGGCGGCGGCGGCTCAGAACCTGACTCCGGTTACGCTTGAGCTGGGCGGGAAAAGCCCGGCCGTCATCGACACCAGCATCCCCATTGAAGTAGCCGCTGAGCGTCTGGCGTTTGGCAAATGTCTGAACTCAGGGCAGACCTGCATTGCACCGGACTATGTGTTGTGTCCGCCGGACCGTATTGATGCTTTTATTGAGGCGTTTCACCGTTCAGTCAGTCGGATGTACGGTCAGGTGATCGACAACCCCGAATACACGTCGATCATTAATGATCGTCAGCGCCAGCGACTGGATACCTGGCTGCGGCAAGCTGAGACCGAGGGTGCTCACCTTCACTGGGGCGATCAGCGGCCCGGGCTGGACGCCGCCAGCGGTAAAATGGCGCCCGTGTTGCTGACCAATGTGTCACTGGACAGTCAAGTGATGCAGCAAGAGCTGTTCGGGCCAATCTTGCCCGTTATTCCCTGTGAAACCGAGCTGGAAGCGCAGCGATTCATTAACAGCCGACCCCGGCCGCTGGCCCTGTACCTGTTTGGGTACGACCGGGCCTGGCAGGCTAAGTTCGAACACAGCACCCACAGCGGTGCCCTGGTGATTAATGAGGCCCTGTTTCACGCAACCCTCGATAACATTCCATTCGGGGGCGTCGGAGCCAGTGGCATGGGGCATTACCATGGCAAAGCGGGGTTTGATACTTTTTCCAAACTGAAGCCGGTGGTGGGCAAGCAAAGGCTGAACAGCCTGAAACTGGTGTACCCACCCTACGATGGATGGGTGCAGCGGCAACTGAGGCGAATGTTTCTAAAGTAACCTAAAGCATGCGAGTGCAAGCGTGCGACTGCCGGGTACCGGCGGGAGTCTGCATTTGTGCCGTCCGGGCGGCTGGGGTAACATTCGCGCGCGTTGAATAACCGGGAGCGCAACATGGTACGCACCGTAGTATACCCAGGCACCTTTGATCCCATTACCTATGGGCACATGGACCTGATTGAACGTGGTCTGCGGCAGTTCGATAAGGTCATCGTTGCTGTCGCGGCCAGCCCGAAGAAAAAACCCCTGTTCAGCCTGGAGCAACGCGTTGCTCTGGCTCGCAAAGTGACCAAAGACATGGGCAATGTCGAAGTGGAAGGGTTTCGTAACTTGCTGGTCGATTTTGCCCACGAGAAGGGTGCCCAGACTATTCTGCGTGGATTGCGGGTGGTCAGTGACTTTGAGTATGAGTTCCAACTGGCTAACATGAATCGAGTGCTGGCGCCGGATGTCGAGAGCTTGTTTTTAACTCCCTCAGAGCAGTACTCGTTTATTTCGTCTACCTTTGTGCGTGAGATCTCGTTGCTGCATGGGGATGTCACCAAGATGGTGCACCCGGTTGTGCAAGAGGCACTCGCCGAGATATACCAGCAGAACGACTGATTCAACATCTCGCCCCGCGGCCGTGGGGCGACTTGTCAGAGGACAGTATAATGGCCCTGTACATCACCGATGAATGCATTAACTGCGATGTGTGTGAGCCGGAGTGTCCCAACGATGCGATTTCCGAAGGCGAGGAAATCTACGTCATAGACCCGCAACTGTGTACAGAATGCGTGGGGCATTACGATGAACCCCAATGTCAGCAAGTCTGCCCGGTCGACTGCATTCCCCACGACCCTTCCAGGGTTGAATCCAAGGTTCAGTTGCAAGACAAGTACGAACGCATCATGGCCGCTCAGGCCTGATAGGGACGTATCTGTTAGTAACTTAACTGAGTACCCGGGGCGATTTGCTGGTCCTTGCTGGCGATCATACCAATGCTCGCACCGGGTGACGTCAGAAAGGTATTGGTTTGGCTGAACAGGCGACCGGTCGCGGGCGCCGGGACCGGAATTCGTGCTGGTCGACTGCTATCCAACAGGACAATCTCTGCCAGGAGTTCGCCCTCATCTACCCAGTCTCCGAGCGACCGGTGATACACCACCAGACCATTGGCGGGTGAGGGAACCACTTTTACCTTGTCAACATTGATGCTTAGGGTCTCGCCCTGTTGTGGCTGGGCAGCGGCCCCGCTGTTTGAGACGAAGCCCTGCCGCTCTAGAAAAGCCAGCAGGCCTTCGGCGTCGCGCCGGGCCAGTGCGTCACTGACGTCTTTCTGGCCGCGCAATTCCACGGTAGCTGCAAAGCAGGGTTCAGCAAAGGGCATGCCTGTGCTCTCAGCCAGTGAGACCCAGGGTTGGGTGTGGCTGCCATCAAAGGCCACGGTGCCTCGAACGTCTTCTTCCAGACGAATGGCAAAGCCGAGACAATCGCCCAGCTGATCACCGGTTGAGCGTTGATGATCGCCGTAGAAAACATGCGGCAACGCCTCGTCATCACAATGCAAATCGAGCATCAGATGCGCGTCTATGGATTGGCTTAGCAGGGCTTTGTGCAAGGCTTCTATTTCATAGCCTCCAGATTTTTCGCTCACTAGCTGACGCATGGCTTCACGCAAATGACCATCGTTCAGTTCTGCGTCGGCTCCCAGTAAATGCCCAACTCTGTGGGTCAGTGCGCCGATGGACAGTGACATGCCCCGATTGAAATTTTGCCCGGTGGTGGCATCAAAACGCCCCGGAAATTTCCCAAACAAGCGCTGATTCATACCGACCGGGTTGGCAAATGGCACGATCACAACGCGCTGATGAATATGACCGGCCTGCTCCAGAGTGTCCAGGCTTGCCATCAAGTGCTGTAGGGTCAGCAAGCCTGGCCATTCATCGGCATGCAGGCCGGCCTGCAGATAAGCCTTGCGCGGGCCACTACCGTATTCATGGACCATCAGGTGGCGTTGCATGCCCGGTGCCGGCGATGGCAAAGGGAGGTGTTTGGTTATCATCGGTACATCCATCAGGGTATTGGCAGAGACCGCCAGTCTACTGGTGCCTGAATGGCAATAACAGGGGCATAAAAGACGGCCAGTTGGGGTTATTATCCTGTTTCGGCATTATAGAGGGGCAGACACCGGGTTGGCGCAATAGCAACCCCGTGCCAGTAACGGGATATGGAGCGTCGGGTCCCCCGGGCTGCTCAACTTGGTGTCGAGAAAGCTGGAGGTTGAGGTACAGGTAACACCGCTGTTGACGGGTCCGGCGTACACGAGGCTTCCATCGGATCGATGAACCATCACGAAAGGGGTTGCCGGTATGAGTGCTTGCATTGCCGCAGGCAAATCGTTCAACCGGGCTGAAGCAAACCGGGTCGACACGTCATAGCGCCCCTCAAGTGCAGCAAGGTGCTCCGCTGAGTAGCGATTGCATCGGCAACCTGGGTGCCGGACGATGGTCACCCGGGCTTTGTTGTCTGGCACGGTCGCTGGCAGTGCCCGGTGTAACGCTTCGCCATAATCCCGCACCCGGGGGTATTGGTTCAGAATAGACTGGTCGGCGTCGAAAGTGACGATGAGCCTGGCCTGAAACCACCAAAAGCCAGTTACGATGGCGACAATCCAAACGATAACCAGCACGCCGAGCAGGGCGGTTTTTGGGGTTAGCCTAGACATCAAATCGATTCAGCTCCAGGTTCAGTGCTTTAAATGTCAGGGTTAGGTTGCCCAGGTCGGATTTTGAATCACCCATGGCACTGGTAACCTTGCGGGTCAGTTCGGCCAGGGTGCCAATGTCTTGCTCCAACTGCCGTGTGGCGTCAGCCTGATCTTCAGTGATTCTGCGAATGCGGTCGTTTTCGGTGACGATAATACCGATCTGTTCATGCAATTGGGTGGCACGTTGCTGTACGCCCTGGGTTTGTACCGTATTGGTGTTTACTTGTTCAACGGCAGTCTCCATTGCCTCGACCGCTGCTGTTGATCGCTGTGTCAGGCGTTGCAAGACGTCATTGATTTCAACGGTCGATGATTGAGTTCGGGTAGCGAGCATGCGGACTTCATCAGCAACAACGGCGAAGCCGCGACCCTGCTCGCCAGCCCGCGCTGCCTCAATGGCTGCGTTCAGGGCCAGCAAATTGGTTTGCTCGGCAATGGTATTGATGACCGCCAGTGTCTTGCCGACTTCTGCACAATCGTCAGCCAGTTGGCCAATGACCGTGCGGGTATCGTTTAACTGTTCAGACAGTGATTGTGATGAAACCAGCGTTTCTGCCACCTCCTCTTGTACGGCATCGTTGACTGTCTTACTGTCTGCGGTCGAGATTGCCACGGTGTCGGTCGCTTCGGCGACATCCCGGGCGTTCTTAGACCATTGCTGCAACTGGTTCAGGGTTTCCTGAAACCGATGTTCCTGGTCCTGCGTATCACTGACCAGTTGCGCAATTCTGTTCTCCATTGCATCAGTGGCGGTGATCAGCACTTTACTCTCCCCAAGCGATTTGGCCGTCACCGAACGCATGTTTTCAAGCATCTCATTAAAGCTGCCTAATACCGGGCTGCCTTCATCGTTGGCCCGTCGGGTCAGATCAATTCGTCCCGCCACGGCGGTCATCAGGTGGCTGACCGCCGCCAATTCCCGGGCTGTATCCAGCATCAGACGGACCGGTTTGGTAAGCACAACCAGGATCAGCGTTTCAACAATGGCATAGGCCGCATGCAACAACACGAATCCGAGCGGTTTCAGTCCGGCCGATTGCAAGTACGCCAAGTCGTAAACATAGACCGGACTTCCCGTGTATTGCAGGTAGGCGAAACTGAGGTGATGTACGGCTATAACGGTCAGAGCTGCCAGCAGTGCCCAGATGTCCAGAAAGGCAAATACAACGGCCAACAGCACAAAGAATCCGAAGTGCATTTCGATCAGCCCGTGCATCTGATGCACGTGCAGGGCTGTCATTGCCATGAAGGCAGCTCCATAGGCCATACGTACCAGTCGTGTACCCGGGCTCAGACGGTTCAGTATCAGTGGTCCACCAGCAATGAGAGTCCCCAGCACCAGAGCCTCAAACCAGGTTTGGTATACTGAGGCCAGGCCGAGTGAAAGCAGCCAGAGGGCAATCAGCACCAGCGACAGCAAGTTGGTTATCTTTTGCTCAAACGTAAAGATCAGACTATCGGATTGCATGGCGTGTTACTCATTCAGAGGGATTGGAGCGTTACTGCGCAAACCTTGAAGCACCCTTGGCACAGTTATGCGTTTATATCGGCTATTCCATGAACCTACTTTAGTTGTTTTGAAGCTAAACGTGTGTGTCCGCCAATTGACCATCTCGTTGCGACGTCTATTTTAATAGTAGCGGCAAACTGCCATGTTGACCTGATAAAGGTCAGGCAACAGGCACTGGTTTGGCGTGTATCTTCTCTGCCAGCACGACGGACTGGAGCGCCGATAGCACGGCCCGCTGTGACGTTTGAATCTGCAAGAAGATCTCCTGGTGCAGTCCGGCATCCTTGTCGTCACTGGCTGAACATTCCAGGCTGTATTGCGCAAACAGCGTCAGTTCATGAAGGATGCCCGCCAGGTGATTCGGGCACTCGCAGTTAAGCGACGGTTTGATCTGCATCAGCGAACTGAGTTCTTCCAGGCTAAAGCCGCCGGTTCCTGGTGTCAGTTTGCCGAGCCGGTCCAGCAGCCAGCGGGTTGTCGGTCGGCCTTTGTGGCATTCGTAGCCCAGCCGCTCCAATTGATTCAGTTGCCGGCGGTTAGCGTATTCATACCAAATAATGGATAACACCTCGCGGCTTTCTGGCAGTTGTTCAAGTTGATCATCCGTCAGAGTAGGCCACTCGATCACCCAAACATCGGCGCCAGGAGGGCGTTTGCTCAGGGCGTCTGATGGCACAAAGTCAGCCTGCGGCACCTGGGCAGCAAAGGCGCTATAGAGACGACCACACCAGCCAATGACCAGTCGTCGCTGATTGCGCTCGGTGTGCTGGCGCAGACTGGCCATCGGCCATTCCGCCAGAGTGGCCAGGCTAAACCCTTGCTGGCGCAACCGGTCGATGCGCTGAATGCGTTCAATGTCCTGGTCACTGTAGCGACGCTGACCGCCTCCACTGTTGAAGCTGGGGCCAATGTCGTAGCGCCGGTGCCACTGGCGCAGTGCGTGCGCACTCAGGCCTGTCAGGGTGGCGGCCTCGCCGATCCGTTTTCCGGTGTTCATGGGGTCTCTCTGTGATTGACCCGACAGCAGGGCATCGGTTGCTGTACAGGTTCTGTCTAATCTCTGTGGTGCTCCAGCCCGATAATTAATCTAAAACTGCTACATCCTACGAATGAATGGACGAACCGTATCTTTCTACGCGGGTTGAATGCTGATGAATGTGGGCCAACCTAGTTGAGTGATTCGGTGAATGTCGAACGACTTGGTAAAGGTGCAACGATGAATGCTCATAATCCGGCCTGGTTTGCTGCGGCGGCCGACGCAGAGTACAACAGTTACGCCGAATGGAGCCGACTGCACCCCCTGCTGACGGCAGAACAGGAGCGCGCCTGGTTGCAACAGCATCAGGATGCGTCCCTGGCATTGGTGCGTCTGACACAGGGCATTGGAAAATCCTGGTGGCAAAGACGCTACCCTGGCCTGAACTGGGAGCAGCGCGACTGGGTGAAAACGATTTGGGACAAGCGTCCCAACCATGCGGACATGAACGCCTTGCGCCTCTGGTATCTTGAGCAACATAGCGGCCCTACGATGGTGCCGCGTCTGTGGAGGCGTCTGCTTCAAGCTCGGGAAATGTTACTTGGGTCAAACATTCGCCTGGTGTTCAGTGTGGCGCACCAGCACGTTAATCAGGGCCTGGAATTGACCGATCTGGTTCAGGAAGGTCAGTTAGGTCTGATGCGCGCTCTGGAGAAATTTGACGTGAAGCAAGGCACCCGCTTTTCCACGTACAGCCATTACTGGATTCAACAGTTCATTCGTCTCGGGCTGAAAAACCAGGCTGCGCTGATTCGTAAACCGACCAATGTGGTGGACGATGTCAAACGTTTCCAGCGCCAGTTGGTAATGGTGCAGCAAAGCGCTGGCAAGCCTGTGTCGGTGGCGACCATCAGTAAAGAGCTGAATATGGATGAGGCCCAGGTGCGTCATTTTCTCGAACTGGGGTTAAACCCTCTGTCACTCGATGCGCCTGTGTCAGACGATGGCTCTGACAGCTGGGCCAGCCATCTGGAAGCGACCGATCTGACAACCTACGAGGCAACCGAACAAAGTGAAGTCATTGACCGGATACGTCAGTCTTTGGGCGTGCTCGGCCACCGTGAGAAAGTGATAGTGGCGCTGCGCTATGGGATTCAGCAGGGGCGCGAGTATGGCTATCGCGAAATTGCTGATCAGCTTGGTGTTAGCCGTGAGCGAGTGCGTCAGCTGGAGAAAGAGGCGCTTAACAAACTGCGAGCACACTGGGACAGGCCAGACCCAATGGAAGCGTTTTAAAGCGCGAAGGGCCGCTTTACAGGCTCATAGTAAAGGCAGTCGGGCGATGATGTTTTCGCCTTGCTGCCACAGTGCTTCTCGCTCCGCTGAGCTCTTTTTGTCCAGGTTGCGATACATCAGACCCATGCGTCCATTGCTGCGAAAGCGGTCCTGATGACGCATCAGAAAATGCCAGTAAAGGCCGTTGAACGGGCAGGCGCGTGAGCCGGTTGTCTCCTTCACGTTATACCAGCAGGTTTTGCAATAGTTTGACTGTCGATTAATGTATTGGCCGGAAGCGGCGTAAGGTTTGCTGGTCATGCGTCCGCCGTCGGCGTGAAGCGCCATGCCCAATGTGTTGGGCCGTTCGACCCACTGATAGGCATCGACATAAACGCCAAGGTACCATTCACTGACCGCTTCCGGATCGAGACCTGCGATGAGCGAAAAATTCCCGGTCACCATAAGACGCTGAATATGATGGGCGTAACCGAGGGCTCGGGTTTGTCTGACGCTCTGCTGAACACACTGCATGCGTGTGTCCGCTGTCCAGAAATAATCGGGGAGGGCGTTGTGATGGTTAAGACTGTTTTGTGGCTCGAACAGGCGTAAATACCAGTACATGCCTCGCACATACTCTCGCCAGCCAATGATCTGGCGAATGAACCCTTCTGCAGCGTTGATGGGAATCCGGTCACGGTAATAAGCGTCTGCGACCGCTTCGCACACTTCCATCGGAGTCAATAAACCCTGATTCAGGGCCGATGAAAGCCGGCTGTGGAACAACCAGGGCTCGTCACTGGCCATGGCATCCTGAAAATCGCCAAAATGACTCAGATGACTGACTGCATGGGTTAAAGACGCTTGTGCCTGGCGACGAGCGACTGGCCACAGACCGGGTTGAACGTCCCCCCAGCCATCCGGGAAAAGTTGCTCTATCATGGTCGCGACGTTTTGGTCGATACTGTCCGGTTCGAACAGCATTGGCTCGGGGGCTGAGGGCTCGCCACGCCAGGCTCGTCGATTGTCGGCATCGTAGTTCCATTGGCCACCCTCTGGTTGATTCTCCTCATTCATCAGCAGGCCGGTGCGCTGACGCATCAAGCGGTAGAAATACTCCATACGCAGTGCTTTGCGACCTTGCGCCCAGTGGGCAAAATCGGCCAGCGACATGAGAAAACGAGTGTCTTCGAGCAGCTCAACAGGGCAGTTGAAGTGCGACTCCCAGTTTGCCATTTCCGATAGCAGACGCTGCTCACCGGGCTCGGTGAGGACAATGCGGTCAATTGAGTATTCATTTTTTACGGCGTCAACAGCTGCCTGCAGGCTGGCGAAGGCGGTGTCGCCGTCCAGTGGAAGGTAACGGACTTGCCAGCCCGCCGTCTCCAGCTCTTCGGCAAAATGTCGCATGGCGCTGAAACAGTTGAACAGTTTTTGCCGGTGGTGCGCCACATAGCGGGCTTCAGCCCAAACCTCGGCCATCACAATGATGTCTCGTTCGCGGTTCAGGCGCCGAAAGGTGGGCAGAGTCCGGGATAGTTGGTCACCGAGTATCAGACCGAGGTGCATGCAAGCCTCTGTAGAATTGAATTGAAGTCTGCTCAAATACGGTAAGAGTCAGTGTCTGGATGGCTGGTCCGGTTTAGAGCGTGTGTTGCCAGCGTTGCAGCCATTGCTGGCTGTCGCTGAGCAAGTCACCGGTATGTACGAAACCGGTTTGGGCGAGCACGGATTGAGACGCCAGGTTACCGGCGGCGGTGACAGCGACAACCCGGGTAAGGCCTTGCTCTGCAGCGAAGGCGCATAACCATCGCACCAGTCCGGAGGCATGTCCCTGTCGGCGCCAGTCAGGGTGAGTGCGATAGCCCAGCTCAACGGTTCCTTTGACGGGAGGCCCCTTGAACCCACCGGCAGCAATGGCGCTGTCACCTGCATAGACACAAGCCGGTCGATACCAGCGAGCCTGGGTTGGCTGCTTCTGCATCAGGGTGTGCAATTCCAGCAGCAGGGCCGGGTGCCCGAACAGAAACCGGCATTGCTCGGGCCGGGCCTGCAGGGCATTGATATCCGTGTCACTGAGCCAGTCAATTCGCTGGGATGCGCTCGGGTCTGACGGAGTCGGGGCGATCATTCGTTGTCCAGCAAATCCCGTGAACGCAAGTCGGACAGTCGCTTCATCAGGTGCTCGAGCTCGGCGTGCTTTTCACGGCGTTCATTGACCCGGTCTTCCAGAAAGTCGACGACCTGTTTTTGCAGCTTCACCTTGCTCAGACGGTTGATATTGGTGATACCACCCGGGTTGCAGACGTTGACTTCCAGCAGACGCTCGCCGATCAGATCCAGACCCACGAAATCAAGACCATCGGCCACCAGCTTGGGCCCAATCTTCCGGCAAACGCGTTTTTGTTCTTCGGTCAGCTTCCAGGCATGAGCACTGCCACCAGCCTGGATGTTGGCGCGAACGTCACCTTCTGCCGGCTTGCGGTGGTAAGCGCCAATGGCCTTGCCATTGAGCATGAGCACCCGGACATCGCCGTCTTCGGCCCCGTCGATATAGGCCTGAAGAATCACATAATTGTTGCGTTCACGGTCTATGTAGAAATCGAGCAAACTTTTGATGCTCGACTGGGCTGCCTTTTCCAGCACGATAACCCCGTGCCCGCCGCTGCCGTCGAGCGGCTTTAGAATCCACTTGGCCCGGTCACTTTCACGGATGACGCGCAGCAGGTAATCCTTGTTCTTGGACACATGGGTTTCCGGCAGAAAGTGGTTTTCCGGATCGTGAAAGGTCGTCGTGTAGAGCTTGTTACTGGCTTTGCGGACGCCGTCTACGTCATTGATGACCAGCGTCTCGTTCTTGACCGCATCGAGGAAGCTCAGGATGGTCGGGTCGATCGGCGGATCCTTGCGGATCATAATGCAGTCGAAAGCGTGCAACGGCAGCATTTTTTCATCGAACCGGATTTTTTTGTACAGGGTAGCAACGCTCTCCGGCACTTTGTCGATTGGCTGGATAACCCGTGAAAACCCGTTTACCACGTTGTTACGCACGGTCAGGTTCTGGGGGTAGAGCAGCGCTACTTTATGGCCGCGAGTCAGGCATTCCTGGATCATCACCAGGGTAGAGCTTTTGCCGGGTTCGATGTCTTCCCAGGCGTTGATCAGAAAAGCAATGTACATGGCTTACCCTTTGCGAATGGTCGAAGTTGGTCGTGATTTGGTGTGGTTGTTGAGTCAGCCTAACCCCTTGAGGGCCAGGCGGCAACCGGGCCGCGGAGTTTACGGTTTAAACCCCGGGTGCTGCAAAGGCTTTGTGAATCAGCCTGCGTCGGTAGCCTTTGCCGGGTCGTCCTTCAGGCTGTGATAGCCGCCAACCACCCGGGTCATGGTGGTGACTGCACAGAGCCCGAAAAAGCCCCAGGCTAGCCAGACAAAGTGCCCCGGAAACAAGCACATAGCCACCAGAAAGGCGATGGTTTCGGTGCCTTCAGCCAACCCTTCCAGATAATAAAACCCCTTGCTCGGGTAAGTCATGCTGCTCAATTTGCGGCGCTCTGCCAGAATGGCATAGGCGAGGAAGCTGCTGGCTGTGCCCATAAAACCCCACAGTAAAAAGGCGGCTGCCAGAGCATTATTCGCCGGGTTGGCCAGGGCGAAGCCCGCGATCACAGCGGCGTAAAAGACAAAGTCCAACACAATGTCGAGCAGCGCGCCTCCGTCGGTGGCGCCCTGCAACCGCGCCAGCTCGCCATCCAGTCCATCGGCCAGGCGGTTCAGTAAAATCGCGATCAGCGCTGCGGTATAGAGCTCCAGAGCCAGCAAGGGCACCACCAGCATGCCCAGTGCGAAGCCGGTTAACGTAACCTGGTTGGCGCGAATGCCTGCCCGGTCGCAGTGCCTGGCCAGTCGGCTCAGCGGCGGTTTGATCAGGGTGAGGGTCCAGCGATCAAGCATGGGAGGTCTCCAGTTCTATGAGCGGGCCCTGGCTGGGCCGGTCAGCCGGGTCGTGTGTGACCATCAAGGCCGGTATGCCCATGTCGGTGATTCGGCTGAACACCCAGTCCCGAAACTGATTGCGCAGGTGTTGGTCCAGTTTGGAAAAAGGCTCGTCCAGCAAGACCAGACGCGGCTCTGCCAGCAGGGTGCGCAACAGGCTGATACGAGCTCGCTGCCCGCCGGACAGGGTGGCGACGTCTCGCTGTTCAAATGAAGCGAGTCCGGCACTGCCCAGTGCCGAGGCGATGCGCTCGCGTTGCTGTGGCCGGGTCAGTCTGCCGGGAAGGGCGAAGACCAGGTTCTGGTAAACGTTCAGATGGGGAAACAGCAGGTCATCCTGAAACAGTATCCCGACCTGGCGTTGTTCGATCGGCACCGTTAGCAGGCTTTGGCCATTCAAAAGAATGTCGCCACTGAGGTCGAAAATCGGCGGCAGGGTTCCGGAAATAGCCGCCAGCAGGGTCGATTTCCCTGAGCCGCTCGGGCCCATGACGGTCCCGATCTCTCCGGGTTCCAGGCGCACTGTGAGCGGCTGAAACAAAGGTTTGTGGTTGAGCTTCAGGCTCAGGTGGTCGATGTTGAATGCCATGCGTTGTCCGTTCAGATCAGGTTTGGCCCTGTTGCAGGGCTCGGTGATGCCGGTAGCGCCAGGCGGCCAGAGACAGCGCCAGCGCAAAGCCGATCAACGGCAGTAGTTGTTGAACCAGCGCATAAACCGCCATGGTGCGCCGGTTGCTGCCACTGGCCAGGCTGACCGCTTCGGTGGTAATGGTGGCGAAGCGCCCGCCGCCCATGAACAGGGTGGGCAGATACTGGGCGACTGATACCGCAAACCCGGTCGCCAGGGTGTAGCCAATGGGCCGCCACAATTGCCCGAGTTTAATGCGCCAGAAGGTCTTCAGCCGGTGACCGCTGAGGCTCAGGCCGACCCAGACATAGCGTTCGTCAAACGCCCGGTAAGGGCCGCTGAGAGTCAAAAAGGTATAAGGCAGAACAAACACCAAATGCGACCAGACCAGCACCCACCATTGTCCACCGAGCTGTAGCCAGGCCAAACTGACCTGAAACCCGAACAGGAAGGCAATTTGAGGCACCAGCAGCGGCAGATACAATACCCAGAGCAGCCTCTGGGCGGTAAAACCGGGCTTTAGCTGGCGCAGCCGAACCTCGTTTTCCAGCGCACCAATAACCAATATTAGCGCGATCAGGGCTGCACTTAACCCGGTACTGAGCGTGAGCCACAGGGGGTCGAGAAGGCGATCGGGTGCGCTTGACCAGGCCCGCGCACTCAATGGGGACGGCCAGAGATCGGGGAAGCGCCATTGACCGGCAAATGACCAGAGGGTCAGCACCAGCAGCGAGGTCAAATAGAACAGGGTACCGGGCACCAGAACCAGGGATGCCCAGAAACGCAGGCCCAGCGCAAGGCGCGGGCGTTTGCCATTAGCCAGCAGGTGCCGGCACAACAACCGCAACGGGCGTTCAAAGCTGAACAGGACAGCCAGCGTCAGCACGGTGACCAGCAATAAGGTAGTGGCCGCGGCAGCGCCGGGTAATCGCAGTAGCAGGTCAGGGTCATTGAACAGCCGCGTTGCCATAACCGCCAGTGTAGGCGGAGCGGTAGGCCCGGCAATGAGGGCAATGTCGACCACCGACAAACTGAAAGCGACCACGGCGTAGAATGGCAAGCGCAACCGGTCATACAAGACCGGCCAGATCAGCGTGAGCCAAACCTTACCCGGGCGATATCCCAGGCTGGCCCCGAGCCAAAGTGTCTTGTCCACTTTGAGAGCGGGCAGCGAGGCCAGGGCCATAAACAATAGAAATGGAATCTCCTTCAGGGCCAGAACCAGTATCAGACTGAAGCCGTGGGGGTCCCGGAAGGTCATCCAATTGGGTGGATATTCGGGCCAGCCAGTGAGGACGGCAAGCCACCGAACCAGCCAGCCACTGGGTGCCACCAGAAAACCGATGCCAATGGCAAAGGCCGCATGCGGGACCGACAAAACGGGCGCCAACAGTTTTTCCAGGCGACGAAAGCCAGGCGACGGATAGAAGGCCATCAGAATCAGCAAGGTGGCCCCCAGTGCCAGCACGGCAGAACCGATGCCGGTCAGGAGCGACAGACGCAAAGCTGACCCGGCTCCGGGGTAATTCAGCAGGTCGATCCAGGGAGCGAGCGACAACGAGCGCTGCCCCAGCGCCGGAAACCAGCCAAAAGCCGGAAGCCAGGTTCCGGCGAGTCCAACCAGAACCGGGGTCAAAAACGCCAGCAACAGCAGGCGCGGAAACCAGGGCAGTATACGGGTGATCAACGTGCGTAACGTTGTTGCCAGGCACGTTCGAGAGCCGGAACCCAGCTTGCATCCGGTTCGCGCAACACCGCACCGAGTTCATCGGCAGAAAGTGTTGCCGGGCCTTGTGATCCTTGTTCGAACAGGGCCCGATCCGCGTCTGACAGCTTGTCGAGCGCCAGCACCGTGGGATCGCCCCAGACTTGGGTATCGGCCTTGTACGCCTGGGCTTCCGGCGACATCAGAAAGTTGGCAACCACTTGCGCTGCAGCAGTGCTGTCACTGTTGTAGGGAATGCCAACAAAGTGAGTGTTGCCGATGGAACCGGCATCGTGAACATAGGTGCGCACGGTATCCGGCAATTCGCCGTTGGCAATAGCATTGCTGGCATCGTTTGGATTGAATGACAGCGACAGCATGATTTCACCATCGTTCAACAACTGCGTCATCTCGGGTGCGCCACTGGTAAAGGTTTCGCCGTTGCGCCACATGAACGGGTGCAACAGGTCCAAATAGGCCCACAAGGGTTCTGTTACCGCTTCGAAGTCGGCGTCGTCAACCGGTTCGTAGAGGGGCGCGCGGTCAGCGGCCAGTTCCAGAAGCGCCTGCTTGAGGAAAGTGGTGCCGTGAAAGGCCGGTGGGGCAGGGTAAGTCACCCGCCCCGGGTTCTGCTGGGCGAAATCGAGCAAGTCGAGCATTGAACGAGGTGTTTCATCGACACGCGCTGTATCGGCCATGAACACCAGTTGAGCCATACCCCAGGGCGCCTCCAGATTGTCCACCGGTGTGGTGAAGTCATAGAGGGTGGTGGGTTTGTTGTCGGTGTCGACCAGTTCGTAGTTCGGCAGATTTTGGGTGAAAGGACCAAAGAGCAACTCATTGTCTTTCATTGCCGCAAAGTTTTCGCCGTTGATCCAAACCAGGTCGGCCGCCCCGCCGCTGTCCCTGCCAGCTGTTTTTTCCGACAGAATCTGGCTGATGGCAGAGCCAATCTCAGCGACTTTAACGTGCTCCAGTGTGACGTCGTAGTCGTCTTCAATTCGCTCAGCGGCCCAGCGCAAGTAATCGTTGATGACGTCGCTGCCACCCCAGGCGTGAAAATACACCGTCTGGCCCTGGGCCTGCTCAAGAGTGTCGGTCCAGTCGGTTTCAGCCAGGGCAGTGCCCGTGGCCAGTGTGGCAGTCAGGGTCGCGGCGAGCGCCCAGTGATTCGGTGTCATGCGGCATCCTTTGAAATAGATTGTCAGGCGTGGCATCGGGGCCACGGGGTCAGGCTATGCTGTTGGTTGTTGAGGCAGAGGTCTTCGGGACTTACCCATCCCTGTCGGGATTAATGGTACCTTAAATCAGAGTCGGACGATGGCCGGCTTTCTTACACCTGTTGATCCCAATGCCGTCCACTTTTGGTTTGCTCAAACCAATACGCTGTCTGCCAAGCAATTGGATGCGGTTTTCATGCGTCCCGGGTTTTGGCAGTATCCAACCACCCACGACTGGTAAAGAGAGAACTGCTGTGACACCACCCCCCCAACTCGACGCTGCTTATCAGGCCAGATATGAACAGGGCGTTTCGGCCGGATTGTCCGCTGAGGTTGCTGGCTGGCTGGCCAAGACGGCCGCCTGTAGCCCCTGGTTCGACGAGCTGCTGACATCAGCCGGTTTTGCTGAGGTTGCTGGTTGGGTGACCGACCCGCAGCCTGCTGAAGCTGAGCTGGATGCGCTCAGTGCGGATTGGGTACTGGACGAACCGGATAGGGTGAAGGCTGATTTGCGTGGCTGGCGCAACCGGCAAATGGCCTGGCTGATGGTTCAGGATGCGAACGGATTGTCGAGCGCCCGGAAAACCGCCCGTGCCGTTTCTGACTTGGCCGATGTAGCCATTCGTCGCGCGGTCACCTTCGCCGAGGCACACTGGACCGAGCAATGGGGGGCTCCCGGTCCGTCAGACTTTGAAGAGCAGCAACAAAGCCTGGTGGTAGTGGCCATGGGCAAGCACGGTGCGCGGGAACTGAATTTGTCGTCGGATATTGATCTGATTTTCGCCTTTCCCAATCAGGGTGAAGTCGTTAACGGGCGCAGTCACGAAGAGTTTTTTACCCGGGTCGGGCGCACCGTTATTCAATTGCTGGATACGCGCACGCCCGAAGGGTTTGTGTTTCGGGTTGATATGAGGCTGAGACCCTGGGGGCAAAGTGGGGCGCTGGTCAGCAACTTTGCCGCCATGAATCACTACTACACTCACCAGGGGCGCGAATGGGAGCGGTTTGCCATGGTCAAGGCGCGGCCAGTGACCGGTGCAAGGGCCGCACAGGCAGCCCTGGAACAGGATCTGAAGTCTTTTGTGTATCGCCGTTACGTTGACTTTCATGCGCTCGGTGCCCTGCGTCGTCTCAAATCGATGATTCAGAAAGAGGTGCGCCGGCAGCAGCTGGAAGACAACATTAAACTGGGTCAGGGAGGCATCCGTGAGGTTGAGTTCATCGCTCAGGCGTTTCAACTGATACGGGGTGGCCAGGACGTGTCATTGCAGGAACGCGGTACCTGGCCGGTGTTGACAATGCTGGCAGATGAAGGCTATTTGCCGGCTGAAGTGACCCGGGAATTGGTCGATGCGTACACGTTCCTGCGCGATCTGGAGCACCGAATACAGGCATTGCGCGACGAACAAACGCAGCGTTTGCCAGCGGACGAGACTGATCGGGCCCGTCTGGCCTGGTCGATGGGTCACAACTCGATCGAGGCTCTGTTGGAGCAGTTGGCCCACCACCGTGAGCGAGTGCATCATCACTTCCAGCAGGTGGTGGCTGAGGATGCCGGCTCCACCCGGACGCTGAACCCGGACATGGTGGCGTTGTGGCGTGATGGTCAGTCAGATTCGACAGACATTGAAAGCAGCGAGACTCAGGCCGTTCTGGCTTTTCGAAATGAAACGGCTGTGCAGCGATTGCAAGGCCAGGCACGCGATAACCTCGATCAGTTAATGCCTCTGCTGCTGACGGAATTGGCGGGCAGTGGGCAGTTGGGCCGTGGTTTTGAGGCCTTGCACCCAATTCTGGAGGCCATTCTCAGGCGGTCTGTGTATTTCGTGTTGTTGGCTGAGAACCCGGATGCACTGCACCAGCTCTGCCGGCTCGCCCCGGCCTCACCCTGGATCGCCAATCTTTTCATCCAGAAACCCTATCTGCTGGACGAACTGTCCGACCCCGACAGCCTGTATCGCTTGCCGCAACGCGGCGAACTGACCGACGACCTGCATCAGACCCTGTTGCGGGTTCCCGGCGATGACCTGGAACAGCAGATGGAAGTGTTGCGTCATTTCCGCCATGGCCGGGTGCTGCGGGCAGCCGCTTGTGAAGTCGCTGCCATGTTACCGCTGATGAAAATATCGGATTACCTGGCCTGGGTTGGCGAGGTCGTGGTTGAGCAGGCGCTCGCTCTGGCCTGGCAACAGATGGTGAGCAAACACGGGCGCCCCAGTCGTGACAATGGCGACTGGTGTGAGCTCGACTTCGGCGTTGTCGCTTACGGCAAAATGGGCGGCCTCGAGTTGTCTTATGAGTCCGATCTCGACCTGGTGTTCTTGCACCAGGCCTCGCCACAGGGCGAAACCGAAGGACCGAAAGTGATTGATAACGTCGTTTTTATGGCGCGGCTTGGCCAGCGTTTGATCCACCTGCTGAGCACTGCCACGCCCAGTGGCACCCTTTATGAGGTGGACACCCGGCTGCGACCCTCAGGAAACTCGGGTTTGCTGGTGACCAGTTTAAAGGCGTTTGAAAAGTATCAGAACAGCAAAGCCTGGACCTGGGAACACCAGGCTTTGGTCAGAGCCCGCTTCATCGCCGGAGACCCTGAGTTGCAGACGGCCTTTAACGCCGTCCGGCACGATATCCTGCAACGGCCCCGCGACCGCGCCACGCTGCGCGAAGACGTCATCCAAATGCGCCGGAAAATGGTGGGGCATCTGTCCAGCCAGGCTCAGAAGGGCAAGGCGGGTGAGGTGTTTCACATCAAACAGGATCCGGGTGGCATCGTTGACCTGGAGTTTTTGGTGCAATACCTGGTGCTGGCTTATGCCAGCGACCACCCGGACGTTGCCCGGTGGTCGGATAACGTTCGTTGCATAAAAGCGTTGCGGGATGCCGGGGTGCTGACGGATGAACAGGCCGAGCAGTGGCTCGATGCCTATCTGACCTTGCGCGAGCATACTCACCACGCTGTGCTGTCGGGAACCTCAACCACGGTGCCAGTAGCGCAAATGACCCCTGAACTTGCCCGGGTGCGGCAATTGATTCGGGATCAGTGGCAGCAGTGGCTGGGAGCAGAATCGCCGGCTGAGCAGGGAGATTAAGGAGCCTGTGAACAATTCCCCCGGGGAGTTCTTTAGAGGCACCCTTGCGTTTCGCTTCGCTGCCGGGGTGTCAGGTAGGGAATACAGTGTTGATAGGAATGCATGGTGCTCAGGGCTATTGTCTCTAGAGTCTGACTCTGCAGATGACATACAATGAGGCATCGTTTGCCCCACGGCAGGCGCCTCGACAACGGGCTTTTCAATTTGGGGCCCACAGCATTGGGAAATAGTAATGGCCGCATTTGGTACCGTATTCATGCCGCAGATGGCACTGGCTCAGTATGACAAGGGTGAGTGGAGTCAGACCGAGGTGGTGTCGTCCAATTCACTGACGCTGCACCCGGGCGCGCACGTTCTTCACTATTCCAGCACCTGTTTCGAGGGGCTCAAGGCATTTCGTCATGCTGACGGCTCGGTCAACATTTTCAGAATGGACGCCAACATTGAACGGATGGCACAAAGCAGCCAGTTGCTCAACTTGCCAGCCATCGACAAAGTTCAGTTGAAACAGATGATTATCGATATCGTTGCGCGGTTTAAAGATGAAGTGCCCGACACTCCCGGATCGATGTACATCCGGCCGACTCATATCGGTACCGAAGCGGCCATTGGCAAGGCTGCCGCCCCTACCGAGAGTTCGTTGCTCTATGTTCTGTTGTCCCCGGTCGGTGACTATTTCGCGGGCGGTGGTAAGGCGCTGTCACTGCTGTTAGAGGAAGATGGCATGCGCTGTGCGCCGCACATGGGCATGGTGAAGAGCGGTGGTAACTACGCCAGCGCGCTGGGCCCTATTCTGGCGGCGAAGTCGCGTCACGATGCTGATCAGGTGTTGTTTTGCCCGAATGGGGATGTCCAGGAAACCGGGGCTGCCAACTTTATCCTGATCGATGGTCAGGAAATCATTACCAAGAGCCTCGATCGTTCCTTCCTGCACGGCATTACCCGGGATTCGATTCTGACCCTGGCCAGAGACCGGGGTATGACCGTCAGTGAGCGTAGCCTGAGTGTCGATGAGCTGCTGGAGCGAGCGGCCAAGCCCGGTACCGAAGCCGCTTTGTCCGGAACGGCGGCCGTGCTGACGCCGGTGGGTACATTAATTCGGGGTGAACAACGATTTACGGTCGGGTCAGGCGAGGCGGGCGAGACAACGCTGGCCCTTCGCAAAGCCTTGAATCAGGTGCAATGGGGTGAGTCCGACGATCCGCATGGTTGGCTAACGCCGGTCAGATAGCCTTTCGTGGCCCTGCCGGTTGTTAATCGACCCGGATAGACGGGAGCTTACCAAAGTTTTACACCGGGCCCGGGTTACGTCCGCGCCCGGCTGCCGCCGCCGGGATCAGTTACCGAGTCGGGTGAGGTTGGATAGCTTGGGGTTGGGTTTCTTCGCTTTACGCAGCAGCAGGGCTACGCGGCCTATCGACTGAATCAGTATCGCTCCGGTCTGCTCACAGGCAGACTGGATCAGAGCATTTTTCTGGTCGCGATCGGCAACATTGACCTTAATCTTGATCAGTTCGTGGTCATTCAATGCCCTGTCGATCTCTGCCAACACCGTCTCTGCCAGGCCTTTTTCGGCGACAGTCACCAGCGGGTTCAGATCGTGACCTATGGTACGGTAGCGTTTTCTTTGTTCCTGACTCAAACTCATGGGTGTCTCTCAGACTCGGTTGCTTGCAAAAAACGGCATTGTACTTTAGAACACGCTGTCAAACACAGCCTATCCGGGGGGTACTGGCAATCAATTGGTGCGATAGCCCGGTTGTTCTTGCATTTTGAATCCGGCACCCCATTATTTCCGGGTGTGAAAAGCCTGCGCAGATCATTGCCAAAGGCTAAAGGGTGGGCTTATTTCCCGATTTCCGGGGAGGTCCGCCAACAGAATTTACGCGTAAATACCGGCTGAGTAACGCACTATCATGCTGGCATTGCGCATCCGGTTCCTGACTGCCCGAGGGTGAGTCGGGACGGAAACAAACGACCTATGCAGCCTGGCTGCCAACGAGGGTAAAAGTTGAACGATATGGCTAAAAATCTTGTTCTATGGCTGATTATCGCGGCAGTTCTGCTGGCCGTTTTTAACAATTTCGATACAACAGCCACGCCAGATGAAATGAACTACTCCCGCTTTGTACAGCAGGTTGAGCAAGATCAGGTTCGGTCTGTGGTGTATCAGGGGTTGACGATTAACGGTGTTCGTCGCGACGGTTCAACATTTGAAACGGTGCGGCCGCCGTACGTCGACGATTCCGAATTGATCGACAATATGATCGAGCACAACGTTGAAGTGCAGTCCAAGCAGCCGGAGCAGCAAAGCATCTGGTCCCAGTTGTTGGTTGCCGCCTTCCCGATTCTCATTATTCTGGCGGTGTTCATGTTCTTCATGCGTCAGATGCAGGGCGGCGCCGGTGGCGGTAAGGGCCCTATGAGCTTTGGCAAGAGCAAGGCCAAAATGCTCAGTGAAGACCAGATTAAAACGACGTTTGCCGATGTGGCTGGTGTAGAAGAAGCCAAAGAAGACGTTCAGGAGCTGGTTGAGTTCCTCCGCGATCCTGGCAAATATCAGCGTCTTGGCGGTCGAATTCCACGGGGCGTGCTTATGGTGGGCTCTCCTGGTACCGGTAAAACGTTACTGGCCAAGGCCATTGCCGGCGAAGCCAAGGTGCCGTTCTTCTCAATTTCCGGTTCCGACTTTGTTGAAATGTTTGTCGGTGTCGGTGCGTCGCGGGTGCGCGACATGTTCGATCAGGCCAAGAAACAGGCGCCCTGCATTATCTTTATCGATGAGATTGATGCCGTTGGCCGGTCGCGTGGCGTTGGCATTGGTGGTGGTAACGACGAGCGCGAACAAACGCTGAACCAGTTGCTGGTTGAGATGGATGGCTTCGAAGTGAACGATGGCATCATTGTTGTTGCCGCAACCAACCGTCCGGACGTACTTGACCCGGCGCTGTTGCGACCTGGCCGTTTTGACCGTCAGGTTGTGGTAGCACTGCCGGATGTGCGCGGTCGTGAGCAGATTTTGAAAGTTCATATGCGCAAGATCCCGATGGGTGACGACGTTGATGCATCTGTGATAGCGCGCGGTACGCCTGGATTCTCCGGTGCCGACCTGGCCAACCTGGCCAACGAGGCCGCACTGTTTGCTGCTCGCTTGAGTAAGCGCACGGTGTCGATGGAAGAGTTCGACCGGGCTAAAGACAAGATCATGATGGGTGCCGAGCGCAAATCGATGGTCATGTCCGAGAAAGAAAAGATCAATACGGCTTACCACGAGTCTGGGCACGCCATCATCGGCCGTCTGGTGCCCGAGCATGACCCGGTCTACAAAGTCAGTATCATACCCCGTGGCCGCGCCCTGGGTGTGACCATGTACCTGCCTGAAGAAGACCGCTACTCGATCAGCAAGCGCCAGTTGGAGAGCCAGATTTGCTCACTCTACGGTGGCCGGATTGCCGAAGAGATGACCAATGGCAAAGACGGTGTGACCACCGGCGCGTCGAATGACATTGAGCGGGCGACTCAACTGGCCCGCAACATGGTAACCAAGTGGGGCTTGAGTGAGCTTGGTGCACAACAATTTGAAGAGGAGCAGCAGGGGTATCTGGGTAATCAGTCGTCCATGGCCCAGTTGTCGTCCGAGACCGCCCGGGCTGTTGATAGCGAAATCAAGACAATTCTTGACCGCTGTTACAAGATCGCCAGCGATTTGCTTGAAGCGAATCGGGACAAGCTGGAAATGATGAAAGATGCTCTGATGCACTATGAAACCATTGATGCCGCGCAAATCAATGACATCATGAACGGCAATAAACCCCGCGCACCTAAGGGTTGGGATGATCGGGATTCCGGTGGCGGCGCGGCTAAGGCTGACGAGCCGGTCGATGCAGCGACGGATTCATCCGCTGAGAAGTCTGACCTGGACCGGGACGGCCAGACCGAATAAGCCACTCGCTCGGCAAGAAATCTCTAACGGCGCCTCGGCGCCGTTTTTTATGTAAGCAATTGTTTATGGGAGCCTGCGCGATGGCTGGTACTCAAACGCACCCGTCTGACTGGATGTTTGGCGACCGCTCACTGGACCTCGGCACCACCCGGGTAATGGGGGTCGTGAACGTCACGCCTGACAGCTTTTCGGACGGTGGCCGGTTTATCAGTGCCGATGCTGCGTTGGCTCAGGCTCGTCGTTTGATGGCGGCTGGCGCCAGTATCTTGGATGTGGGCGGTGAAAGCACCCGCCCGGGTGCGACACCGGTCAGCGTGCAACAGGAACTGGATCGGGTTGTGCCTGTTATCGAATCGCTGGCGCAAGAGACTGACGTCATCCTGTCGGTCGATACCAGTACACCGGAGGTGATGCGGGAAGCCGCGCATGCCGGTGCCCATTTGATAAACGATGTTCGGGCATTGTCGCGCGATGGCGCTCTGCGGGCAGCGATGGACACGGGTCTGGCGGTGTGTCTTATGCATATGCAGGGTCAGCCGGGTACCATGCAAATGAGTCCGGAATACGATGATGTTGTTGCCGAAGTTGAGCGCTATCTGAATGAGCGCATTTTGGCCTGTGAGGCTGCTGGTCTGAAACGTCAGCAACTTTTGGTTGACCCGGGGTTTGGTTTTGGCAAGACACTGGGCCACAATCTCAGTTTGTTGAAGCATTTGCAGCGGTTTACGCAGTGGGGGTGTCCCGTGTTAGTCGGAATGTCGCGCAAATCGATGATCGGTGATGTTCTGGATAAACCGGTGGACCAGCGCCTGTACGGGAGCCTTGCCGCCGCAGTAGCGGCTGCCATGAATGGGGCCTCAATAGTGCGTGTTCATGATGTGGCCGAGACGTCTGATGCAATTGCCGTGATCAATGCCCTTAACGGGGCCAGTTAAGCCGAGTGACCGTTTTGTGCGATGCCTCCGGCTGATTCAAGACAACCAAGGAGAAAAGTGAGTGACTCAGGAAAAGCAATATTTTGGCACGGATGGCATACGGGGCCGGGTGGGCAGCGGCGCTATTACTCCTGAATTTCTATTGAAGCTGGGCTGGGCTGCTGGCCAGGTGTTCGCCAGTGAAGGGCACAGCAAAATACTGATCGGAAAAGATACCCGAATCTCGGGGTATATGTTTGAGGCGGTACTGGAAGCCGGGTTATCGGCCGCCGGGTGCGACATTTTGCTCGTCGGACCTATGCCAACCCCCGCAGTTGCCTACCTGACCCGCGCGTTTCATGCGGATGCCGGCATTGTCATTTCTGCATCGCACAACCCCTATTACGACAATGGCATTAAATTTTTCTCGGAAGACGGGACCAAACTGCCTGATCACATAGAGTTGGCCATCGAAGCTCAGCTTGCCAAGGTAATGACCACGGCCGAAAGCCACCTGCTGGGTAAGGCGGTAAGAATCAATGATGCTGGTGGACGATATGTTGAGTTTTGCAAGAGTACATCGGGTTACCTGAATCTGGATGGACTGCACATCGTGCTCGATTGCGCCCACGGCGCGACATATGATGTTGCCCCTAAGGTGTTCCGTGAGTTGGGTGCCAGGGTCAGCCTGGTCGGTGCGACACCTGACGGTCTGAATATCAACAAAGGCGTAGGCTCTACTCACCCTGCCAGCCTGCAACGCGCGGTACTGGAGCAGGAGGCTGATCTCGGTATTGCCTTCGACGGTGACGGTGACCGGGTACTGATGGTCGATCATGAGGGTGAACTGGTCGATGGTGATGAGTTGTTGTATTTGCTGGCTGTTCATTTGCATAACCAGAACCTGTTGCAAGGCGGCGTTGTTGGCACGCTGATGACCAATCTGGGCCTTGAAGTGGCGCTGAAAAAAGAGGGTATCGAATTGGTTCGGGCCCAGGTCGGTGATCGCTATGTCATGGAGCAGTTGCATCAGCGTGGCTGGGTTCTGGGCGGCGAGAGTTCCGGGCACCTGGTTTGCAAGCACGTCACCACCACGGGAGACGGCATTGTCGCCGCGTTGCAAGTGCTATGTGCTTTGCGCACCGCCGACCAGACCCTGTCTCAGGCTAAATCCGGCATGCGCAAATACCCACAGGTGATGATCAACGTTCAGATGCCCACCAAAATGGATGTTCAGGCATTGCCAGAGGTGCAGGCTGAATTGACCGAGCAGCAACGAGTATTGGGCGACGCAGGTCGGATACTGCTGCGTCCTTCCGGAACCGAGCCGCTGGTAAGGGTGATGGTTGAGGGTGAGGACATCAGCCAGGTCAAGCGCAGCTGTGAGCGCCTGGCGAGCGTTGTGAAGGCGGCCGTCGACGGAACAACGGCATAATTGCTTGTTGCAGAAGCTTTGTAACCCGTGATTGTTGGGTACTGGATGGGGGGTTTGCAGGGTAAGCTGTTGTTTTAACCCTGTTTTTCCCCGATAGCCTGTTGCTCGTCCGATTGAAAGGCAGTACACTCTGCGCCCGATTTAAGGAGGTCAGGCATGCGACGCAAACTGGTAGCCGCAAACTGGAAGATGAATGGCGACAAGGCTGCAAACAGCGCTTTGTTGGCGGCATTTGTACAGGGAATCGATACCGCAGCGGTCGATGCTGTTGTGTTTCCTCCGGCCGTTTACCTGGATCAGGTAGCATCGGCGCTGACCGGAAGTGGCATTCGTTACGGTGTTCAGAATGTCCACGCAGCTGAGAAAGGGGCCTACACCGGTGAAGTTTCACTGGGTATGGTTAAGGATTTTGCGGCTGATTACGTCTTGGTTGGTCACTCAGAGCGCCGGGAACTGTTTGCTGAAAGCGACAGTATCGTCGCCAGTAAAGTCCAGGCAGCCCTGGCAGCGGGTGTCGTGCCCATGCTGTGCGTTGGTGAGACTCTGGACGAGCGCGAAGCGGACCAGACTGAAACCGTTGTCGGGCGTCAGTTGCAGGCGGTCTTGGATGTCGTCGGAATAGACGCGTTCACAACCGTCGTTATTGCTTATGAGCCTGTATGGGCGATTGGCACCGGTAAGACCGCATCGCCTGAGCAGGCGCAAGCGGTGCACGCATATATTCGTGGTTTGTTGGCGCAGGCTTCCGAGTCTGTCGCTCAGAAGTGCCGAGTGCTCTATGGTGGCAGTGTTAAGGCTTCCAGTGCGCAGGAATTGTTTCAGCAACCCGACATTGATGGCGGGCTGGTAGGTGGGGCATCGCTGCTCGCCGACGAGTTTGTTGCCATCTGTCAGGCTGCGAAAGGGGTTTAATCGAATGGCTATCGAAAATTTGGTGTTGGTGGTTCATGTTTTGCTGGGGCTGGGCGTGGTCGGTTTTGTACTGATCCAGCGTGGCAAAGGCGCCGATGCAGGAGCCTCCTTTGGTGGCGGTGCCTCGCAGACGGTTTTTGGCAGTGGCGGCAGTGCTAACTTTCTAACCCGCACCACAGCCGTGCTGGCAACCGGTTTCTTCCTGACCAGCTTTGGTTTGGCTTATATTGCCAAGCAGAAAGCCGAAGGGCTTGATGACCTGGGGCTGGACATTCCTGCGGCCGAACAGGTTGAGGATGCACCAGTAAGGCCAGAACAGAATACTTTGGATATACCGGCCGAGTAAGGAATAGCCCGGCCGGGTAGCGCTTTTGCCGACGTGGTGGAATTGGTAGACACGCCATCTTGAGGGGGTGGTGGGCTTATGCTCGTGCTAGTTCGAGTCTAGTCGTCGGCACCACTTAAAAGGCCTGTGCAAGCAGGCCTTTTTCTTTATTGGGGGACTTTCCGGGCTTTGCCTTGAAAGTCGGGCGGGGCATCCCTATAATGCCGCCGCCTGAGGAGTTTGAATTCCTCAGCGTTTTTATTGCGGGGTGGAGCAGTCTGGTAGTTTGTCGGGCTCCCCATCCCGAAAAGCCGAAGGGAGTCATCGACCTTCGGTTTATGAGTCCGACCCGGTTGGTCTCAGTGTTTGAAGATGGCACAGGTTTATTGCGGGGTGGAGCAGTCTGGTAGCTCGTCGGGCTCATAACCCGAAGGTCGTAGGTTCAAATCCTGCCCCCGCTACCAATTAGTAAGATGGTTTGCGAAAGCGCTCCGAAGGTCGTAGCCGGGGCGCCGGCCGGTTAAATCCTGCCCCCGCTACCATTTTATAAGGTGCAAGCAACCACTGAGGTGGTGTAAGCACCGAACAACATACACGGATGGTATGTTGTAGGGTCTGCAGACCCTCGGAAGCCAGAGGGCCTTCCGACTCATAGACTGGTCTGCGAGACCACGACTTGAAGCCCCTCCTAGCAGGGGCTTTTTGTTAGCAGGCTGGTTGGTTTTTGTGGAGGGTTATCCTGCGGGGTAGCTCACCTGCGTTAACCGCGAGTAATGCGGAACCGTTGGGATCTCAGTGCGTAATCAGTCTGGGCCTGCGGAGCCAACGGAAGGCGTTGGTTCCAAAGTCGCCCTTTTTTTGGCTCTGAAAAAGCCGTTGCCGACGCGGCAACGCAACCAAATTCAGGTCGGTGGCATGGCCGCTGACAACAAACAGGCCCGATCAAAGGGCTTACAGAGGGTTTTGAATGGCAAAGGTTGACGAACTGAACGCAATGATTGGTCCGGTTATTACCGGGTTGGGCTTTGTGTTTTGGGGTCTTGAATTTTCAGCGCAGGGCAAACACAGCACCTTGCGTGTCTACATTGACCATGAAGAAGGGATCAATGTAGACCAGTGCGCTGAAGTCAGCCGCCAGATCAGTGCAGTGATGGATGTGGAAGACCCCATCAGTCAGAACTACACCCTGGAAGTGTCTTCGCCGGGTATGGATCGTCCTTTGTTCAGCCTGGACCAGTTCGCAGCGTATCTGGGGGAATGGGTTCAGGTGCGTTTGCGTGCGCCATTTGAAGGGCGTCGTAAATTCAAAGGTGTGCTGTCTGCCATTGAAGATCAGGACATCTGTGTGACCGTTGATGGTATGGACTATTTGTTGCCGATCGAAAGCATCGACAAAGCCAGCCTGATACCGAATTTTAATAAGCAATAAACCGATTAACCGAAAGGAAAGCCCGGTCAACCGCCCGGCAAACAAGAGGCTGAGACGATGAGTAAAGAAATTCTCCTGGTCGTGGACGCAGTAGCGAATGAGAAAGGTGTGTCCCGAGAGGTCATCTTTGATGCCATGGAGCTGGCTCTCGCGGCCGCTGCCAAGAAGCGCTTTGATGAAGATGAAGAAGGCGAGATCGACATTCACGTTGTGATCGACCGGAAGACCGGTGAATACCAGACCTTTCGTCGCTGGACTGTGATGGGCAATGAAGGTGTGCCGACGCTCGGTTGCGAGTGGACGACCCAGGAAGCGCATGAGGTTGATAAGACCCTGCAGCCGGGTGACATCTATGAAGAGGTGATCGAAAACGCTGAGTTCGGACGCATCAGCGCCCAGGCAGCCAAACAGATTATTGTCCAGAAGGTGCGTGAAGCCGAACGGGCGAAAATTGTTGAACAGTACCGTGAGCGCGTTGGTGAAATGGTGCTGGGTACCGTTAAGAAAGTTACGCGAGACAACATCATTGTTGATCTTGGTAATAATGCCGAAGCCGTTATGCCGCGCGAGTCTGTGATTGGACGCGAGACTTTCCGGATCGGTGACCGGGTTCGCGCTGTCTTGCAGGACATTCGCGCCGAGGGCCGTGGCCCTCAACTGGAACTGAGTCGAGCCAGCAACGACATGCTGATTGAATTGTTCCGCATTGAAGTGCCGGAAATTCAGGAAGAAGTGATTGAAATTCGTGGCTGTGCCCGTGACCCGGGTTCTCGCGCCAAGATTGCAGTGAAGACCAACGACGGTCGTATCGACCCGGTCGGTGCTTGTGTGGGCATGCGTGGTTCACGAGTGCAGGCGGTATCGAACGAACTGAATAATGAACGTGTCGACATTATACTGTGGGACGACAACCCCGCTCAGTTGGTGATCAACGCCATGGCACCGGCTGAAGTTGCCTCCATTGTGATGGATGAAGACACCAACACCATGGACGTTGCGGTTGCCGCCGATAATTTGGCGATTGCGATTGGTCGCAGTGGTCAGAATGTCCGGTTGGCCAGTGAGCTTACTGGCTGGGTTATCAATGTGATGACCGAGGAAGAAGCTGACGAGAAACAGGAAGAGGAAGCCGGTCGCCTGGTTACCTATTTTGAAGAGAAGCTGGATGTCGACGAAGACATTGCTGCCATATTGGCGGAAGAAGGCTTCACCACACTGGAAGAGGTCGCGTACGTACCTCTAGAGGAAATGCTTGGCATTGAAGGGTTTGACGAAAACATCGTGACCGAACTGCGTCAACGAGCAAAAGATATGCTGCTGACGTTGGAACTGGCAAGTGAAGAGCAACTGGATTCCGCAACACCCAGTGATGACTTGCTGAGCCTGGACGGCATGGATGAGCACCTGGCGCGCCTGTTGGCGAGCAAAGGCATCGCCACGATGGAAGATCTAGCGGAACAGAGTATTGATGACCTGATGGACATCGATGATATGGACGAGGAACGTGCAGGCCAATTGATTATGGCGGCGCGGGCACCTTGGTTTGAGAATGAGTAATCACGGGTAGGAGGAATCCATGGCAGAAGTCACCGTTAAACAACTGGCGGAAAGCGTTGGTACACCCGTTGATCGTTTATTGAAACAAATGAGCGATGCTGGTCTGCCGCAAAAGTCTGAGGGCGAAGCGGTTAATGACGACCAGAAGCAGACACTGTTGACGTATTTGAAAACAAGTCACGGTGAAGACAGCGGAGCCCCCAAGAAAATCACGTTGAAGCGCAAGGTCACCACCACTTTGAAAACCAGTGGCGGCGGTCGTGGCAAGACGGTCAATATTGAAGTGCGCAAGAAACGCACCTACATGAAGCGCGATGCGGTGGAAGGCGGCGAAAGCGCGCCGACTGAAGCGGCCGCACCGACCAGTGCCGATACGTCGGCCAGTCGTCGTGCTGAAGAAGATGCCAAACTCGAAGCGGCCCGGGCACGGGCTGCTGACGAGAAGGTGCGCGAGGAAACCGAGCGTCGCGAGGCTGAAAAGCAGCGCACCTCGAAGGTAGAGCCCAAGAAAGTTGAGGAAGAAGTCGATCCGCAACAGGCGGTTGCCGATGCCGAGGCCAAAATGGCCAAGGAAGATCGCACTACCGACAAGAAAAAGCATAAGACCGAACGTCCGGTCCGGGTCGACGATGGCCCGGCAGCCGACAGCCGTAAGGCGGGTCACAAGAAAGGTGGTAAAAAGGCGGAAGTGGCTCAGCGTGTTAACACCGGTCGTGGTGGCAACAAGCATCAACAGATGCTGTCGGCCCTGGACGATGGTGATGGCATGGGTCGTCGTCGTCGTGCCAAGCGGGGTGGTAACAAGAAGCGTGATCACCAGTTTGAGCGTCCGACGGCACCTGTTGTGCGTGAAGTGCAACTGGGTGAAGCCATCACTGTGTCGGAATTGGCCAGCCAGATGTCGGTCAAGGCCGCTGAAGTGGTCAAGATCCTGTTCAAAATGGGCGTAATGGTGACCGTTAACCAGGCCATCGATCAGGACACTGCCATTCTCGTGATTGAAGAGATGGGTCACAAGTACACCGTGGTGAATGAAAACGCCATGGAAGACGATGTGATGGAAGTGAGCTACAGCGGTGAAGAGTCACCCCGCGCACCTGTCGTAACCGTAATGGGTCACGTTGACCATGGTAAGACCAGCTTGCTTGACCACATTCGTCGTACCCGTGTTGCATCCGGTGAATCTGGCGGTATTACCCAGCACATCGGGGCGTACCATGTCGAGACCCAGAAGGGCATGATTACCTTCCTCGATACTCCGGGACACGCGGCCTTTACCGCCATGCGTGCTCGTGGTGCCAAGGCTACGGACGTCGTGATTCTGGTGGTTGCTGCCGACGATGGCGTAATGCCTCAAACCGAGGAAGCTGTGCAGCATGCTCGCGCTGCAGGCGTTCCGCTGATCGTGGCCATCAACAAGATGGACAAAGAATCGGCAGATCCGGATCGGGTAATCAACGAGCTGTCTCAGCGCAATGTCATCCCTGAATCCTGGGGTGGTGACACCCAGTTTGTGCAGGTTTCTGCGCATACTGGCGCGGGCATCGATGAATTGCTCGACGCCGTTCTGTTGCAGGCCGAAGTGCTTGAGTTAAAAGCGCACCACGAAGGCCCGGGTAAGGGTACTGTTGTGGAATCGAGTCTCGACAAGGGTCGCGGTGCCGTCGCTACTGTGCTGGTTCAGTCTGGTCGTCTGAAGAAGGGCGATGTGGTTCTGGCCGGTACGTTCTACGGTAAAGTTCGTGCGCTGCTGGATGAAACCGGCAAGCAGATCGAAGAAGCAGGTCCCTCAATTCCGGTCGAGATTCTTGGCCTGAATGGTACGCCCGATGCCGGTGACGAGTTTGTTGTCTCGGAAAGTGAACGCTCGGCTCGTGAAGTGGCTGAAATGCGTTCCATGCGGACCAAAGAGTCTGCACATGCCCAGCAGCAGGCGGCGAAACTTGATGCCTTGTTCCAGGGTATGGGGTCGACAGACAAGAAAGTGCTGAACGTGGTACTGAAGACCGACGTTCGCGGCTCACTGGAAGCGTTGATTGCCTCTTTGCAGAAGTTGGGCAATGAGGAAGTTAAGGTGAACGTGATTGCCAGCGGCGTTGGTGCGATCTCGGAGTCGGATGCTAACCTGGCGATTACCTCTCAGGCGGTTGTCTTTGGCTTCAACGTTCGTGCCACTGGTAAAGCCCGGACGGTCATCGAGCAGGCAGGTCTGGATCTGCGTTATTACAACGTGATCTATAACCTGATCGACGATGTCAAAGCGGCGCTGAATGGCCTGTTGTCTCCGGATCTGCGTGAAGAGATTGTCGGCCTGGCTGAAGTACGTGATGTCTTTAACTCGCCCAAATTCGGGCAGGTGGCCGGTTGTATGGTCATCGAAGGCAGCATGCACCGCAGCAAGCGCATACGTGTACTGCGTGAAGAAGTGGTCATCTATGAAGGCGAGCTGGAATCCCTGCGTCGCTTCAAAGACGATGTCCAGGAAGTGCGGCAGGGCATGGAATGCGGTATCGGCGTCAAGAACTACACTGACGTTAAAGCCGGTGACAAGATCGAAGTCTTTGATGTTAAGGAATTTGCGCGCACCATCGATGATTGATGCGTAGTGAGTTTCAGACAACCCCGGCTAGTCCGGGGTTGCTTGTTTTATAACTCAAGTTTCGGCGTTCGGTTGGGCTAAGTGGCACTGGCCCGCACCGGCTACCTGGGGCACCTCTGTGGGGTCGGCGTAAATCCGTCCATGGAGCCTAGGCCGCAGCATCCTTGCTGCGGACTACCCCACAGAGGCGCCCCAGGTAGCCGCCGCTTATCCTTCCAGCGAACGTCGAAACTTGAGTTATAAATCCCAAGTTATTTCCCCTATTCGCAAGAGGGCCACATCATGGCCAAAGAAAACAGTCGTATCCGGCGCATTGCCGACCAGATGCAGCGTGACCTGTCGGTGATTATCCAGCAGGAAGTGAAGGATCCGCGCCTCGGCATGGTGACCCTGAATGATGTTAAGGTCAGCAAGGATTTATCCTATGCCGACATCTATTTTACCTGCATGGTGTTCGGCGAAAGTGCCGAAGCCGATATCGAGCGCAGTGAACAGGAAGCGGTGCTGAACAAGGCTGCTGGCTTTCTGCGTAGTAATCTGGCTCGTGAGCTTAAGCTGCGGGTTATGCCGTTGCTGCGCTTTCACTACGATCCAACGCTTGAGTCGGGTGCGCGCTTGTCGGGGCTGATCAACGAAGCCGTTCGGCAGGATAAAGCCAGAAACACCGACGTCGACGACGATTCAGGCGAAAACGTCTCAGACGAAGACCCTTCCTGATTCATGGCACGTCGCAGAAAAGGACGCGCCATCGATGGCGTCATCCTGCTGGATAAGCCATCGGACTGGTCATCTAACGGTGTGTTGCAGAAAGTACGCTGGCTGTTTCAGGCACAAAAGGCTGGCCACACCGGCGCGCTGGACCCACTGGCAACGGGCTTGTTGCCGATTTGCCTGGGCGAAGCGACCAAGTTTACCCGCTTTTTACTGGAAGCCGATAAAGCCTATCGTGCGGTTGCCCGGCTGGGTGAACGCACCGATACCCTCGATGCCGAAGGCGTCGTGACTGAGACGCGTCCTGTCCCCGAACTGGATTCGGCGACGGTAGAGGCGTTGTTGGCTGAGCGTTTTACTGGTGATATCGAACAAATCCCACCCATGTATTCGGCGCTCAAGCGCGACGGCAAAAAGCTGTATGAGTTGGCCCGCGAAGGCAAGCATGTAGAGCTGGAACCCAGGCCAGTCACTATTTTCAGCCTGGCTTTGGTCAGTCTCGACGGTGATGAGCTGGTGTTGGACGTTCATTGTTCCAAGGGAACCTACATTCGTACTCTGGTCGACGACATCGGTGAAGCCCTTGGTTGCGGCGCGCACGTCACTGCGCTGCGACGTACAAAGCACGGTCAGTTTTCACTGGAGAGCGCTGTCCCGCTGAATGCGCTGATCAGCGAACAGGAAGCAAACGGCCCCGAGTTTCTCGATGGGCACCTCTATAGTCTTGACGATCTGCTCGTCGACCTGCCGGTCGTCACCCTCAGTGAAGGCCAGACGCGCCGCTTCAGTCACGGTAACCCGGTTAGCGACGGCCTTGACCTTGAGCCTGGTCAATACCGGGTTAAGGATGTGGATAGTGGTTGTTTCTTAGGTGTGGGAGAAGTTGTCGCTGATAGTCTTTTACAGCCGCTTAGACTGGTTGCCAGTGGTACTTAAGCCTGTTAGAGGAGCCTGACAGTCGAGCGGTGGGTGTCGGTTATGCCTCTGAGGGGGAGTCCGGAGCATGGATGCTGCGGTCTAGGTCCCATGGAAGGGTTCACACCGACCCCTCAGAGGCATAACCGGCAGCCACAGCGGGCCAGAGCCACGGAAGAAACCCAGCCTCAGCACAGCTTTGTTCCTGATGAACTGTCATGTATAATCCCGCTCGGTTTTGGCCTTTGCGGCCGGGGCTGGAATGTCACTGTTAATATGCACGGTGGCCATTTCACATTGATCGCATATTCGTGGAGAGTTAGTACCATGGCATTAACTGTTGAGCAAAAAGCAGAATTGGTTAAAGAATTCGGTGGCAGTGAGAGCGACACCGGTTCTTCCGAAGTCCAGGTTGCCCTGCTGACCAAGAACATCGAAGGTCTGCAGAGCCACTTTAAAGAGCACGGTAAAGATCACCACTCGCGTCGTGGTCTGATCCGCATGGTAAACCAGCGTCGCAAGTTGCTGGATTACCTGAAGCGTAAAGACGTTTCCCGTTACGCCAGCCTGATCAAGCGTCTCGGTCTGCGTCGCTAAGCATTGGCTTCGTGTTTCAAGGGCTCCTGTCAGGGGCCCTTGTCATTTCTGAACTGCGCTCCCGGTTTGCCTCGCATGTTGCTAGACTTCCCCTCGCTGCTGTCCGGACTGCCCAGGCTAATTGCCCGTCGCACGCCTGACTGTCAGTGAAACATCAGGACTACCGTGAACAACGATATCTTCCCAGTGCCGGGGTTAACCCGCCTGAGGAGCTTCTATCACTGGGCTTTTGCTGCCCGTATGACTGGCTTGAAAGCCCAGTGATAGAAGCATCGTTGGGATCGGCGTCCATCTTTTACCGTGAACAACCTAAAGGAGACTCCATTGAGTCATTTAACGCCGAAAACGCACAGCTTTGAATTTGGTGGCAAAACCGTCACTCTGGAAACCAATCGTGTTGCCCGTCAGGCGACTGGTGCCGTTTGGTGCACCATCGACGAGACCGTCGTTCTGGCAACCGTTGTAGCCGTCAAGGAAGCCCGTCCGGATCAGCCTTTCTTTCCGCTGTCGGTTCACTATCAGGAAAAATTCTACGCCGCCGGTAAAATCCCCGGTGGTTACCTGAAGCGCGAAGGTCGTCCTTCCGAGAAAGAGACACTGACCTCGCGCCTGATCGATCGCCCGATCCGTCCTTTGTTTCCCAAGGGCTTCATGAACGAAGTTCAGGTCGTTCTGAACGTAGTCTCTTCCAATAAGGAAGATGATCCGGATATCTGCGCCATGCTGGCCACTTCAGCGGCCCTGGCGGTTTCGGGTGTGCCTTTCGCCGGTCCGATCGGCGCAGCGCGTGTTGGCTACACAGACGATAACGGCTATATCTTGAACCCGACTTACAGCCAGCTGGAAGACTCACGTCTGAACATGGTCGTTGCCGGCACCAAAGATGCGGTACTGATGGTTGAATCAGAAGCCGATGAGCTGTCTGAAGACCAGATGCTGGGCGCGGTCTTGTATGCCCATGAAGAGTATCAGGTTGCTGTTGCCGCCATTGATGCGTTTGCACAGGAAAACGGCAAGCCGAAGTGGGAATTTTCGCCTGCTGCGGAAAAGACGGCGCTTATCGAACAGATCAACAGCACTTTCGGGCAGCGCATCGCCGAGGCCTATCAGGTCTCTGACAAGATGGAGCGGTACGGAATCCTTTCCACGTTGAAAGCCGACATTGTTGAAGCGCTCGCCGGAGATGACGAAGGCCAGCCGTCTGCAGACGACGTCAAAGGCGTGTTCGCCAAAGTTGAAAAGAAACTGGTACGTGAGCGCATTGTCAGTGGTCAGCCGCGGATTGATGGTCGTGATAACAAGACCGTGCGCGCCATCGAAGTTGAAGTGGGCGTATTGCCGAGTGCACACGGCTCCGCGCTGTTTACCCGCGGTGAAACTCAGGCGCTGGTCACGACCACGCTGGGCACCATGCGTGATGGCAAAATGGAAGACATGCTGCACAAGACGGTCACCGACAATTTCATGTTCCACTACAACTTCCCTCCGTTCAGCGTTGGTGAAGCCGGGCGCATGGGGGGTGTTGGTCGTCGTGAAATTGGCCACGGTCGTCTCGCCAAGCGTGGCGTGTTGTCGCTGATGCCGAATGAAGAAGCCTTCCCTTACTCGGTACGGGTGGTTTCAGAGATTACTGAATCAAACGGATCGTCCTCCATGGCCTCGGTCTGTGGTGCCTCTCTGGCCCTGATGGACGCCGGTGTGCCGATTAAGCGTCCGGTCGCCGGTATTGCCATGGGTCTGGTCAAGGAAGGCGATGACTTCGCTGTACTGACTGACATTCTGGGTGATGAAGATCACCTGGGCGACATGGACTTCAAAGTGGCGGGTACCGATACCGGTGTCACTGCGCTGCAGATGGATATCAAGATCCAGGGCATTACCGAGCAAATCATGGAGATCGCGCTGGAACAGGCTCACGCGGCCCGTACCCACATTCTGGGTGAAATGGCACAAGTCATTTCCAGCTCGCGTACCGAACTGTCCGACAATGCACCGACCATGGATACGATGAAAGTCGACACCGACAAGATCCGTGACGTAATCGGCAAGGGTGGCGCTACTATTCGCTCCATCGTTGAGGAAACCGGTGCCCAGGTCGATATTCAGGACGACGGTACTGTGCGTCTGTACGCACCGACTAAAGAGTCTGCGTTGGCTGCCCGCAACAAGATCCTGTCGATTGTAACCGAGCCGGAACCCGGTTCTGTCTACCAGGGTAAAGTTGTTCGGATCGCCGATTTCGGTGCATTCGTCCAGTTCTTGCCGGGTAAAGATGGCCTGGTGCACATCTCCCAGATTGCTGATCGTCGCATCGCCAAGGTGACTGACGAGATCAATGAAGGTGACACGGTTATCGTGAAAATTCTCGATGTCGACAACCGTGGCCGGGTCAAACTGTCTATGCGTGAAGTAACGGCCGAAGAAAAAGCCGGTTTCGAAGACGCTGACGCGGTTACCGTCGAAGAATAAACCTCGTTGGTGTGAAACCAGTGCAGCCCCGACTCGTTCGGGGCTTTTTTTTGCCTGCAAGCTTTGCGCCGTAGTGGCCGGGAGGCAAGTTCCGCCCGGTGTAAAGGCCGATATGGCGGTTGCGCGCCGGCTCATCCAGTGGTTGAATGTTAACATTATGAAACCAGCTATCGATTCTGACATGGACACTTCCCGGTTCTGGGTACACCACCCTGACTCAACTCAGGCTGCTGTGCATCTGGCGCTGCAATGGCTTGCGTTTGTCTATCCCACCAGTGGAAAGTACCTTGATGCGACCTTGCATGACGCCTTGCCTTATACCGATGATGAGCTAAGCCAACGCTGGCGCGTTTTTCTGGAAGAGAAGGACATTGACCAGCATGTCCAGGCTCTGCAGTGGTTGTCATCCACCCTATCAAAAGAGCAGTTGCCTTTTTTGATCGAGAGTTGCTGGCGTTTGTTGCTGGTTAATCACGACCTGCCCAGTCACGTCCCCCTGGCACTGCGATTGCTCGGCAGAGTTCTGAAAGTCCCTGAGTTCCACATCCTCGATATTGGTAAAAAAGTTCAGCGAGAAATTGAACAGCAGCCGGCAGAGGTGTCACGCAGCCCCTTGTTGCCTGAAGATCCGCGTTATCTCGATCGGATTGAATGGCGTTTGTATGGTATGAGCGATCCTATTCGGCGCACCAGCAACACAGACGATATCAAACCCGGAGGTCGTTTGCGTCTGGCAAGTACCTTTATGGCTGGAGTTATCGTGGGTGCGGGTGCTCTGGCGTTCATGGTCTGGGGGCCGCCACAACTGGGTCGTGAACCGGTACCAAGAATGTCGCATCAGAGTGCCACTGAGCCTGCAGCCTCGGTAAGCGAGCGCAATGGTAGCCAGGCGACCACAAGCAACGACCCGGGGACGGTACTGAATACCGACACCTTTGATCAGTCAGCCTTGCCTGAGGCAGACTCCAGCCAGGCCAGCGAGCTTGCTCCGCCGCCAGAGAGCCTTGCCGACGAGGCAGTAACTGACGATGCAGAAGACAGCATCACCGGTGACGCTGCTGGCACGTCACAGGGCGAATCTGCGGCTCAGAACGCCGCCGCACCAGAACCCTCTGAAACTGACGCGGTTGTTGGCCGTGACGCAACGCCAGTAGTCGATGAGCCCGACGTTTTGATGAGCGTGACCGCATCGATACTGAACGTACGCGCAGCACCGTCTACCAACGCTGACATCATCATCAAGCTGGGCGAAGGGGCCAGGGTCTGGATGGAGCCGGAAGGCACACAGGGAACCTGGAACCGAATTCGGGTAGAGGGGCTTGTGGGGTACGCCAGCAGTAATTTCATGGAACCGGTGAACTGAGCAGTGTTCATCCGGGTCGCAGGATGATGAGGCGAAGCACATTAGCCAAACGCCTCTATTTTGGCAGTGAGACACTCACCCCAAGCGCTTCCAGCTGCTGTCGGCTGTGTTCGCGGTAACGTTCCCGTACCTCTGTGTGGGCCGGTTTTTCCAGGTAATAGGCCAGCTTATACGCTGTCGGGGCGGGCACACCGGCCTGCTCCAGTGCGCTGACCAGGTTCAGTTCCTCGCTGGTGTCGGGGTCCGGCAAGGCAATGGATGGCTCGCTAACCTCCAATTCCTCACCACGCGCTACCTGATTCACCCGTCCCTGATACGCCTTTTCAAAAGGCGGCCAGCTGTAGCGTTCTGCCTCAGTGCGCATTCTGAAAAAGCCGACATCGCGGGCCGCCAGGTGCACGGCGGCGTGCGACCAATGACGGTTGGCCGGTGAATGGCTGTTCTGGCAGGCCTCAAGATAAGCATCGCGGATGCCCGGCAAACCAAGGGCTTCGGGCTGTGGCTGAAGCAGCTGAACGAAGTCGGCTATGGTGGGTGGCCAGGTGAACTCGAGCTTACACCGTTCCAGCGCATACTCCACCAGATGGGCTGGTGTTCCGGCCAGGCTGTACGCCCACTCTCGCTTCGCCAGCGTCAGCGTGGATTCATCGCCGTAGGCGCTCTCGAACTTGTGCGTATAGATATGGTGAAACCGCGCGAAGATCATATTGACCAACAGCTTGGTCTCGTGGTCGAGTGCGCCGCTGCTACCAGTCGGTGTCCCGGATGTTGCGGAGAGCTTCCCGGACTTTAGCCCGTTTTTCGCGAGCAGGGTTTGCAGGCTCTTGGGTGTGCTGTTGGGTTCGCTCATGTCGGCCCTTGTTGTTCAGTTGATCGTGCCAGGAACGCTGGACCCAGTTCAAGAAGCGGACGTCCCAGCTGAATTCGGCTCTGTCTTTATCCTGATAATACTGTCTGAATTTTGCCAGTTCCGCCAATGCATAGGTCAACGGAATGTCGTGAAATGATAATAGCCCCGGGAATTCCGGACCGGGCTCCCATTCTGCGTGCATGCGCGTGCGCTCTGCGCGCACGGTGTTCATGTCGGGTTTTTCCGGTTTTAGATAGGCCAGATCATCCTGAACCTGGTTGCGGCGACGGGCATCATTCATATCCTGTGCCGGCGGGTTACCGGGTTCGGCTGCCTGTACAGGGCGGTTCATGGTTCTGACCGGGACTCTTTCGACCGGTATGTCTTCCCCGGCATTGGTGCCGGCCCCGGTAGCAGGCCAGGGCTGCTCTGGCGGGATTAAGCTGTCGTCGAGATCCTCCAGATGCACTTGCCAGGGGTCTTCATTATGGACGGTTAGTAACCCCTGTGCCTGAACCCGGCGCAAAACGGCACTGAGCTGAGTGTTGCTCCAGAACGGCAATAACTGTTGGCGATGCTGTTCGGTCAGGGCAACTCGCGGCCCAAGCAGCAAGGCCATTTCGGTCAGGAGTTGGTACAATAGTGCCTCTTCCAATCCCAGGGTTTCTGCCAGGGCGGGAGAGACCACTAATACTTTCTCAGGGATCACACAGAGTCCTCAACGGTTAAAGTCCGGCCAGGTTCCGCACTCGTCGTTAAATCTCAAACGGGTCGGGTTCGGGCCGGTTAAATGCAGACTGGCCAGTCTAGCACTGGCACCCCCCGGGCGGAAATGACTTATCGGCTATGGCGAGCGAAACCGGGTCACGGTACCCTGCCGCAGCGTTTTGGCGCCGGTTAGTGGCTGTTGGCGCGTGTTACCCCGGCTAACGCCGATACTTGAGTCCAGAAACAAGGCAATACGATGACCGACCTTCTCAGTGTGCACAATCTGGTGAAACGCTACAAACAGCTTACGGCCGTCGATGGCGTCAGTTTTTCGGTGGCTAAAGGACAATGCTTCGGACTCCTGGGGCCCAATGGAGCGGGCAAAACCACCACGATCGAAATGATGGAAGGCATCAGCAAGCCGACCTCAGGAGAGGTGAGACTCTTTGGCGAGCCGGCATCGCGCAAGGCATTCGAGCGTGTGGGTATTCAATTTCAGAATACCGCCTTGCAGGACTATCTGACGGTGGCCGAAACGTTGGCATTGTTTGCAGCGTTTTATACCAAAACCATTGACCGGGAAGAGCTGATCGGGCTGTGTTCTTTGGGCGATTTTCTGAACCGGGATGCGCGCAAATTGTCCGGTGGGCAACGCCAGCGTCTGTTGTTGGCACTGGCGCTGATCAATGACCCCGACCTGGTGTTTCTGGACGAACCAACCACCGGCCTGGACCCGCAGTCGAGACGCAATTTCTGGGAGCTGGTGCAGGCAATAAAACACCGTGGCAAAACCATTGTGTTGACCACGCATTACATGGACGAGGCCGAAACGCTGTGTGATGACATTGCCATCATGGATCAGGGTCGTATTGTCGAGCGGGGTTCTCCGGCGCAATTGCTGGAGCGCCATTTCGACGGCGTGATGGTGAATCTGCCGGCCACAGCGGTTGAGGGTAAGGTATTGCCTTTCGAGATGCTGGCAAATCGGGACCGGGTTGAGATTCAAACGACCGCGGTGGACGCCATCGTGCGCCAGCTCGCCGAGGCGCAAGTGCCTCTGACCGGGTTGCAGGTTAAAAGCCCCAACCTGGAAGACTTGTTTCTAAAACTCACCGGCCATGCCCTGCGCGCCTGATCTTAAGGAGACTACCCGATGATGAGCCGTCTGCTGGCTGTTTTTAATGCCCGTAACAAGGAGTTCTGGCGCGACCGGAGCTCTCTTGCCTGGAACTTTGCGTTCCCTTTTTTACTGGTTTTTGGCTTCTACTTTATTTTTGGTCAGGGCATGCCAATGTTCAAGGTAGGGGTCATCGGTGAACAGGATGCTTATATTTCACGACCCGCCTTCATGCAACTCAGTCACATCCAGTTCGTCCCTTATGACGAATTGGAAACGGCACTGAATCGGGCCCGGCGTCACCAGATTGATCTGGTGCTGGATCTCGATCGCCAGCTGTACTGGGTTAACGAAGAAAGCCGAAATGGTTATGTCGCCGAGCGACTGCTGGTCAATGCAGACCCGGACTTTAACCGGCGGGTGGTGCAGGGAGAGCCTATTCGATACGTTGATTGGGTGCTGCCTGGCATCATCGGTATGAACATCATGTTCAGTTCCCTGTTCGGGGTCGGCTACGCCATTGTGCGCTACCGGAAAAATGGGGTGTTAAAGCGTCTCAAGGCGACACCTTTGTCAGCCTTTGAGTTCGTATCGGCGCAGATTCTATCGCGGTTGTTGACCGTGATGCTGGTGGCTTCGATCATCTATTTTGGCAGCCACTGGGCATTGTCTACGTTGATGCTGGGTAACCCGTTCAGTTTGCTGCTGACCCTCTTTGTGGGGGCTCTGGCAATGATATCTCTGGGTCTCGCCGTGGCGAGCCGGTCACGCAGTGAAGAGTTGACTGGCGGTCTGATGAACATGGCGACCTGGCCGATGATGGGGTTGTCGCAAGTATGGTTCTCGCTGGAAGGGGCGCCGCCGACCGTCCAGTCCATTGCCAATGCGCTCCCGCTGACCCACCTGGTCAGCGCCGCCCGGGAAATCACCACCGAAGGCGCAACTTTGATGCAGGTCAGTGATCACTTGCTGGTGCTCGCCGGTATGACTGCCTTGTTTCTGACGATCGCCGCTCTGTTGTTTAACTGGGACAGCGATCACCGTTAGCTATTTTTTGCGCAAGGTCGACAACCCGAACGGCAAGTAAGCGGGGCATACGCGAACCGCAGCGGTGGCCACCAACACAACGCCAATGATGCCCCACCAACCGATGACACCGGTCAGGCCCAGTGCAATGAGAATGATCCCGGCGACGAGGCGGAGCGTACGGTCGGTTGTGCCCATATTGATTGTCATGACGATACTCCTTTAATTAGATTGATCTAATGTAGTAGAGAAGTTCGGTTTTGTCATCTGATTAATGCGATAGCGGGTATTTAACCCGCTTGATTTACACCGGTTTAGTCTATACTGCCGGGTTTCAATCTCTGTTCCAAAGCCGTACGGAAGTGGTATGCGTTCAATTCTGGTTTCGATCATGGCCCTGTTTCTGGGCATCTGTTTATTACTGTTGGGCAACAGCCTGCTGAGCACCCTGCTTGTGCTTCGTGGTGTCGCTGAGGGTTTCTCCGGACAGTATCTGGGGATCATGACCTCGGTGTACTTTCTTGGGGCTCTGGTGGCGACTCTGATGGCCTCGACCATGATCAAGCGCATGGGGCACATTCGCTGTTTTACTTTTTGTACCGCTTTGCTCGGCTGCAGTATTCTGGCGTATGTGCTGATTATTTCGCCAGTAGCCTGGCTGGTCATCCGGTTTTTTACCGGCTTCGGTGTATTTGTCATGTACACAGTGATCGAGAGCTGGCTAAACGGTCAGACTCAGGAAGCGTACCGCAGTCGGGTGTTTTCGATTTATACCCTGGTGAATCTGGTTGCCATTGCCGCGTCTCAGCAGTTGCTGCGTATTGACAGCGCGACCAGTTACACCTTGTTCATACTGGCCAGTTTTCTGGTAACGGCGGCCATTATGCCGGTCTCCTGGACCCGGCTACAGCAACCTCATGTACCAGTCGACATGCCGTCGATGAGCATTTTGAAGCTATTCGATGCGGCGCCGGTTGCGGTCACCGGCGTGGTGGTGTCCGGGTTGATCATGGGGCCTTTTTGGGGGCTGACACCTTTGTTTGTCGCAGGGCTGGGTTATACGGAAAACCAATTGGCCGCCTTTATTTCGTTATCGATTCTTGGCGGCGCACTGATTCAATACCCGGTGGGTCGCTGGTCGGACCGCATGGATCGCCGCCGGGTTATGCTGGTGGCGTTTGTTTTCGGTACCTTGCTGGCATTGGCGATGGCGCTCAGCGCCTGGTACTTGCCCATTGAGCGGGCTCTGATGACATCGCTGTCGGTTGTATTCTGCGGGCTGGTATTGGCTGTGTATCCTATTTCAGTAGCGCATCTGGTCGACAGGATTCACAAGGATCATCTGGTGGCCGGATCCAGTGGTTTGCTGATGCTTTATGGTTTGGGGTCGTTCGTCGGGCCCGCCATGGCTGGGGTTTCATTGCAATATCTGGGCGCTGGTGGCCTGCCAGCCTACTATCTGATCGTATTGGCACTGTTCAGTTTGGTCCTGAGTGTTCAACTGATTCGTTCGCGCATTATTGAGCGCCCGGAAGACCATGAAAGCCAGTATGTTGCCATGGTACGGACCTCCCCTAACGTCTTGCCGCTGCACCCGGAATCTGAACAAGCGGTAGGGAACCCTGAAGAGCGCCGCAGCGAGCAAAGAGAGTCAGCCCAGCCGGGCTGAGCTTCTTCCGGCAAGACGGGTTCCGGGGCACCGGTGTTTGGTGCAATCAGCAAACAGCACAGCTGCCTGCTGACCCTGTATTGGCGCAGGCTCCCTAGAGTTCGTCGGTACCGATTTCTTCAATATCTTCGTGCAGATCGGTAAAGCCTTGTTTGGCTTCATAGCGGTCCAGCGCGGCAGCGCATAGCTGGTAACCGTCGTCGATCATTTCACTCGCCAGGTGGTAGTCAAACAAGCCACCCACTCCCCTGGGGATTTCTATCAGAATATCGGGTTGATGCGCGGCCAGCTTCATGTGCGCGATGGTATTCTGCATGGTATCGATGGAGCGGTTCATGAGTTCGAGCATACTCCACTGACTCTGTGGCTCGGTGGTGTCCGTTTTCTCTGACCACCAGCGATCAATAAACCGGTTGATGGCGCGGTGTACGGTGTTCTGAGCCTCCACAGACACCTTGGCTGGCTTTTTGTGGTTGGCTTTTTCCGGTTTGCCAGGCATGTCGGCACGACCATTGAGGTTGACCGCCAGCGTCAGGTCGGTTTGGGTTCGCAAGGTGGGTGCAATGGGAACCGGGTTCAGTACCCCGCCGTCGACCAGCATCATGCCCCGGTAGGGGTGTGGTTTGAATACGGAAGGAATGGCGATTGAACCCCGGATCGCCTCAAACAGCGAACCATCGTTGAACCAGATCTCACGCTGGCGTTCGATGTCCACCGCGACAGCGGTAAACTCAATGGGCAAATCCTCGATTCGGGCATCGCCGACCTGGCGTTTTAACACTTCCATGATCTTGTAGCCTTTGAACAGGCCGCCACCGTTGAACGACAGGTCGAGCAGGCGCAGCACATCTCTGCGTTCCAGGGCACAGACCCAGCGTTCATATTGGTCCAGTTTTCCGGCAGCGTAAAATCCGCCCACCAGCGCGCCGATGCTCGCTCCGGCAATGTTGGCTATACTGTAATTGCGGTCTTCGAGGCAGCGAATAATTCCAATGTGAGCCATACCCCGAGCACCGCCACTGCCGAGTACCAGCGATACGGTTTTCTGTGCATTCACGCGATTGCTCCTTTGGTCATGAAGAGTGTTCAGAGCCTCCCTGAGGTCCCGTTGTTAAAGTATGATGCCAAACGGTTGAATTGCTACCCTGCGCGACAACCTGTGATAGTGGTTCCATCTGCGCGGCTGTACACTATTGCAGACCGCAGGCTGCTATATCGGCAGTAGGCCGTGAACCCTGAAACGCCCTGTTTAGGAGTCCTGAGTGTTAGATTCAGTCCAGATCGCCTTTGATCCTTCCAGTCTCGATATGTTGAATTTCATGCTCGCGATCATGATGTTTGGTGCTGCACTGTCGGTGAAAGTGGCTGATTTTCGTTATGTGCTGAAGTCGCCCAAAGCGCCCGTTATAGGGCTGATCTGTCAGTTCATTTTGTTACCCGCCGCTACCTACGGATTTACCCGTGTCATGGCACTGGAACCCTCGTTGGCACTCGGTATGATTCTGGTTGCAGCATGCCCTGGCGGGAGTTTCTCAAACATCATTACCTTCCTCAGTCGCGGGCACGTGGCTACCTCGGTTAGCATGACCGCCATATCATCGCTGGCGGCGATTATTATGACGCCCCTGAATTTTACTTTTTATGCATCACTGGCGCCTGAGACCCGGGCCATTGTGCAAGCCATTAACGTTGAACCTCTGGCTATGGTGCAGTTGATTGGTTGGGTGCTGGGTGTGCCACTGGCACTGGGCATGCTGGTGGGTCACAAGTTTCCAGCCTTTGCGGCCCGGGCAGACAAGCCCGCCCGCTGGGTCTCACTGTTAATCTTTCTGATGTTTGTAGGCGTTGCTTTCTCGCGCAATGGCGGGCTTTTTGTGGAACATGCCACGGCCTTTGCCGGCTTGGTTGTGTTGCATAACGCTCTGGCTCTGGGGTTGGGCTGGGCCGCGGCATCCTGGGCCCGTTTGCCCGATGATCAGCGACGAGCGGTGATACTTGAAGTCGGTATTCAGAATTCCGGTCTTGGACTTATCATCCTGTTTTCGTTTTACCCGAATCTCGGCGGTATGATGCTGATTACGGCGTTCTGGGGTGTTTGGCATCTGGTCAGCGGATTACTGCTGTCAGCTTACTGGTCTCGCCGGCCACCCCGGCTTGGTTTGGGCATCGTCTGATGGCCCAGTTGTCCGGTGGCTAATCGGTTTTGTAGCCATAAGGCCTGATCCGGCAGGCTGCAGTCTGCCGGCAGGTCACTGACCGCGATGACCTCGACTACCCGCATATGAATTGTCTGATGTTTGCCCAGGCGATACGCCCAAACCTGAACGACGGCACGCAAAACCGGGTGAATTCGATGCAGCAGTTGCCGCATCGGCGCCCGCGGCATTTGCACGTCTACCAGAACGATGGGTCGATCGGTCTCGCGAGCCAGGCGAACAATGCCGGTGCGCCAGGCCGGGTCGGTAGCATTTTTCCAAAAAGGCCGTGCCTGACTTAACCCTCCGGCTGGGGTAATGACCAGTCTACCTTCCTCGCGTAGCCATTGGCTGGCGGCGGTCAGTGTTTTGCTACCGCCAACAGAGCGACGTTCTTTGTCAAGGTTGACCGACAGGAACACTTTGCGCAACGGCCCGAAAATGTTCAGAAAATTACGCGCCATGATCCGGGTCGGCACTCTGGATTGACTGGCCAGCCAGGCCAGCCCCAGGCCATCAAACAGACCGTGTGGGTGATTACCAGCGACAATGCAACTGCCCAGCCCGTCGAGTAACTCGGTATTGTCTGCACTCAGGGAAAAATTATTACGGCGTAACAGCGAGTCGAGCATGCCATGCAAATCACCGTTGCCGGTTTGCCAGGCATCGTTCAATAATTGCTCCGCCCAGTTGACGCCCACCAATTTAAACAAGGTTCGGCGCAAAGGGCCGGGCCAATGATCTAACATAGTTGTGTATCCAGCTGGATCGTCCCTGACGTGATTGGTAGCGGGTTGGTCTAACGCCAACCTCAACCCGGAATATGGGCGTTCCGGTGAAATCGATGACTGCTCAGTGAGTTTTTAGCAGACCTGTTGGAAGAATAAGTCGGTTATACGGTGGATACAAGCGATGGTCTAACTATTGCCTGATGAGCGTTAGCCGGGTTGGCAGGCAGCTCGTACACTCTGTTCAAAATTAGCCAGTGGCACCGGGTAGCCGAAATAGTACCCCTGAAAAGCCTGGCAACCAAATTGCTTTAGTAGCATCGCTTGCTCGGCAGTTTCGACACCTTCGGCGATGGCGTTAATAGACATACTGGAAGCCAGTGAAATGATGGTTTTGGCGATGTCGGAATCATCCGGATTGATGGTCAGATCATTGACGAAAGACTGGTCGATTTTTAACTGGTCTAGTGGAAGTTGCTTAAGATAAGACAGTGATGAATAGCCGGTACCAAAATCATCGAGTGAAAACCCGATGCCATGCAAACGAAGTTGATGCATTTTCGCAATGGTGTCCTGAATGTTCTCCAGTAACATGCTTTCTGTCAATTCCAGCTTAAGTTGTGCAGCCGGTACTCCAGTGTGTTGAACAATGCGGACCACGTCGGCAACAAAGTCATGCTGGTGCAATTGTCGCGCGCTTATATTGACCGACATGGTCAGACCAGACAGGACAGAATCGTTCGCCCAGCCAGCGAGTATTTCGCACGAGCGCTCAATCACCCAGTGTCCAAGAGGATTGATCAGGCCAGTATCTTCGGCCACTTTTATGATCTCAGCCGGAGTCACCAGCCCCTTGGAGGGGTGATGCCAGCGCAGTAAACTTTCTGCACCGATAACGAGGTGATCGGAATCGACCTGAGGCTGCAAGAATAGCTCGAATTGCTTATCCTTGATGGCCGTGCGAATTTCGTTGGCCATCTGCAGATGTTCCGATACCCTGGCTTGCATGTCGGGGGTAAAAAAGCGGGCGGTATTCTTACCCGCATCCTTGGCCTGGTACATGGCCAGGTCTGCTTGTTTGAGTAGCTCATCGACATTGTGTGAGTGATTGCTGAACAACGTCATGCCAATGCTTAATGTGCTGAAGTGCTCAAGATTGGGCATGATGAAGGGTTGTCTGAAGGCATCAAGCACACTGGCCGCCAATGCTTCGGCAAACTGCCTTGCCTCTGCTTCGCTACCAGAGAGATTCTCCAACAGTATGATGAATTCGTCGCCACCAATACGTGCAACGGTATCGGTGTGGCGGATACGACTTCCGAGCCGCTCGGCAACTTGTTGCAGAAACAGATCGCCGGTGTGATGCCCCCGGGTATCATTCAGTGTTTTGAAATCATCAAGATCAATGTACAGCAGAGCGCCATATTGCTGACTGCTGGTGGCCACTATCAAGGCCTTGTTCAGTCGGTCAATCAGCATGCGTCGATTGGGTAGGCTGGTAAGCTGGTCGTAGAAGGCGAGTTGTTCGATGCGTTGCTCAGCAGCTTTACGTTCAGTCGTGTCGATGATGGTAACCACAAAATTCTGCACAACATCGCCTTCATCAGATAAGACCGCAGTAATGTGCATCCACTGCAAATAGTACTCGCCGTTTTTGCGTCGACCCCATGCCTCCCCCTGCCAGCTGCCATTGATGGCTAGGCTGTCTTCGATGATTTGGTTGATGCTCTCATCATGAAGGTCTGTTTCCACCAGATTCATCAGCTCGCCTGCAATGTCTTCCTGATGGTAACCGGTCATACGGGTGAAGGCTTTATTCACTTTCAGAATTCGGGTTGCCCCGTCTGTGACCAGCATTCCCTGTGCAGATTCAAAAACATTTGCAGCGATGTTCAGTTCGTAGACCATGCTCTGCATCGCGAGTCCGACCTGGTTGTGTTCATAGATACCGCCCGTTTCAAACGGAGCGGCTCTCGTGCCCTGGCGTGTGTTGGCGATGTATTGCAACAGGTTGCTGATACTGCGGTTGTGGTTCAGGTGTACCAGCCAGGTCGCAAGTGTAAATAACAGAATAAACCCGGCTGACAGAACAAAAAATGTCTGTTTATAGGTTTCCGCCACCGGTGGGAAATTATTGGCCGACAGACCGAGTTCAATCCAGGCGTCGTCGCGATTGCTGGCGATATTAAGCGGCAGTGTTTTTGAGTAGACATTGTCTTTTAAGACGACCCTGTCGAAAGGTTTAGCGTAGGAAGCGGCGCCTTTGTATTCCAGTTCGGTCTGTCGAATCAACTCCTGGTCACCCAACCCGACTTTAATGACATCAACGCCGGATTGGCTGGCAATATCGCTTACCAGGGCACGGTTTTGTCCGATGGCCAATCCTATATACAGGTAACCGCGAAGGCGCAGTGAGGCCGGGTCAAATAGTGGCGCCGCTTTAAGCACCACGGTCAGGGTGGTGGTGTGCTCGATCAGCCAGCGTTGGGTATAGTACACCGGTGAACGCAATGTTTGCATCATAGGGTCAATGTCGTATAAAGGCAGGCTTGCATCGAAAAGTAGCTGTCCGCTGGCATCGGTTATGAACAGGACATCGATGTTATTGCCTAATGCCGAGTCCTGAAACATGTAGGCAATGTCGTCGATCGCCGAATCGAGTCCGGTTGTGCCGCTGGCGATCGACGTGAATACCTGGTTGGCTGCTGCACTTTGCAAATAGGCATCAAGCAGGTCAAGTCGATTGGCGTAAAGGTTGGCAGCAGTGCGATGATGCTGGCGCAGCGCATTTTGAATTTCACTGTCGAGACTGTTCTGGGCGGTCTTGACAGCGTAGAGCATCGAGAAAAAAAGAGTGATTAGCCCCAGAGCACCGAAGACCAGAGCGATGCGGGTAATGAATTTCAGTTCGAGGAATCGCTTTCTCACTGACTGAGTAACGTTAATTGTCGAATGCTTAGGCATTCATACTCCGGTCGTGAATCAGTTTTGACTGTTCAGTTCTCATCAGGCTCACCGTACTCCTGAATCAACCAGCGATAGTCGTCAACTTGCTGTTCGAAGTAGGATTGAAGCCGGGCTTCATCCCAAAAGGTGATGGGCAGTCGTACTCGCCCGGTCGCTTGAATGAAGCGTGGGTCCTGTGTTGCTTTGAACAGAGCCGCGGAAAGAATGCTGACCTGATCGTCCGGGGTGTCTTCCGGGACCACCAGCACCCGCGGATTCTGCATTGACACGTCGTAACCGAGCTCGCCAATAGCTGGCGCATCAGGGTATCCAACCAATCGTTCTTCCACGAGTCCCATCAGCACGACCATCTCGCCTGATTCCGTGTACTGGGTGTGAGTACCGCCACTGAACGCGAAATCCACATCGCCCGCTAGCACCATGGGCGCCATACCAGCCCCACCGGTTGTAGGGACTATGCGCATGGGAATGCCTTCACGGCGTGAAATCATATTAATGACAAACCGATCCTGTGAAGTCTGGGAGGCGACCGTCAGCTCGTCTTTGCCCTGAGCGCGAGCGTACTCAAGAAATTCTTCCCAGGTTCGGTAAGGCTTGTTGCCACCGGTTACCAGAGCAGATTGATCCAGGGCCAGAGCCGACACATAGCGAAAACTGTTCAGATCGTAAGAGGCGTCGGTAACGAGTGGCGTAAAAGTGTAGGGCAGCGATGAGCCAAACATCATGAGATAGCCCTGGTCAGTACTGCTGGCAACAAGGGCGGCTGCAACGCCACCGCCAGCTCCGGGCAGATAGAGCCGTTCTACAGGTTGACCGAGTTCTTCTTCCAGGATGTCAGCCAGGGCCTGAGCCTGAATGTCAGTGCTGCCCCCCGGATTGAAGCCAATGACCATGGTCAGCGGGCGGTTTGGGAAGCCGGACGCATGAACACCCAATAGTGCGCTGAGAGCCAGTAGCCCGGCGACACACACCACAAAGGGGGACGATATCACCCGGCCCATTCTGAGCCTGAAGGCTTTGTTGTGCCTGCAAAGGGAGCCCCGGGTGGATACCTGCATCAGTTCACTCATACGTCAAACCCTGAGTTGTGTCGGGTGAACCCCGGTGGATTAAGTTTAGGATTGGACCTCGTCTTTGTCTAGGGAGTCTACGACGGGTGAATTGACTACCCGAAAGCGGAGCCGAGGTCCCACATGGGTAGAAATACTCCCAATGCCAGCACCAGAACCATCATGCCCATAAACAAGAGCAGGATGGGTTCTATGGCCTCAGCAAGTCGTTTCAGATCGTATTCAACTTCCTGGTCGTAGAAATCCGCAATGTCGACGAGCAGTCCACCAACGTTACCGGTTTCTTCACCGACCGCGATCATTTGCAGAATCAGGGGGTTGAACAGCCCACTGGCCGATGCGGTAGCCTGAAGGGACTCACCACGTTCAATACCAGACATCATCCCTTCAATGCCTTTGCCTATGTATTTGTTGCCCACCGTTCGACTGGCCACGCCCAGTGCTTGCAGCAGGGGAACGCCCGCTTCGAGCATCATGGCGAAAGGCCGGGCAAATCGTCCCAGCGCAATGCGTTCGTAAATGCCCCCCATCAGTGGAAATCGCAGAATCTGGCGGTCCCAGGTCAGTGCACCCTGAGGGGTTTTCTTCCAGCGTTTAAACGCGTAGACCCCGAGTACAATCAGACCCAGCAGGTAGGGCCAGGTACTGATCATGATGTCTGAGCTGGTCATCAGAATCCGGGTTGGAATGGGCAGGTCGGCGCCAAGTTTGGCAAATACGCCAGCGAAGGCCGGAATCACCATGAAGTTGATGACCACCATGGCCAGTGAAATAGCCGCTACCACAATGATCGGGTATCGGGTTGCCGAGGCGATGCGCTTGCGGGTGTCTTTTTCCAGTTCCAGATGACTGACCAGTTGTTGAAAGGCGGTATCAAGCCGGCCAGTGGATTCGCCCATGCGAATCATCGCGATAAACAGGTCGTTGAAGACATCCGGGTGGCTTCGAAACGCGGTCGACAGCGGCGACCCCTGAGTCAGAATGCGCGCGACATCGCTCAGCACTTCGCCCAGGCGGGGCGAGCGAGTGGCATCGGAAAGACCATTGATGGCACGCATCAGCGGAATGCCCGAGCGAGACAAGGCATACATCTGACGACAGAACATGATCAACTCGTCGATGCTGACTTTGGCCTTGCGCTGGGTGTAGCGACCAAGCAGAGCAGACACATCGATGTTTCGGGAAGTCGGTTTGGCAACTGGTTCAATGCGTGTTGCAATGATGCTCTGACGCCTCAGAAGTTGCAGCAATGCGCTTTGCGAAGCCGCTTCAAGCTGTCCCTCAACCTGGCGACCTTCCGCGTTGCGGCCCTGGTAGAAGTACTCAGCCATGGTCGGCCACCAGATCGTTCAGGTCGATGGAGATTTTGAAGACTTCGGACAGGTCGGTTGTGCCCTCCATCGCATATTCGAGTGCCCACTCTTCCATTGGTTTGAACTGGTCGTTGGCACGTGCGGCCTGGACAAAGGCATTGTGATCCTGGTCGCGCAGTGCGATCAGCATGGCTTCATCAAGTTCCAGCCATTCATAGACACCGATTCGACCGCGATAGCCGGTGTTATTGCAATGGTAGCAGCCAGTACCCCGGTAAAAGGAGTGCTGTGCAAAGCGACCGCCCGCCAGATTGTTGAGCCACAATTGTTCGCGCACTTCCGGTTTGTAGGGTTGGCGGCATTCTTCGCAGACTTTACGCAACAGTCGCTGTGCCATGATGCCACGCAAGGCGGATGCCACCAGATAGGATTCAACGCCCATATCGGCCAGTCGCATGGCGCTGGAGACTGCATCGTTGGTGTGCAATGTGCTCATCACCAGGTGGCCAGTCAGGGCGGCCCTGACACCGATGGAGACGGTTTCCTGGTCGCGCATCTCGCCGACCAGTATGACATCGGGGTCCTGACGCAACGCCGAACGTAGAATGCTGGCGAAGTCGAGATTGATGCGCGGGTTAACCTGTACCTGATTAATGCGCGACATGCGATATTCAATCGGATCTTCAGCCGTAATGATTTTTCGGTTGGGCTGGTTTAACAAATTAAGTGCCGAATACAGTGTCGTGGTTTTACCGCTGCCGGTCGGGCCGGTGACCAGGATTAAACCGTGGGGCCGTTCTACCATTAACTCGAATCGGCTGCGGATGGTGTCGGGCATGCCCAGGGCTTCAAGTGACAGCAGGCCGGACGACTGGTCGAGCAATCGCATGACTACCGATTCACCGTATTGCACTGGCATGGTGGATAGCCGCACATCAATTGATTTGTTATTGACGCGAATGTTGAAGCGTCCATCCTGTGGCATGCGTCGCTCGGAGATATCGAGATTCGACATGATTTTTAACCGCATCACCAATGCCGATGCCACCCGTTTTTCTTTGATAACCTGTTCCTGTAAAACGCCATCGACCCGCATGCGAATGCGAAATACGGATTCATCCGGTTCAATATGCACATCAGAGGCATTCACCGCCACCGCGTCTTCGAGCAGACTTTGCAGAAGTCGCACAACGGGCGCGTCTTGCAAGTCGCCGTCATCGGCCAGGTTGGCCAGGTCGAAGTCGCTCTCGCGCAGCTCACCTTCCAGCTCCACGGCAATGGATTCAATTTCACCGGTACGCCGGTACACCGAGTCCAGTGTGGCCAGCAGTTCGGCTTCACGTACGATGGCCGGTTTGACGGTTTTCTTCAGTCGCTTTTCAACTTCATCGATGGCCATCAAATCCAGAGGATCGGCCATGCCCAGCAGCAACCCATCGGCATTGTCGGCGAGCAGCAGGCAGCGAAAGCGTCGCGCGACGGACTCGTCCAGGCGCTGCATGACGTCTTGCTTAAGCTGAAACTGGCGCATCTCGATGAACGGAATCTTCAGGTGTTTCGACAACGTCGTGAGCAATTTGTTCTCGGGTACCAGTCCCATGTCGACCAATACGCGGCCGATTTTCTTGCCGGTGTGCTTTTGCTCTTGCAAAGCGAGGCCAAGCTGGCCTTCCGAAATCAGCCCGGCTTCGACCAGCAGGTCACCCAGGCGAATTTTTTTGCGGTTTTTCGGTTCGGTGTCCAGCGTGCGCGTTTCAGTCATTTAGCCAGCCAATATCGTTGAGCGTTGTTGGGCGAATTGTTGCAATTCGGGGTCATTGTTCAGCGCCAGGAATGTCTGATAGTTTTGTTTGGCATCCATGTTCAGTCGGGCGCGTTCCAGCGACAGTGCCAACTGCATATACCAGATAGGTTTCACCCGGGGCAGACAGGCGAGCTTTTGAAAGTGGTTGATCGCCAGCAGGTGCTTGCCCAGTGCCTGTTCAGCCAGGGCCATGTATTCGACCAGGGGATACACCGAAGGGTTGAGTTTTAGTCCGTTCTGGCAGCAGGTGATCGCGTCTTTGAATTGCTGGCAGCGGCAATAGTGCCAGGCCAGCAAAACCCGGATACGCATTGATTTGGGAAATTCCTCCAGCGCATCAATCATTAGCATTTCCGCTTCCTGGGCCTGATTCATCTGCGCCAGTTCAAGTGCCATGTCAGCGACCTGCTTTTCATCGGTACTGGTGTCGCGAAAAGACTTAAGGCTGGGCGTTGGAATAGGCAGGTTGACGCCAATGTCGATCAGTTCAATCTGGTCGACCGGCAGGTTGTCTTCAGTGATGCGATACCGGGTGGTATGAGTGTTGGGCTTGATCACCTGATGGCGCTGACGAGCTTCAGCCAGTCGCCTGAGCAGTGAATCTGCTTTCGGAAACAGGTCGTGTTTAAGCGCGATTTCCATAATGCCGGACAGCTTGATTTGCCTGGCCTGAATCAGCCGTCTACCGAGTTCACGTTCATCGTCTTCGTTGACCAGAGTGTGGTAGTGCTGCTCCAGTGCCTGTAGGCTGATATTTGAATGGTCTTTTAACAGTTCATATAAACGGTTCATGCCGTGTTACCCCGCCAGTGCCCGATAACGCTCTGTTGCAAAGGCTGTCAGCCGCGCGTTATGACCGGAAAACTGCTCCAGGTAAGTCTGGTACAAAAGCCGCGCTTCCGCCAGCCGGCCGCTGTTCTCCAGGTTGATGGCCCAATGCAGCCACCACTGAGGGTTACCGGCCTCTTCACGAGTCAGTGCTTCAAACACTCGTGCGGCATCGGAATAGCGCCCGGTTTTCTCAAGAATCAGCCCTCTTAACCCCAGCGCTTCATTGCTCTGCAACCCGATCAGCAGTGACTCGGCTTGTTCGGCACCCCCCTGGCTCAGAGTTACTTTTGCCAGCCAGATGCGGGGTTCTTCCAGTTGTGGCTCACGCGTTATCCAGGACTGCAGGTGTTGTTGTGCCAGCGCCAGGTCACCCCTGGCAATGGCGGTTTGAATAGCCTGGCGCTTAGCTGCGTGTTGCGGTGCTGCGCTGGCAACGCTGCTGACCGATGGGCGTTCCGCCACAACTCTGGTTACCACAGGGGTGGTTTCAGGCGGGTTATCGGCACGAGCGGGCAATTCTTCAGCAGAGTCCGGTATTGAGGGCTCACGCGCAGGCTCCACTGGTACCGGGGTTATGTGTTCAGGGGTTGACCGGTTAGCCGTATTGCTGGTTTCAATCGCCTCCCCGCGCAGTTCGGCGGTGGCTACGGGCGCTTCGGTAATGGACGTTTCTGCTGGCAGGGGTTCCGGTTTCTCGGGCAACACCGGCGTCGCTATGGCTGTATCAGTGGCTACAGGACTAATGGGTGTGGCGGTCGGCCCGGGTTCAGCTGGCAAGGTGTCGCCGGGGTTGGTCGTTGCGCTTGGCTCTGCCAGCGCAGTCGCAGCAATGGGTGCTGCTTGAGCAATAGCCGGTAAAATCGGGTTGGTTGCGGGGCGCCATTGCGACCAGGCGAGTACTGCCAGGGCAACCAGCATGGCCGCTGCGGCAATGATCCACCACGCCGATTGAGACTGGTGACCAGGGCGCTTCAGTGGATTGTAACCGCTGGTACGGCGCTGGCTTTGTGCTGCAGGGCGGTCGAGCGCTTGGTGCATCAGGCTCATAGCAGACTCCAGGCGGACACCAGTATCAGCAGAATCAGCGCGGCGGTCGCTGCCAGCGGCGCCAGTCGCGCTGACCGTGCGGGCGTATCCGGCTTGCTGTCGCGCCAGGCCCGGTCGAAATCGGTCGGATTCAGCCGTCGGCGCTGTTCGGCATAGGCTGACAGCAGGGCCTTGTGTGTCAAAACGTTGATCATGCGCGGCACACCACCCGAGAGGCGGTGCAGGCGTTTGATGGCGCGGTCGCTGATCAGCGCGGGTCCGTTGTAGCCACTCTGGGTCAATCGAAAGTCGAGGTATTGACGAACAGCGATGCGTGACAAGGGCTTCAGGTAGTGAGCGAACGTAATGCGCTGACGCAATTGCCGGAACCGGTTCTGATCGAGCAATTCATCGAGTTCAGGCTGGCCAAACAGGATCACTTGCACCAGTTTCTGTTGCTCGGTTTCCAGATTGGTGATCAGACGCAAGGCTTCCAGTGTGGCAGGCGGCAGGGACTGAGCCTCGTCAACGACAATAACCACGCCGCGCTGTTGTTGGGCAAGGCTGAGGATTTTCTGGTTGATGCGTTCGAGCAGGGCGGCATTGTCGGCCTGTAGCGGAGTATCGAGCCCCAGTTCCTGACCGACGGCGCGGTATAAGCCAACCGGAGACAGCATCGGGTTGGGAATATAGACACTGTGAAAACGGTCGCGCGCAACCGGGTCGTCACTGAGAAAACGCAGCAACCGACGGCACAGAATGGTTTTTCCAGTGCCGACATCCCCGATGACCTTCAAAAAGCCTTCACCGGTTTCGAGGACATGGGTCAGCAGCTGATAGCAAGCCTCGTGATCGTCCAGTCGCACGAACAGGGCCGTATCGGGAGACAGGCTGAACGGCGGCTGTTTGAGTCCAAAATGGGCTTCGTACATGGCCGTGAGTTGCCTCTACATCCGGTTCAAAACGCGGTCGAGATCATTGCGGGTGGTTTCTTCATCGTACACCACCGGTTTCAGCAGGATGACCAGTTCACTTTTCTCCTGAGACTCCCGGTTTTGACCGAACAGATAGCGTAACCCCGGCAATTGAGACAAGCCCGGCAAACCGGTTGCCGATGCACCCTGACGCTGGGACAAAAGACCACCAATGACGACAATTTGGCCACTGGATGCCCGGATGATGCTGTCGGTTTCGCGAATGCTGGAAAACGCCAGCGGCAAGTCGAACTCGGTACCGCCTACGGTAATGACTTTGGTGCGTTCAACCACTTCGGTCACCGAGGGTCGTACGTGCAGGATCACGTTGTTTTCAGCACTGATCTGGGGGGTGACGTCCAGCGCAATGCCGGAAAAGAAGGGCGATAGGGTGAATTCCGGCGAGCTGGAAGTGGCATCGTCGTCGTCATTGTCCCGCGAGCTGACTTCGGTGACAAAGTACTCGTCGGTGCCGACTTTGATGACCGCTTTCTGGTTGTTTACGGTAGAGACGCGCGGGCTGGACAACACCTGAACATCGCCCTGGTTTTGCAGCAATTGCAGCATGGAATTAAAGTTGCCGTCGCCCACGCTTAAGCTGAATACTCCGCCGATATCCCCAATACCACTGAGAGGGTTGGCGCTGAGCCCGGCGCTGGAGTCGGTACCGACGGCGATAAGGTCGTTGGCAAAGGTGTTCCAATTGATGCCGGAGCGAAATTCGTTGTTGAGCGTTACCTCCACCACCTTGGCCTCAATGACGACCTGGCGTTGCAAACTCAGTTGCGCGTCATCAAGAAACTCGGCAACCACTTCGTGTTCGCGCGGTGTGGCCCGAACAACGAGTAAACCGGACTGGGCGTTGACCACAACCTGACGATCTTCGGCTTGGTCGAGAAGTCCCATGATGGTCATTTCCATGCCTTGCCAGAAATCAGCACTGGTTTCTGTAGCGACGCTGCTGCTTTGGTTGTTGGCGCTGTCTTGCTGGCTGATCTGACCCCCACTGACGGTGGTGTCGGAGCGACCGGAACGGGCGACGTTCAAGTAATTGAGGCGGTAGATGCGAGTGGCAATTTGATTGGGGAGCACCCGGTAGCCGTAATCGGTGCGTTGATAGTCGTATCCGTAAATATCACGTACCGCCGACATAACCTGATCGAGCGTAACCGAGGTCATGTTCAGGGTCAGTGTGCCGGTAATGGCAGGATCAACCAGGATGTTAACACCCTGGGTACGGCCCAGGTCAGAGAAAAACCGAGTCAGGGGCACATCGGTCGCCTGAACATCGAACCGCTGGCGGGTAACCGGCGCCTGGCTGAAATCGAGCAGGTCACTGCTCAGTTCCTCCGGTGCAGTGACCGGGCTGCGTTCTGGCGCTGGCGGCGTGGCGTCGTTGAGTTCCTGTTCGATCACTGACCGGGTATCGAGCCCGGGTGCCTCAGCTGGCTCCCGGGGCTGGGATATGGAGGTACAGCCTGTCAGGCCCAGGGCGACGACCAGAGCAACAGCGCGCGCGCTGCCCTGACTGGCGGTTACCGGGTATTTGGCAATCCAGGTAAGTAGCGGGTAGGGCACTGGGTTATTCCTCATCAGTCGGGGTAATGGCCAGGGTGCCGGCCTGTTGTAAGGTCAGGGTTCGGGTTCGATTGCCGCGTTGCAACAGGACCCGATCGCTGCGTATGGCCATCAGTTGATAGTTATTAAGGGTGTCATTGACGCTGAGCCACTGGCCATTGATGACCGCATAGGCTTGCTGGTCCAGGCGGTAGATCGAGGTCAACCGAAAGGTCGGCTCGGGCTGTACCACTGGGGCCGGTGCTGTTTGTGGCTCGGGCCTCAGTGTGTCAGGACGCATCGGGTCGGCCAGGGCATGTCCGGTGATGAACATGGCCGTGAATGACAGCACCAACAGAAAGCGTGTTGTGAACCCTGCTTCAGAGTTAGACATTCAGCCAGGCCTCCTGATCGCTCAGCGTATGGACTTTCAGGCGAATACGAAGATCGGGGTATTGGTCGGTTTCGACACTCAGCTCATCCCAGAACAAGCGCCAGGGCAGTGCCTCAATGGTCCGCAGGTAGCGGGTCAGAGCGTCGAAATTACCGGTTAACTCGATATCCAGCTGATGCCTGTACAGCTGTGCTTCTCCGGTATCGTCCCGGGCCAGTGGTTGCGCCGACAAGGCACCAAATCGAATCAGCGTCAGGTCACTGCTGCCCAGTAACTCGCGCAGCAGGGTGGCCATGGTGTCAGGTGGGATCAGAACCTCGGTGATGCCGCTGATACGATCATTGAGCTGCTGTACTTCCTGGCGCAGCCGTTCATTCTGATTGCTCAGTGTTTGCACTTGCGGATTATTGCTGGCTTGTTCCAGTGCCAATTGTGCGTTTTGGTTGTCGATCGCCTGGCTTTGCAGTTGTGCGATTCGGTCGCGCACCGTGCTTTGGTCTGTCCAACCCAGGTACCACAGCCCCGCATAGCTTATACCGGCCAATAACAGCACCATACTGACCAGCAGGATAGCGCGCTCCCGGATGGACAGTCGATCAATGACCAGGCGCAGTTGAAACAGGGTCGCATTCATTGGCTTTGCGCCCTGCGATTCAGTGCAGCGCCTACATTGGCTGAGTCCGCCAGTGTAAACCGCCACAGACTAGGATCATCGGGGGCTTGTTCGATGTTCAGGTTTTGAATACTGATGCCGCGAAAAACAGACCCTTCGAGTTGACTGAGATACCGGGGCACCAACCCGGGCTGACGAGCAAAACCAGCCAGACCGAGATGTTGCTGACTATTGCGCAGTTCAATGTGGCTCAGCCAGAGTCCGTCGAAATCAATGTCCGATAACTGGGCCAGTGGAGTCGAAAATCCGCGAGCTGATTCTCCCAGCTGCGTGGCCAGGCCACTGTAGGCCGTCTCACGAGCGTTCTTCTGGCGAGTTAACTCGGCATTTTCCTGAATCAGCGCGGCTTCTGTATCGAGTTGAGGGCTGACCGAACGGGCTTGCCTCAGCGCCTGTTCACTGCGTGCCACCTGCTGCTGCCAGTCGGCAAGATCGTCCTGTAAACGTTGTTGCTGATGCCAGCTAAGCGCGATCCAGGCGGCAGACCCGACCAATGCCAGCACCAGTACACCCATAAAGGCGGGCAATTGCAGGCGGCCATGCCCTGGCAGCATATCAGCCTGCATCAAATTGATGTGGCGGGTCATGCGGCATTCTCCCGAAAGGCGGCGCCCAGGGCCGGTGTTAGCTCGACCGGCCAGTCCGTTTCGCTGGGGGTCAGAATGAAGTCTTCCGGATGCAGCAGGCTGAACCGGGTATCGAGTTTGGCGCTCAACTTCTCGCCAATACCGGGGTCCAAAGGCCAGCCAAGTAGCGCCACTTCAGCGATGGCGCCGAGCCCCAGCTGGGCTTCGTAGTAATCGAAAGAGCGGCGAATTTCCAGCGATAATGAGTCAAGCTGAATGTCTGCGTTGCCTTCCAGCTCCAGCCCGGAATCGCCTTCAACGGCAAGCCCCAGGTCGGTATAGCCAATCTCGAACTGGCGGCTGAGTACGATCTCCCGGTTATACAACAGGATCAGCCGGCAGCGGTCTGCTTCCATGTACAGCAGGCCGCTCTGGTCCCGCTCCAGAGTGCGAATGGCGGTATTGCGCAAAGTAAGTTGGTCGATGTCGATGCATTCGATGCGCTGTCCACGCCGGGCCATCGCCATGGCCCAGTCGGTCAGGGGCTTCTTTTGCGCAGCGATGACAAACGCCATGCGCAGCCGACCACGGTAGGCTTCGGCCGGTAGCAGAATGACGTCAATGCTGGCGTCGTCGAGGTCGTAGTTGATCAACTCGGCCGTTTTAAAGCGCAGGGCGGCATCCATCTCGGCGGCGGGAACGTCAGGAACATCAACCAGCAGCATCTGGTAGGCCGGGTCACTGAGCAGCAGGTTAAGCTGACCCCGGGTGTGCTTGGCTACCCAGTCTGCCAGTAGCTCTGCGTTCATCAGAGGAGTCTCCTGCTCACGCCACAAGCTGGTGATCACCCTGGTGATTCCCTGGCGGGAGTGCTCCAACACAAGCACACCGATGCCCGTTTCGGTCAGGTAGACCCAGGTTTGCTGGCGTGCTGGTCGTTTGCGCCGTTTTATGTCACCCAAAAGTTCGCTTCTCCGCTCGTTCGCTGTTTGAGTCTAGCAATAACCGTGCGCATTGTTCGGACACAGTGAGCATGGGGTTTTTGGTGTGCAGCGGCATTGTAGATTTGCGATTCACACGTTCTGTTTTATTCGGTCGAAAAAGTCGGTAACCACCCACGGGGCCGCCTGGCAAGATCATACAGACTGGAGTTCGTTGGTAATGGTTCGAAATTGAAGACTGCGTCACATTCTAGGGCAACAAAAGTCAAATGTAACGACCGTAGCCTGAATGAATACGGTCAGTCGTCAATTTCGCGGCGGGTGAAAAATGATTGGGTGACGTAGAGCGTCAATTATTTGCTGTCCGGGTCGCCATGGGCGTGTCTCTTTTTAACAGCCTCCGGTAAAACCCTGTTGGCGCCAGGCTTCGTAACTGACCAGAGCAACAGCGTTTGACAGGTTCATGCTTCGATTGTTGGGCAGCATGGGAATGCGCAGGCACTGTCCGGAAGGCAGCGCTTCACGAATCGCGGCGGGCAGCCCGGACGTTTCTGAGCCGAACAATAAGACATCCCCGGGTTCAAAGCTAACCTCAGCATAGGTGTGGTCGCCTTTGGTGGTCAGCGCAAAGATGCGCCTGTCTCCCATCGCTTTCAGGAAGGTCGGGTAATCCGGGTATCGGGACATGCGGCCCAGGTCCTGATAGTCGAGCCCGGCCCGGCGCAGTTTCTTTTCTTCGAAATCAAAACCCAGCGGTTCAATCAGGTGCAACTGACAGCCGTTGTTGGCGACCAGCCGCATAATGTTGCCGGTGTTGGGCGCGATCTGGGGTTCGTGCAAAGCAATGTGAAACACGGTGTATCCCTGTCTGGTTCTTTGGGCGGTGAAGGTTCGGTGCGGGAGCGAGCCCCTGTCAACTGGCTCGGGGGCGACCCAGAGCAGTGCTGATCAGTGGGCGTTTGACCAGAGGCAGCCGGTTCAGTTGGCTCATGCCCCAGTTGCGGCCCAGTACAGCCAGTGGGTTATCGCTGCCATACAAACGCTTGAACCCCTCCATAGCAGCCATGGCAGCCAGGTTGTGGCCCTGACGCTGGCGCTGATAGCGGCGCAGTGTGCGCTCACTGCCCGGGTCTTCGCCACGCTGATGGGCCCGGTGCCATTCTGCCGCCAGCGCAGCGGCATCCTGAAACCCCAGGTTGACCCCCTGGCCAGCCAGCGGGTGCAGGGCGTGCGCGGCATCGCCGACCAACGCCAGGCGCGGGGCAATGTAGTGTTTGCTGTGCATTTGTTGCAGCGGAAAACTGAAGCGCGGGTCGCAGTCAGTCAGCTCCCCAAGCGTGTTTTCGAAGGCCCGGTTCAGGGCCGTCAGGAAGTCCGCTTTGGGCAGGTCGAGCAGTGTTTGCACGGCATCGTTGTCGACACTCCAGACGATGGAGCTGGCCTGCTGGTCGCCGGTTTCATCCTGCAGCGGGAGAAAGGCGAGTGGACCCGTATCCAGAAAGACCTGGTGCGCAACACCCCGGTGAGGCTGGCGATGGCGTACGGTGGTGACGATGGCCTTTTGCTGGTAGTCCCACTCCCGGGTGGCCATGCCCGCTTCGCGTCGAATGGTCGAGAAACGGCCATCACAGGCTGCCAATACCGACGCAGTCGCAGTAGTGTCATCGCTCAGCCTGGCCTGTACCTGTTCACCTTGAAGGGACCAGTGCTGCACCGTTCGGCCTGCCAGCACAGTCAGACCCGGGGTGTGTTCAGCCTGGTGCCACAAGGCACTGATCAACCAGCGGTTTTCAATGATATGGCCGAGATTATCGGCTTGCACTTCATCAGCATGAAAACCGATACGGCCCTGACCCAGACGGTCCCAGACCTTCATTTCGTGATAAGCGCAGGGGCGTTTGGCCGGCAGGTGTTGCCAGACGCCCATAGCGGTCAGCCAGTCCCGGCTTTGTCGGCTGATCGCGCTGACCCGGGGTGAATACACCCCGGCAACCGGTGTTTCGGGCTCGGGCAGCTCCTGTTCCACCACCAATGTGGCCAAGCCCTGACGGGCGCTGTCTATGGCCAGCGCCAGGCCAACCATGCCGCCACCCACAATCAGAATGTCGTAAGCGGTGCGCGCAGAGTCGTGCGAAGTTTGGGTCATGGTGACATCAGTCCATCGGTGGCCAGGGTGGGTTCCGGGTGTGGTAAAGGGGCACCTTGCAGCAAACCCATGCTGGCCAGTGCAAAGCTGCGTCCCAGTAGAGGGTGCCGGTCCAGTGCATTCAAGCCCAGGGTGCGACCGAGTTGCAACCAGGGTCGGGCTGACCCAAAGCTGCGCACCAGGGTGTCGGAAAAGCCGGCGGTGACCGACTGGTCGGCTTGAATGGCGGCGGCCAGAGCATGCAGCGGCCCGATGGCACCGGCGTCTTCGCCCAGAATCAGGTGCTGATTCAATACGGTGGCGGTGCGCAAGACGCTGCGCAAGGCCAGGTTAAAGCCTTGTCCGGCGACCGGGTGCAGTGTCGCTGCTGCATTGCCCAATACCAGCAACCGATGTCGAACCAGTTCAGTAGCGGTGCGACGCTGCAGCGGGTAGCCGGTCAGCGGGCCCAGTTCGGTGATTCGGCCCAGGCGTTGTCCGAAGTGCTGATTCAACAGGGTCAGGCGATCATTTTCGTTCAATGCCTGAAACCGCTTTTCCAGGCGTGCGGGTATGGTCCAGACCAGGGCTGAGAAATCTCCGAAGGGCAACAGAGCGATGGGGCCGGATTCTGTGAACCGCTCATAGGCCCTGCCGGCATGAGGCTGCTCGGTTCGGGCAGTGGCAATGACGGCACGGGCATTGTAGTTACGTTGTGTGTGCCCTATGCCCAACTGTTCGGTCAAAGGCGAGCGCCCGCCATCGCACAGGATGATCAGACGTGCCGACAGGGTTTCACCATTGTCGAGCTTGAGGGTGCTGTTTGTCTGTCCCGGTTTGATCTGCTGTACCCGGGTGCCGAAATACCAGTCCGCGCCAGGCAATGACTGAACACCTTGCCACAGTATCTGCCCGAGGGCAGCATTGGCGATAACCCGACCAAAGGCACCGTCTGAGTGATGGGCGGCATCCATCACCTGGTAGCCAGCGTGCCCCCTGTCGCTGACCTCAATCCAGCGAATGGCGCTGCTGTAGCGCTCAACCGGCTCTCCCAGTCCCAGTCGGCTCAGGGCCAGGCAAGAGTAAGCAGACAGAGCGGTAGCCCGGTCATCAAAACTGGGTGATTGTGGCGCCTGATGGGTCGGTTTGGGTGCCGGGTCAATCACGACCAAACGTGCACCGGCAGTGAGTGCCGGTTGCAGCGCACGCACCAGGGTCAGGCCCACCAGGCCACCGCCGACAATCGCAATATCAAAGGGTTTCATCATGAAGCGACCTTAAAACACAGGCCGCCGATAATAACAGGCGCGACCGAAACGGTCATCGGTCGATCTACTTAACCGCCCCTGACGTCAGTCCGCTGATCAGCTGCTGAGAGAAAAACACATACAACACAAGAATCGGCAAGACGGCCAGAGACAGTGCTGCCAGAACCGAATTCCAGTCGGTTGCATACTGGCCAATGAATTGTTGCACGCCCAGTTGTATGGTTCTGGTGGCGTCACCCGGTGCCAGGATCAGGGGAAACCACAGGTCGTTCCACATCGGCACCATGGTGAAGACGGCTACCGTTGCCACCGCTGGCCGAACCAGAGGCAGTATGATCTGAAAAAACAGTCGAATCTCGCTGATGCCATCGCAACGTGCGGCCTCTTTTAGCTCGTTGGGCACCTGGCCGATGAACTCAGTCAGAATGAAGATGGCCAGCGGCAGCCCCATGGCGGTATAGACCAGTATGAGGGCCATATGAGTGTTCACCAGGTTCAACGTCACCATCGTTTCCAGAATACTGACCGTGCCCAGCCGGATGGGCACCATGATGCCCATGGCGAGAAACAGGGCCAGTAGCCGACTGCCGCGAAAGCGGTATTCACTTAAAGCCCAGGCAGCCATGGCGCCAAAGAGCAGAACCAGAAACAGCGGAATCACCGTTACCAGCAGGCTGTTGCCGAAATACAGCAAGATGTCGGACTCTTGCAGTACCTTGGTGTAGCCGATCAGGGTAAAGCTGGTGGTGTCCGGCAGGGCGAGCGGGTCATTGAAGATCGCTGACCGGGATTTAAACGAATTGATGATGACCAGCGCGATGGGAAACAGCGCAATCAGGGTATAACCCAGCAAGGCCAGATGGACCAGGCCCATCCGGGCTTTCTCCTGATATCGATAAGACGGTGTCATGCGTGGCTCCTTATAACTGGTAGCGGGTCAGGCGGCGTTGAATGAGGTAGAAATAGGCCATGACCCCCATCAGAATGACCAGGAACATCATGGTAGCGACGGTGGCACCCATGGTGGCGCTGCCCAGTTGCGACTGGTAGCCAAAGAACGTCCGGTAGAAAAAAGTGCCCATGATGTCGGTTGAATAATCAGGGCCTGCCAGCGCGCCCTTGACGGCATAGACCAACTCGAAGGTATTGAAGTTTCCAACAAAAGTCAGAATGGTCACCAGCCCCAGGGTGGGCAAAATCAGGGGGATTTTGATCCGCCAGAATATCCGAAGTGGTGAAGCACCATCGACTTTTGCTGCCTCCAGTAACTCATCGGGTATCGACAGCAAGCTTGCGTAAATCAGCATCATGGGAATGCCGATGAATTGCCAGACGGAGATCAGGGAGAGCGTGATCAGCGCGGAGCTTTCCTTGCCAAGCCAGGCATCAAAGAACTGACCCAGCCCCAGTGCATACAGGAAGTTTTCCGACACGCCCCACAGCGGGCTTAGAATCAATTGCCAGATAAAACCAATAATGACGACGGATAACAGAGTCGGTAGAAATATCAGTGTCCGGTAGGTGCGGGCACCGCTAAGACCTTTGAGGCTCAGCAGGGCTGCCAGGCCCAAACCAATAGGGTTTTGGACCAGCAAGTGAATCAGAAAAAACTGGGTGTTGTTCCACATGGCATTCCAGAATGCCCCGGACCAGACAGCGTTACCCAGCAGCGTTGCAAAATTACTCAGCCCGGAAAAGCTGCGCTCGCCACTGTCGCTGTCGGTAAAAAAACTCAGTCTGAGGGTGTCGAACAATGGGTAGGCACTAAAGACGGTATAGATGAGAACCGCCGGAGCCAGAAAAAAGATCAGATGCCAGGGAAATGCGCGTTGCATGAATGCTAACCTCGGTGTGTTACATGAACCGTGTGGAAGGTGTGCGTAGGAACCGGCCGGGATAGAACTGGGAGGCTGGTAAAAAGGAGAGCGTCTCGCTGTAGAAAGACGCCCTCAAAACAGCCCGATCAGTCAGGCTGAGGTTCATACCATTGAGCAAAGCCAGCCTGGATGCGTTCGGCCGCGTCTTGCGGCGTTATTTCGCCGTTTAATACCTGGCTGCTGACGATCCACAATTCCTGTTCCATGTTAGGCGTGCCACGATTCATGACCTGGGCATTCAGGCGAATGGTGGAATCGCATTGATCACGCCAGCCGATCATTTCAGCGGCAACCGGGTCGTTCACGTCAACCGGATGGTTTGACAATGAAAAGAAGCCGGTGACCTCATTGGTAAACAGGTCGGCAAAGTCAGCACTGGCAACCCAGTTCAGAAAGGCTTTTGCCGCTTCCGGGTTGTCCGAATTCGGGTTAATGCCGATCCCCATGTCGGTGTGGTCGGAGATATAGCACGAGTCACCGGCAGCGGGAACGGGTGGTTTGAACGCCCCAAACTCAAAACTCGCCTGGTCGTTAAAATAGGACGTGTCCCAGCTCCCCGTTGGGTAGATCGCCGCACGACCCAGCGCGAACAGGTTTTGTGAATCACCGTAGGTCTGAGCCGGGTAGCCGCGCCCCATATAGTCACTCCAGCGTGCCATTTCTTCCCAGGCAGCCACGTAGGGCGCGTCGGTAAACGTTGCATCGCCACTGATCAGTGCCAGGCGGCCCGCCTCGCCTTGCCAGAAGTTGGGGCCGATGTTGGTAAAGACGATCTGGTTGGCTTCCCACTGGTCATTGGTACCCAGGGCGATGGGCGTGTAACGGGATTCCGATTTCACCGTTTCCAGTACGTCATGGAACTCATCCAGCGTATGTGGCGGCTCAAGGTTTAACTCGTTGAAAATGTCCTTGTTGTAGAAAAAGCCGTGAATGACAGAAGCCATGGGCAGGCAAAAGGAGGTTGCGCCATCGTCAGTACTCCAGGCGCGCTTGGCAAAGTCCTGATAGTGGTCCAGTCCCGGTAAACCGCTGAGGTTCATGAGATGACCCTGGCGGTAGAGGTTCAGTGACACATCAAAGGGCCGGCAAATGACCAGGTCACCGGCTGTTCCGGCTTGCATGCGCGCATTCAACGATGAGTCGTACTCGGTAGGCGATGTCGGATTGAAACTGATCTCGATGTCAGGGTGTTGCTGATTGAATGCCGGGATCAGCACATCTTCCCAGAGATCTTTGTCGTCGACTCGCCAGCTTTCGATGGACAGCGTTTGCGCCTCGGCAGCGAGACTGAGTGTGAGAATGGCCGCAGTCAGTGACAGGGCGGGTTTTGGCGACAGCATGTTACTTCCTCTTCTTGTTGGTATTGAGGGGGGTACTGGATGCTCCGGTAAGTTGAATCCAGTGTCATGACTGTATGACGAACGGCCGTCTTACCGGAAAACAGGTATCGGTTATTGCGAAAGGTGAGAGGCGGCGATCTAACAAATTGATTTATGGGTGGTTTATGTGAAAGGTATTGACATGCCAGTCCTTTCGGGAGGTTACAAAGCGCGGTTGATCATAGGGTGGGATAGTTCCCGGTAAGAATTTGATAGAAATATTGGAGACAGAGTAAGGTAAGATTCCGGCAGGTTTGAACCGAATAATAATGATGAACAATGTGAAAGTGTGCCTGGTACTTTCTTTTCTGTGCATGGTGACTGTCGGCCATTCGACGATGGCCTCTGCGATGCGATCCATTGAGGTGTTGCACTGGTGGACTTCCAGTGGCGAACAGCGCTCCGCAACTGTGCTCAAGGAAGGGTTGGCCGCCAGCGGCGTGAACTGGATCGATTATCCGGTACGGGGCGGAGGTGGAGATTCAGCCATGGCGGTACTCAAGGCTCGTGTTATTGACCGGTCACCACCCGGAGCAGCCCAGATTATCGGGCCTGATATTCAACACTGGGCGCAACTGGGTTTTTTGAGTCCGCTGGATCATGCTGAACTGAACAATACGGCACTGTTTTACCCGGTTATCAATGAATTGATACGGCTGCAGGGGCAAACCGTTGCGATCCCTTTGAGCATTCATCGCATCAACTGGATGTGGCTGAATCCCAGGGTGTTTGAGCGCCTCGACATTCCATTGCCAACGACCTGGAGCCAGTTGGAATCGTCAGCGCCGATTTTGCGCGATGCGGGCATCATTCCCCTGGCTCACGGCAACGAACCCTGGCAGAACGCCACACTGTTTGAGATCGTCTTGCTCAGTCAGGCAGGAGCCGGGTTTTACCGGAAGTATTTTGTCGATCGCGATGAACAGGCCCTGACCGACCCGCACGTGGTCGCAGCGTTTCAACAATTGCGCGAGCTGAAATTGTTGATGGACCCGGGAATCAACCATCGTGAATGGCAGCAAGCCAGTCGTCTTGTAGCCGACGGAGAGGCCGCCATTCAAATCATGGGCGATTGGGTGAAAGGCGAATTCAGTGCCTGGGGGCTGGTCCCCGGAGAAGACTATCTGTGCCTGCCCGTTCCAGGAACCAATGAGCAGCACCTGTACAGTATCGACACCTTCGTGATGTTTCACGATCAGCCTGGGTCCATTCCGATGTCTACGTTTATTGATACGCTCTTGTCACCGGCTATTCAACGCGATTTTAGCCGGGCTAAAGGCACCATCCCGGCTCGAATGGACATACCGGTTGGCGCGTTCGACGATTGTTCACGGGCGTCTCACTATGTGTTCGGGCAGGCGAGCCAGCAGGGGCTGCTGGCACCGAGTATTGCGCATTCAATGGCGATGTCGCCGGAATCCGAAGATGCTGTTTTTGAAATCGTCCATCGTTTCTTTAACGAAGAGCGAATGACCCCCGAACTGGCGGCGATTCAATTGGCACAAACGCTGAGGGCCCTGAAATGAAAGCGCCTAAACACATTTATGTGGTTGATGATGATTATAAAATTCGTGAACTACTGAAAACCTATCTTGAGAAAAATAATTATCAGGTATACGCCGCAGCGGACGGTGAAACCTTTCTGGCTGAATTTGAGACACGCAGCAAAGAGGTCTCCCTGGTCGTGCTTGATATCATGTTGCCGGGTCAGGATGGTTTCAGTGTATGTCAGAAACTGCGCACCGCATCCGACGTGCCGATTATCATGCTGACCGCCAATGCCGAAGAAACCGATCGGGTTGTCGGCCTTGAAATGGGTGCGGATGATTACATTGCCAAACCGTTCAGTCCGCGCGAACTGCTGGCGCGCATCAAGGCCATCCATCGACGATACGAACCGGCCCAGTCCGCTAACGAAGGCGGGCGATTCTACCGGTTTCGTCATTACCTTCTGGATTCCCTGGAGCGTTCGCTGCAGTTGCCCACGGGCCAGAGCATCACCCTCAGCGCAGCGGACTATCAGATGCTTGTTCTGTTTCTGGATCAGGCCGGTGGTGTCTTGTCACGCAGCTTTTTGATGAAGGCGACACGCGGGCGAGACCCTGGCCCGCTGGATCGCTATCTGGATGTACAGATCAGTCGGTTGCGAACCTGTCTGGGAGATACCGGTCGAAACGGACAACTCATTCAAACCGTACGCAATCAGGGGTATGTGTTTACCGCTGAGGTTGAGCGCTTTAACCATAGGCCCGATGGCTCGGCGGGGGCATTGTGAACAGCGCCTGGCAATGGTTACCCCGTTCGCTGTTTGCTCGCCTGCTGTTGGTGATGTTATCGGGTGTCTGCGTGGCCCAGATAATGACCAGTCTGATCTGGGCGGGTCAACTGGACAGCGACAGCCGCAACCGGGTAGCGGAAAATGCCCAGTATCTGGCCATTACCCTGGCCGCCACCATACGCTATTTTCAAGCCTTACCCGATAACGTGCGACCCATTGTGATCGATCAGCAACGAGAGGTGGGTGGCAGTCGACTTTTTATGAGCGTCAACCAACAAAGGGTGATCGACGAAAGTTCGTTTTCAGCCCCGCTGAAAGAGGCTTTTCTGGTTGCAATAGAGGGCCAGCTGACAGCCGATCTGGGTCAAAGTGGAGTCCAGCTGGCTCTCGCCTTACCCGAAGAAGTGCGCGTGTATGATCAGCGGGTGCCCATCGCTGACATTCCGATACGCTGGATTCGTCAAAGCCTGATTCTTGAGCCGGAACCGGCACCCATACTCACCGTACAGGTACCACTGCCCAGCGGTGAATGGCTGTATTTGGCAACCTTGCTGCCCGACCCCTATATCCTCGATAAAAACCGGGTGCTTACGCGTGAGCGGTGGTGGTCTCTGGGGGTGACTCTGATGGCGGTTGGGGTGTTGGGTTTCTGGTTTGTTCGCTGGCAAACCCGGCCCCTAAGGCGGCTGGCCGATGCGGCCGATTCATTTGGTCGCGGAGTCGCCCATGAACCGCTTATTGAATCAGGCATGCGCGAACTTGATGCGACTGCCGAAGCGTTCTCGGCGATGGAGTTGCGCATTCAGCGTTACCTGGATGACAGAGAGCGTCTGTTTGCCGCTATTTCACATGATCTGCGCACGCCCATCACCCGGTTGCGTTTGCAAACAGAGCTGATCGAAGACGAGGCATTGCGATTGTCACTGGAGGAGGATCTTGAGGAGCTCGATATCATGGTCAAAGGCGCGCTTCAAACCGTGCGCGATTCGGACATTCACGAAGACCCCAAAATCATTGAACTGGGCACGTTGATCAACAGAATAGCCAGTGAAAAGCAGCTGGGCGGGCACCGGGTTTTGGTGCAGCAGATGGCGCCACTGGAAGTGGTGGGCAAGCCCCTGGCGTTAAAACGGTGCCTGACCAATCTGATCGACAATGCGGTCTTTTACGGGGACGAGGCCGTGATCACCCTGGCCGTTGAACGGGGGCAGGCGGTCGTGCGTATTCGCGATAGCGGACCGGGCCTGGGCGCAACTGACCTTGGCCAACTATTCAAACCCTACACCCGGTTAGCGCATGGCCAGGCACGCAATGCCGGTGGTATGGGGCTTGGGCTGGGTATTGCACAAAGCATCGTGCATGGTCATGGAGGCGAGTTGACGTTGTGTGATCATCCACAAGGCGGTCTTGAAGTGACGGTTCATTTACCCTGCGACTATACTGCCAAGCCGAGCAGTCAACAGGAGCGCAGTCTTCGACCAAGGTTTGATTGACCGGAACCCCTGTGGTTTGCAAGGGTGTACAGGTTGTTACGCAAGAGGCGTTCAGTGCCATCCTGGCCCAAACCCTCTTCAAAACACTGCTAGGAGGTTTATTCATGCCATTTGCACTTTCGCCCATGACCTTAACCAGTTCCGACTTTCCGGCCGATGGCGTCATTCCCCGCGATTGCACGGGCGAGGGGGCAGACCGGTCGCCCGCGTTGAGCTGGGATCAGGTACCGGAAGGAACCCAGTCTTTTGCCGTCATTTGCCATGACCCGGACGCACCGCTGGTGTCGTCTAATGGTAACTACGGTTTTGTACACTGGGTCTTGTATAACTTGCCAGGCACTGTGACCGGACTGGCCGCTGGCAGTGACCTTGGCACCGCTGGTCAGAACAATTTTGGCCGTTCCGAATACGGTGGGCCCATGCCACCGGAAGGACACGGCACCCACCGGTATTATTTCTGGGTGCTGGCACTGGACACTCAGGAACGCTATGCACCGGATCTGACCCTGTGGCAATTACTGGAGAGAATCGAACCCAACATTATTGGCATGAACCGGCTGGTTGGGACCTATCGGCGAGAAGGCTGATGATAGAATGTACGCCGGAATCAATCCGGCGTTTTGATCTGGTGCCATTGTTGTTGTAACGCGTCGAGCACGTCACGGGCATCCTGCTCACCGTACCCCATATGCGGAATAAACTGAATCAACTGAGGAATCGGAAAACCGAGCGCTATGCCAAACATGGGGTGCGCATCGGTAAACTGCAGCCGGTCCAGTTCTTGTTGCAGAATGGGGGCGGTGCGGCTGTCACTGAGCCAATCTTTAACGGTGTCATCCAGCGTTGGGAGAAGCCGGACATCGGTGTCGGATTCGAGAGTCACCCAGGTGGTCAGCCTGATATCCCGGGAAGAAAACCCCAGGCGCAATTCGAACCGGCCACTTTCCTCTGCAAAACGGCCCAGGTGCGGAACAAAGTAGGCGAAGGCATGTTCGTCCAGTGGCAGCGTGATCGTGCGTTTTTCTCCGGGTACCAGCCTGATTTTCCGAAAGGCTTTGAGTTCGTGAACCGGACGCTGGTAGGTGCTCGCTTCATCATGAATGTACAGTTGGACGACTTCGGCTCCCTCGGCGGGCCCCTGATTGGTGATGCTGAAACTGACCTGGCGTTGTTTGCTGTGGTAGTTCAGATCGGCCAGCGTAAACTGGCTGTAGCTCAGCCCGTGGCCGAAAGGGTACTGCACGGGCAGCGCCTTGGTGTCGTAAAACCGATATCCGGTAAAAATGCCTTCACGGTACTCAACGGTGTCTTTGGTGCCGGGAAAGGTTTCAAAGGTCGGGTTATGTTCCAGGCGCACCGGAAAGGTTTCACTCAGTTTGCCACTGGGGCTGGTTTCGCCAAACAGAATGCGGGCCAGGGCTTCGCCGCCGCCTTCGCCGGGTAACCAGGCTTGCAGAATGGCAGGAACCTGATGCTCGAACTGGCGGGTTTCAATGGCCGAGCCGGTGTGCAGCACCAGGGTTAGATTGGGGTTGGCATCGGCGATGGCGCTGATCAGCATCAGGTGATCCGGTGCCAGTTTCATATCGGCCCGGTCGAAGCCCTCGCTTTCCATCGAATCGGTTGTGCCGGTCAACAGGACCACCTGGTCTGCCTCGGTGGCGGCCCTGATCGCGGCTTCCAGCTGTTCTGGCGTCACCCGGGTTTCGGTATATCCATCAGCAAACACCACCTCAGCACGCTGTCCGATGGCGTCCAGCGGGGTGCTGAGCTGGTGGGGCGTCATGTGTGAACTGCCACCCCCCTGAAACCTCGGGTTCCGGGCAAAGTCACCGATCACAACCAAGCGTTTGCCCGGCGACAGTGGCAACTGATTCGAGTCATTTTTTAACAGCACCATCGACTCAACCGCCAGTTGGGTGGCGAGTTCATGGTGCGCTGGCCATTCAACCGTGACGGTTCGGTTCTGATCCAACACCTGTTTGATCAGGGTCAGTACGCGCGCCACACGCCTGTCGAGTTCGGCTTCGCCGAGGCGGCCATCGGTCAAAGCGTCATGCAATTGCGCATCGCGCTCACCCGGGCCAGGCATTTCCAGGTCCAGTCCGTTGATGTGCGAGGCGGCTTTGTCTTTGACCGCCACCCAGTCAGACATCACCAGGCCATCGTAGCCCAGCTGATTGCGCAGAATACGCTGTAACAAGTCGGCAGACTGGCAGGCGTGTTCGCCGTTGACCGCGTTATAGGCCCCCATCATTGTCCAGGGTGGGTTCTCACGAAGGACCTTGGCGAACGGCTCAATGTAGAGCTCCTGCAAGGTGCGCTCGTCGATGTCGGCATTGATCAGAAAGCGGCGGGTTTCCTGTTCATTGCCGGCAAAATGCTTCAGGCAGGCGCCTACGCCGCGCGACTGGATACCCCGCACAAAGGCGCTGGCCATGGCCCCTGACAGAAACGGGTCTTCCGAAAAGTACTCGAAGTTGCGACCGCCCAGGGGCGTACGCTTTCCGTTCACACCAGGACCGAGCAGGATGCCGACGTCCATTGACTGGCATTCTTCGCCGATGGCTGCGGCCACTTGCTCCAGCAACTCCGGGTTCCAGCTAGCGGCCATGGCGGCCTCGACCGGAAACACCGTGGCTGGCAACGCTGAATTATCCAATGCCTGGGATTCGCTTAACCGAACGCCATGAGGGCCGTCGGTCAGGGTAATGGCGGGAATGCCCAGGCGCTCGATGCCATGCAGGTGCCAGGCGTCTTTTCCGCACAACAACCGGACTTTTTCTTCGGTACTGAGTTGGGCCAGAGTGGTGGCTACATCAAACACAAGCGACTCCTCATGCTACTGCTGTCGTTACAGCTCAAAGGTGCCCAGAGAGGGGCGCTGCAACCAGTTTTCGGGGGCATAGGTGTATTGGCCATCGACCACGTGAAAGGTCAGCGCCAGTCGGGATTTGTCTGAGCGGTTGGGCGCGCTGTAATGCGGCAAGTGGCCATGGAATACCAGTAAGCTGCCGGCTTTGACGGGCATGGGTGTGCCCGATGTGTTGTCGGGCCAGGGGGTGTCGTTCAAAGGTTCCATGCGCAAGTCACGTTTGTCGCGATAGTAGCGCTCACGCAAGGGCCCGGTATGGCCACCCGGTTCAACCCAGAGACAGCCGTTGTCGAGGGTGGCGTCTTCCAGTGCAAACCAGTAGGTGATAACACTGGTGGGGTCGGTATAAAAGAAAGTCGCATCCTGGTGCCAGGTCACTTCGCCGCCGATGCGCGGTTGTTTGAAAATCACCATGGTCTGATACAGGTTCGGGGTCGAGAGCCCCAGATCGCGGGCAAGCGCACCGAATTCCGGACGTTTGGCAAAAGCGTTATAGACGTCATCGAAATCGTGCAGGGCATGGCCGATTTTGTTGATACTTTGCGCGCGAGGTTGAGTCAGTTGACCCTGATCATCAAAGGCTTTTTCTTCGAAAAAACAACGGATGGTCTCGGCAGAGTCAAGAAAGAAGTCGTTGTTGATTTGCGCCCGGTCAGTGGTCGAGAACCGGTTATGTTCGGTCAGGTCCGCCTGCTCAATCAACTGATAAGCCCGTTCGATCAGTTGCTGTCTCAGGTCAGCCGGAACCCAGTTTTCCAGCAACAGTAAGCCGTCTTCCCGGTATTGCTGTTGCTGCTGCGGGGTCAGCACGGTGGGTGCGGTTTCAGGCAAGCGTTGGTCAGTACTCGACATCAGGTGAGCTCCGGATTGCATTAGCCCCGATCAGGGACTTCTTCTGCGTCAATGGTTTCGGTTTCGTTACCGGCATCATCCAGCCAGGCTTGCAGTGCTGGCAGGTCAAATAGCTGGTCAATCCAGGCGGTAACCAGCTCGGGCGTCTCTATCCGGTAACCGCGCAGACGGATTGCCACGGGGGCAAAAAAAGCATCGGCAATGGAAAAACGACCGAGCAGGAAGGGTCCGTCAGATTGTGTCAGGCAGGCAGTAAGCAGGGCGAGCATGCGTTCGATGTCTGCCTGGGTGGCGGTATCCGGTGTGAAACCGCTGACGACGCGACGGCAGTTCATTGGCATGGTCTGGCGTAAAGCGCCAAAGGCGCTGTGCATCTCGGCACAGGCTGAGCGGCCAATAGCGCGTAAATCCGGGTTGGATGGCCAGCCAGCGCCTTGCAGAAAGCGCTCGTTGACGGTTTCACAAATGGCCAGTGAATCCCAGACACTCAGCTTGCCGATTTTCAGTACCGGTACTCGTCGGTTCGGGCTGTGAGTGTCCATCAGCGCAGGCGTGTCGGGTGTATCCAGGGGAATACGAACTTCCTGAAAATTGACTTTGAACTGGGTCATCAGCAGCCAGGCGCGAAGCGACCAACTGGAGTAGTTCTTATTGGCTATGACGAGCGTTAGGTTATTCATCCCTGGTCTCCGGCTGAGTTGGGCTCAGCAATTGGGTTTGCAGCTTTTTGGGTAGGGAGCGAACGACAAGCTGGTAGGAGTCGTCGATCCAGTCAGTGATCAAATCCGGTTCCAGCCCGGCGGTCAAGTCGACCGTATTCCAGTGCTGCTTGTTCATATGATAGCCGGGTGTGACCGCAGTGAAAGCCTCTCTCAGTATCAGCGCATCCTGAGGGTCGCATTTCAGGTTCAGAATAAAGCGATCGCCCACGCCAATCAGGCCGAACATCTTGCCGGCCACTTTGTAAACCAGGGCATCGGGGCCGAAGGGTGTGTCTTCCTGGCTCCCCGGCTTGGCGAGCATGATTGCGCGCCAGCTTTCCAGTGATTGCGCCATACGCCCTCCTTGTTTAACAGTCGCTGCTTTGTGTTCGCTGAGTCGAGCTTACCACAGGGACAGGTGCACCCGGTCGCCGCCAGGCGTTCAAAACGCCCGTTTGATTCTGGCCCAGCAACCCCGGTAAAGGAGCAGCAGGTCTGCATGGTTCAGCAACAGAGGCATTAGAGGCTGTTAAGGCGGCGTTCTATCGAGGCTTGCAGGCCCGTCGCGTCCAGACCAGCACTGGCCAGTAAGTCCTGAGGTTTGCCATGGTCTATGTAGGTGTCTGGCAAGCCCAGCTGCAGCACAGGGGTCGTCAGACCAGCCTGATGCAGGCACTCGGTCACAGCAGAGCCCGCGCCACCGAGTATGGCGTTTTCTTCGGCGGTGACAATCAGGTCGTGGGTGCGTGCCATGTCCAGCACCCGAGCGGTATCCAATGGCTTAATGAAACGCATGTTCACCAGGCTCGCATTCAGTGCTTCGGCTACGCTTCTGGTCGGTTCGACCATGCTGCCGAAGGCCAGAATGGCGACGCGTTTACCGTTGCGCAGGGTTTCAGCCTCGCCCAACGGCAATGTCGTCAGCGCCGGATCTATGGTCGTGCCCGGCCCGGTGCCGCGCGGGTAGCGCACCGCTGCTGGTCCGGGATGTTGGTAGGCGGTACTGAGCATCTGACGGCATTCGTTTTCGTCTTTGGGCGCCATAATGACCAGGTTGGGGATGCAGCGCAGAAAGCTCAGGTCGAAGCTGCCCGCGTGTGTTGGCCCATCTTCACCGACCAGTCCGGCGCGGTCGATGGCGAAGGTGACATCAAGGTTCTGAATGGCGATGTCATGAATCAGTTGGTCATAGGCGCGCTGCAAAAAGGTTGAATAGATTGCGACCACCGGCTTGGCACCCTGGCACGCCATGCCTGCGGCGAGAGTCAGGGCGTGCTGCTCGGCAATGGCGACGTCGAAGTAACGGTCCGGGTAGCATTCGGCAAAGGCGACCATGTCCGAGCCTTCGCGCATCGCCGGGGTAATGCCCAACAGGCGGTGGTCGCTGGCGGCCATATCGCACAGCCACTGGCCAAAGACATTGGAGTATTTCGGACCGGCTGGCGGTTTGGCGGCGGGTTCTATGTCTTTCTTTTCCAGTTTGGTGATCGCGTGGTATTTGATCGGTTCGTTCTCGGCTGGGGTGAACCCTTTGCCTTTCTGGGTGGCTACGTGCAGAAACTGGGGGCCGTTAAACGACTTCAGGTTGCGCAGGGTATGCACCAGCTCAATGACATCGTGGCCGTCAACCGGACCGACGTAGTTGAACCCCAGTTCTTCAAACAGAGTGCCGGGTGACACCATGCCCTTAACATGTTCTTCTGCCTTGCGCGCGAACTCCAGGATGGGCGGCAGGTTTTGCAGTACTTTTTTGCTGTTTTCACGCATGTGCGAATAGGTTTTCGAGGAAAAAACCCGGGAAAACGTCTTCGACAGTGCACCCACGTTTTCCGAGATCGACATGTCGTTGTCGTTGAGCACAACCAGCATGTCGGCGCCATCGTGGCCGCCATGATTGAGCGCTTCAAAGGCCATGCCGGCCGTCAGGGCACCGTCGCCAATTATGGCGACACTCTGGCGCGGAGTGCCGGTCAGCCGGTCGGCGATCGACATGCCCAGTGCCGCCGAAATGGAGGTGCTGGAGTGGCCGACGCCAAAGGTGTCGTACTCGCTTTCATCGCGCTTGGGAAACGCGGCCAGACCATTGGCCTGACGCATGCTGTGCATGCGTTCGCGTCGCCCGGTCAGAATCTTGTGCGGATAGGCCTGGTGTCCCACATCCCAAACCAGTGATGCCGCCGGGGTTTCGTAGACGTAATGCAAGGCAATCGTCAATTCTACAACGCCCAGCCCGGCGCCAAAGTGGCCCCCCGTCTGGCCGACGGTGTACAACAGGAATTCGCGCAATTCGTCGGCCAGGCGGGGCAGTTCGTCCAGCGTGAGCAGCCGCAGATCTGCGGGCGAGTCGATGGTGTCGAGCAGGGGCGTGACGGGTGGTGTTTTGGGAATGTGCGTAAAAACCTTCATGAAAATGCGCTTACCTGCCTTCGAGCCTGTTTCTGCAATGGAAACAGTGATAATCATTAGGATGTGGGCGTCCTGGCCTGCCTCGCCCGGGCTCCGCATTGTAACGGAAAGCCCAGTCAGACCCTAGTGGACCGTGCGCAAAGTTCCGTTACTGTTCGCGTCGCCAGCAAGCGCAGTGCCTGAGCGGCGAGTCTTGACCGTGCGGTGCTATTGCGGTGATCTGTCTACTCGCCCTGAACAGGTTGGCTGCGCACCCTAGTCACCTCACATTAAGCATGGACCACGCTGACCTAGTAGTCCCGGTTCAGCACATAGCCAGTCAGTGCTCGTAAGGGAGACTGGGCATTAACGCCCAACTGATCCAGTGCCGCCAGAGCGGCTTCCGTGTGCTGGCGAGCTTCGCGCCGGGCACCCTCCAGGCCGAGCAGTTGGACATAAGTAGACTTGTTCAGCGCCATATCACTGCCTTGTGGCTTGCCCAGCGTAGCGGTATCGGCGGTGACATCAAGAATGTCGTCGGTGATCTGAAAGGCCAGCCCCAGTGCCTGGCCGAACAGTGACAGGTTGCTGCGGGTAGCGCTGGACAGAGGTTCGTTGGTGCACAGCGCACCCAGATGCAGGGCTGATTCAATCAGTGCACCGGTTTTAAGACGGTGAATGTGGGCCAGGTCGTCCAGCCCCAACTGTTGCCCCTCCGCCTGCAAATCCAGCATTTGGCCGCCTGCCATGCCAGCGTGACCAGCCTGGCGTGCCAGAAGGCCGACCATCGTTAACCGGTTGTCGGCACTGAGGCCCGGTGCCAGGCTGAGGTGTTCAAAGGCAAGGCTTTGCAAGGCGTCGCCCGCCAGTATGGCGGTGGCTTCATCGAAGGCGCGATGGTTGGTGGCTTTGCCGCGGCGCAGATCGTCGTCGTCCATGGCTGGCAGATCATCGTGGATCAGGCTGTAGACGTGCACCATTTCGAGTGCGGCGGCCGGGTAGAGCCAGGTGTCAGCCTCTGCTTTAAGGCTCTCGGCTGCAGCGCGGACCAGTGTCGGGCGCAGGCGTTTGCCACCGTCGAGCAGGGAATAACGCATTGCCTCGGCCAGGCGGGTTGCGACCGGGTTTTGCAACAGGCCGTCAAGGTGTTGCTCGAGTCTGTGGCGGGTATCGTTCTGGAAAGACGCAAAGGTCATCAGGGCTTTGGCTCACTCGGAATCGGTTAACGGGGAAAGCTTTTCCTGTCCGGGCTCGCCCAGTAAAACTTGTACGGTTTGTTCGGCCTGGTCGAGTGCAGACTGGCATTCACGCGTCAGCTTGATGCCCTGCTCAAACGTTTTCATGGCATCGTCCAGTGATAATTCGCCAGACTCCAGTTGACTGACCAGCGTTTCCAGCTGGCCCATTTTGGCTTCAAATGAATCGGTTTTGGTATCGGTCATGTCAGAATCCTGGGTGGTTACCGGGCTGGGATTGCCGCGTAAGGTACGAGGGCGAACCTGAAGGGTCAACCATTGGCTCCCTAGCCCATACTTTACACTCTGCTGATATTCTTTTCCCGAAATGGGCGTTTTGCAGTCAAACATTGATCACATCTGCCGATACACCGGTTAAGATGTGCTCAGCGGCCCTGTTAGCCGGGGTTGGGCAGGGGATGTGCAACACCAACACCTGCTAGACTGTAACCAGAATAACAGGATAGATGATTCAACGGGACCAGACCGGGAAGCTTACACTGTGGATTTAGCGATGATCATAGGCCTTATCGGGGCCTTTGCGATGGTTTTAATGTCGATGATGCTGGGTGGCAGCATGGGCATGTTCATCAACGTACCCTCCGTGCTGATTGTGTTCGTCGGCTCTATTTTCGTATCCATGTCGAAACTGACTCTGGAAAAATTCCTGGGCGTCGGAAGTGTTGTGGGTAAGGCGTTTTCATTCAAAATGGTGACGCCAGACGACATGATCGACGAAATTGTCGAACTCGCCGATGCCGCCCGAAAGGGCGGTTTGTTGTCTCTGGAGGGTCGCGAGACCAGTCATGAGTTTCTGTCCAAAGGCATTCAGTTGCTGGTCGACGGGCACGACCCGGAGGTGGTCAAACAACTGCTTACCAAAGACCTGAAAATGACCTCGGCCCGGCACGACGAAGGGACTACGTTTTTTACCGCCCTGGGCGATGTGGCACCTGCGATGGGCATGATCGGCACCCTGATTGGTCTGGTCGCCATGCTGGCCAACATGGACGACCCTAAATCCATCGGGCCCGCCATGGCCGTTGCGCTGCTGACAACACTCTACGGCACTCTGATGGCCACCGTCGTCGCGATCCCCATTGCGGACAAGCTAAAATTTCGTGCCATGGAAGAAGAGCGTATTCAGAAAATGGTAATAGACGGGTTGTTGTCGATACAGGCCGGGCAAAACCCGCGCATCATTGAATCCATGCTGAAGAGCTATCTGCCGACCTCGAAGCGCGGTGCGGAATAACAAGGTGATGTTGCACTGATGAGTGACGAATTCGAAGACGACTGTCCCGAATGTAAAAAAGGGTTGCCAGCCTGGTTGGCTACCTTCGCCGATCTGATGGCGCTACTGATGTGCTTTTTCGTCTTACTGCTGTCGTTTTCGGAAATGGACGCCCTTAAGTTCAAGCGGCTCGCCGGGTCTTTGCGCAACGCCTTCGGTGTGCAGGCTGAATTGCAGTTCAACGAGGTGCCCAAGGGCACCAGCATCATTGCCCAGGAATTCAGCCCGGGTCGCCCTGACCCAACCCCGCTTAATGTGATTCGCCAGGATACGGTCGACGACCTGAGGGATTCGCTGGAGGTTCTTTGCCAGGATACGACGCTGATGCAGGAGGAGGCTGAGGGTGAGTCCGGCTTGCAGTCGCGTCAGGTTAGGGTCTCGGATGCCGAAGCCCAGCGTCAGGTGGATGAGCAGGCTGAGCGGATCGCAGAAGCACTGGCGGATGTCATCGCCGATGGCATGCTGGATATAGAAACCGTTAACCAGACGATCATTATCAGGGTTCGCGAACAATCGTTTGGCGCGGGCACTGACTTTGTGGCCGATGAGTATCTGCCCATTCTGGATCGGGTTCGGGATTTGCTGGTGACGGTGCCCGGTACCTTGTCAATTGAAGGGCATACAGACGATGTACCCATAGCGACGGCGCGGTTTCGCAGTAACTGGCTACTCAGTGCGGCCAGAGCCCTGTCGGTTGCCGAATACCTTTGGGCGGCTCCCGAAATGAGTGAAAACCGCTTTACCATTGTCGGCCACGGATCCACCAAACCCATTGCCAGCAATGACACACCGGAAGGCCGTGCGACCAATCGCCGGGTGGAGATCATCGTGCGTCAGGATAACCCGGATTTCGACGGCGAAGTAACGCCGGAAGAAGAGCAGGGTGAGGCTGTAGACCCGGGCGACCATTCTCTGTTCGGGCTGGACCCAGCCGATATTTTTTAGCTTGGTGGCAAGTGGCGGTACGCTTGTCGCCTGATGGCCACAAGCGACGTCAACCTCTAACCTCTAACCTCTAACCTCTAACCTCTAACCTCTAACCTCTAACCTCTAACCTCCCATTGGGCAAAGACGTGCTGTCCGCTCCATCAAGGTGCGCATCGGTTCATAATTTGCCAGTTAATTGACTTTCATTAGGGGTGAAAGCTCCGTTTGAGGCGTCAGATAAACGTCAATGCTGTTTAAGTCGAGGTTTTATGTTTCGATTTTTAATGGTTTGTGTGAACTGCCTCTCGATTGCAACATGGAACGCTGCGTCTACGATTGCCTGCGTCGTACCCTGTCAAGGGTCACGGTAACCTCAAGTCAGGCTAACATCCGGTTACATTTAGCAGAGCAACGCCGAACCGGACCGCTTGCTGATCATGGTAAAGCAGCTTGGCCCGCCCAATATCTCAAGTCAATTGCCGAGCAGGCTTTGCCTGATGGGCAGTTATCACCACAAACAACAACGAATGTGACGGGTCATTTGTCGGCTAAGGCTGTGAGTGGCCTGTCTGGTGTAAGGAGCGCTCATTGTATGACGGACAGCAACCACCGGTTGACGGTTAATCCAGGTAAACGCTTACCTCTGATTTTCCTGGCAATTGCCGGTTTGGCCAGCTTGGTTGGCACTGCTCAGGCAGAGGAATTCCAGTTTCGGTTGCATCACTTTTTAGGCCCAGACTCCCCGGCTCAGAAAGTCTTGCTGGAGCCTTGGGCTGAACGTATCCGCGAGCAAAGCAACGGTCGCATCGATATCAGTATTCATCCGGGCATGTCGTTGGGTGGCGCACCTCCGTCGTTGCTGAATCAGGTTGAAACGGGTGAGGTGGATATGGTTTGGACGCTGGCCGGTTACACGCCAGGTCGATTCCCGCGTACTGAAGTGTTTGAATTGCCTGCCGTTCATTTTCGCAGTGCCTATGCCACCAACCGGGCCATCTTTGCCAACTATGATCTGATAGAAGCCGATTACCGCGGACTGAAACCTTTGCTGGTTCACGTGCATGCCGGAAATGCGCTCCAGATGGCTGAACAAAATATCACTGAGCCGGCTGATTTGCGCGGCCTCACCATACGGACACCCTCCCGCACAGGAGGCTGGTTGATCGACGCCTGGCAAGCCGAACAGGCAGCGATGCCGGCGCCGCGTATTCGTGACGCACTGGCCGAAGGCAGTATCGACGGTGCGCTGATTCCATTCGAGGTGTTTTCGTCGATCGGTCTGGAAGGGCTGGTCGGGCGCTCGGTCGTTGGGTCTGACGGAAGTCGCTTTGGCACGTCGGTGTTTCTGTTTCTGATGAACCAGGATCAGTTCGATGCGCTGCCTGCTGATCTGCAACAGGTTATTGATGACAACATTGGCATCGATTTTGTGAAAGAAATGGGCCTGGCCTGGGATGATCTCGAAGTCCCCGGGCGGATGGTGCAGTACTCGAACCTGACCAAATTGTCGGTCGATGAGATCTACGCCTTTGAGGACATCAGTGAGCAGGTGGTTGAGCGTTGGATCAATGATGCCTCTGCGCAAGGTATCGACGGTCGGGAGCTGGTCGATGAAGCGCGCCGTTACATTGCCCGCTACTCACGCATTATTACAACACTGGACTAGCCAAACTCGCTAACGGTTGTGCCTTCCCTGGGTGGCCCGGAATATCCAGGGGAGGTTGTCAGGCCAGCAGTTTGGTCAGATCGTAGAGGTCCTGTTTGAACGGACGAGGCATATTTTCGATGGCATCGATGATGTCATGATGCACCAGCCGGTTGCTTTGCAACCCAACGCACCGGCCACCGTGGCCCTCCATTAATAACTCCACCGCATAGGCGCCCATCTGGCTGGCCATGACCCGATCAAACGCACAGGGCACACCCCCGCGTTGAATGTGGCCGAGTATGGTTGCCCGCGTTTCCAGGCCGGTTCGCGCTTCAATGCGCTTTGCCAGCGCGCTGACATCGGTCACGTGTTCGGTGATGGCTATAATGGAGTGCTTCTTGCCAGTGATGACGTTATTGGCGACGGTTTTAATCAGCGAGGCCTCATCGAACCCCTTCTCCGGAACGATGGTGTACTCGGCACCGCCACCGATTGAGGCCATGATGGTCAGGTCACCGCAATACCGGCCCATGATCTCGACAATGGAAATGCGATTGTGCGACGAGCAGGTATCACGCAGTCGGTCTATGGCGTCGAGTACGGTGTTCAGCGCCGTGTGAAAGCCGATGGTGTAATCGGTTCCGGCGACGTCGTTGTCGATGGTTCCTGGCAGGCCGACACAGGGAAACCCCATTTCAGTTAGCCGTTTGGCGCCCATGTAGGAGCCGTCGCCGCCGATGACAACCAGGGCGTCGATGTCGTGCTTGCGCAGGTTGTCGATGCATTCGCGTCGAACGGATTCTTCCTTGAACTCAGGAAAGCGAGCGGACCCCAAAAACGTGCCGCCGCGATTGATCATGTCGGATACATCCTGACGTTTGAGCGGCGCGATCCGGTCCAGATGCAAGCCCAGATAGCCATCCCGAATGCCATAAACCTCCAGGTCCTTGATGATGGCATTGCGCACTACGGCTCGTATGGCCGCATTCATTCCGGGCGCATCGCCACCGCTGGTTAACACTCCGATTTTCTTGATCATGGCAGCACAACCTATATCGGCTCCAAAGCTCCGTATCTGCGGATCAGACCCCGGGCCCCGGGCAATAGAAGAGAATTCCTGATGCAGAATGTAACAAAATTACAGGTTCGGTGGCGAGTTTTTACCGAAGGGAGTCATTGATGCCATAAATAGCCCCGGTAGCGGCCACTGACTTTAGCGTCGATGTATAAACTTGAAGAGCAAGGCTTATGCGAGCGGTGTCAGATAGCTTTTTACCAAGGTAGTAAACTTCCATCCCAGCTCAAAAAGGAACCGCTGTCTGCCGGGGTGGCCTGGTCGATCAGGTTTGCCAGAGTCTGGCCGGTATACTCCGGGCTGTGCAGCTGGCCTTCGGGCAGGCGTTTTTGAAAGGGAGCCGACAGGCCAGAATCTGTGGTGCCCGGGTGAAGTGCCAGTAACGTACTTTTGGGCAGTCTGTGGCGCCACTCGATGGCGGTGGTGCGTACCAGCATATTGAGCGCCGCCTTGCTGGCCCGATAACTGTACCAGCCCCCCAGATTATTATCGCTGATGGAGCCAACCTTGGCTGAGATCACCGCCAGAGTAATGCCCTGGTCACGCCGGGCCCGGGTGGTGACTGCGGCAGCCAGTTCGCCAAACGGCTGGGTGTTGATGGCGACTGAGCGGGTGAACCAGTCGCGGTCAAAACGAGTAATGCTTTTTTCCGGCTGGTTGTCAGCGCCGTGAAGGATGCCGGTACACAGCACCAGGGTGTCGGGCAGCTCCGGTCCGGCGGCGTCGAGCAGGTCGTCGGCCCAGCCTGGCTGTAGAACATTACAGGGCAACCAGTTCTGTTGGCGCTCATCGGGTTGATGTTGAAAAAAGGTACCTATCCGGTCTTTGCCTTCCCAGGCCTTCATTAGGCCCTGGCCTACGCCACCGCTGGCGCCAATGATCAATTTCATAACGATACTCCGATCAGTGCAGCGGCCGCGGGTACATGGCTGGCGGCCACGCCCCAGCTCAGCAATGTGCGTAACCGCCGGTAGTCTGGTGTGTAGCCTTGGAAAAACCGGTCCCGTTCCTGCCACCACAGTGCCGGGTAGGCGATGCCAAGCAATGCCAGGGCTATGGGGGCGGGCAGGAATAAGGCCAGCCACGCCAGTAAAAAGTACCCCATGGTGAGGTTGAGCGTGCGTCGGTTTCGACGCGTATCCTGGCTGGCACTCTGGACCCAGAGGCTGCCAGAGAGAAAGCTCAGAATCAGGGCGCTGAAACTGATGTATATCTCGACCCAGGTCGGGTCTAAAAACAGCAACAGAGCGCCTACCCAGAAAAACATCAGGCCCCCCAGGGACCAAAACAGCAAGGTCTGAGTAGGTGTCATTGAGCAGACTCCGGTTCGTCGGGGTGAGTTAGGCGAATGGGGACTCGCAGCGTATTGTCGGCCTCATCCAGGCCGATCATTTCGCCAAAGGCTGAGCGATGGACCAGCTCTGCCTGGTCCAAAGGCAATTGGTTGAGCAAGACCCGCACGCCAGGCAGTGACTTCACTTGAACCGGACGGCCCTCCTCGTCGACCAGCAAATGACCTCGCTTGTTGTCGAACAGGTGAATCTGGTAGAAAGTGCCCATCAATGCCTCGACTTCCGCCCGGTTAAAACGGGCATTATGGTGTCGGGCTTGCTTGAGTGTCAGCGACATCCGGGGTTCCAATAAGACTGTCCCTTACCTACGAAACCGTTCTGAAATCGGCTTACTCTGGAGCCTGGAGAGTTAACGTGCTGTAATCAGGATCCATCTTTCAGGGGCCGGGATTATGAAGGTTGTCGCTATTCACAGCCAAAAAGGCGGGGTCGGAAAAACCTCGATCACCCTGAATCTGGCTCATGAGGCCATGTCCTACGGGTTCGAGACCCTGGTCATCGATATGGATGCGCAGGGCTCCGCCACGTTTCTGCTTGGCCAGGGCAGTGCTCCCAGGTTACGCGCCAAAGACTGGCTCAAGTCTGACATTGACTGGAACTCGTTTATTGAAACGACGCCCTATAACGGCGTCTACATACTGCCGGCACGCAAAGGGTTGCGGAAGCTGGACCGGTTGATGAGTGATGCGGTGTCAGCAAAGCACCTCAAACAGCTGCTGAAGTCACTGAAAAAACAATTTGATCTTGTGCTGATTGACTGCCCGGCAGGCATTAATACGGTGACCGAACAAGCTTATCGGGCGGCTGATCTGGTGCTGGTGCCCCTGACCCCAACGCCCCTGTGCCTGCAGAGTTATGCCGACCTCGAAGACTACGCTACTCGTGAGATTAACGTAGAGGCGGGTAACATTGCGCCATTCTTCAATCGCGTCAATCAGCGTTTGGCTCTGCATCGCGAGTGTCTGGGTAGCTTTGCTGCTGGTCAGGCACTGCCGCCGCTGGGGTGGGTCCGCTCGACGACACTGATGGAGCGGATGGCGCTGAACAAGCAAGCGGTAACGGACAGTCATCCTGAGCATCCGGTCTCTAAAGACATCGATGAGCTTTGGAAAGCCGTGGTTCGGCGGCTGGATCTGCACCATTCGCGTTGATTATTAAGCAGTCACTGTAAGGAAAGTGTCGGCTATACGACAAATACGGGTCGGCCTTGTAGTCTTTGTTGCCTGAGTTCTGAAAACGATGTCGTTTGAACAGTTTCAGGTAAACCACAGTAACAGATCAGGGAGCCGACCAATGGGAGATACCGTTTTGCCCGGGGAAATGCCGGTTGAGAAATCACCTGCGAATCACTTAACCGATCCTGCATTTCTCGCGGACCTTCGGCGACAAATGCTCAAGTTCGCTGTTTTGCAGCTTGATAATGAAGCTCAGGCCGAGGATGCGGTGCAAGAAGCGCTGGTTGGTGCGCTGAAAAACGTGGCCTCGTTTGAACGCAAGGCGGCGCTTAAGACGTGGGTGTTCGCCATTTTGAAGCATAAGATTACCGACCTGCTGCGTTACCGGCAGCGATGGGTGGATGTAGAAAAGCACCGGGAACTCCCCGACGAAGAATCCCTGCCTTCCGTGTTTGACACCCGAGGGTTCTGGCACCAGGACGATCGTCCCAACCGTTGGGCTCAGCCGGTTGAAGCCATAGACGATGCCCATTTTTGGCGGGTTTTCGAGGCCTGCCTGGAAGATTTACCGCCCGCACAGGGTCGGGTGTTTATGATGCGGGAATTTATAGAGCTCGACAGCGACGAAATTTGCCAGTCGGTTGATATTACCACCAGTAATCTGCATGTCCTGTTACATCGAGCCCGACTGCGATTGCGTCGGTGTCTTGAAATGCACTGGTTTTGTGAGGACGAAGCGTTATGATGAATTGCGAACAAGCGACCCGGCTGATGTCTGATTCACGCGAGCGAACGCTTACTCTTCGGGAGCGAGCGGCGATCAAAGTCCATAATCTTTTGTGTGACGGCTGCAAAAATTTCAACGTTCAAGTGCAAGACCTTGGCCAGATAGCGCGTCGCTACGCGCGGGAACGGGATGATTCTCAGGCCAAAACGTCTCATAAGCCTGAACAGCCCCGGTCTACGGAGTAGGCTCGTGTGGCGAGCCACTGGCGCGACTGTTTTTCCAGGCGCTGTACCAGGCCACGCAAAATGGAACGGCGTAATTCATGATCACATGAGGCACGCTGAGCGTGCCAGCCCCCCAAAGAACATCCCCCTGATTGATCAGATTCAGAACGGTCCCGACAAACAAGGCAATTTTTAACGAATTGGTCGTCCGCTCCCGGTCTATTCCCATGGTTTCCAGATGCCTTGAGTCTTCAGTTCACAGCAAGGATAGGCCGTGTAATTCGCCGCGTAAAATGCTTTTGTGAACAGAGGGCAGGTGCATGACTTCGTTTTTTAAGAGAGTCAGTGGTCACCACTGACTCTCTTTGCTGGCTGGTGCTGGTATGGTCAACCTGACTCGAGGCTTATGTAGCGGACGGAGGTGCCCAGGCAAAGGACTCCAGTTCCGGGTTCAGGGCCGGTTGAGTGAGGTGGTTGCTGTAGTTCGACAGCGTTTTCAGAGCTACCGCTGTAATCACGTCAAACACAGCCGCTTTGCTGAACCCGGCGTTTAAAAACGCATTAACATCAGCATCGCTGGCCCAGCCACGTTCGCGAACCAGTGTTTGGGTGAAGGTGACCAGAGCCGCAAATGTGCCATCGCTCGGTGTTGTTCCGGTTCTCACCGCTTCGATGATGCCTGGCTCTACCTTGGCCATAGTGCTGCCCGCGCTGTGGGCAGCCACGCAAAAACGGCACTGGTTTTCAACACTGGTCGCCAGCAGGGCAACCTGCACTTGTTGTGGTGTCAGGCTTGAGTCAGCCAGAAGGGTGTTGAGTTCATTGTAAGCTTTAATAGCTGTCGGTGACTCTGCAATGTAGCTGTATAGCGTGGGTACGAATCCCATCTTGTTGCTGACGCCTTGCAATAGGTTTGCACTGGCTTCAGGTGCGCTTTGCTCAGTATGTTCAGTAAACAAGGTATTTCCCCTGCAATGAATGTAACGGCAATTCTAAGGCGACTGTTGATCTGATACAGTTCATTATGTATCAATAAGATGCTTAGGCGTATCAAATGACACCTTTTGACGACTATTTTCGATTGCTGCAACTGAGCTGCACGGTTTACCATAATCAACAGGTATGCGGTGACTGGGCGCTGACTGAACACCGGATTGGTCAGACCTGTTTTCATCTGGTGACGTTTGGTCACTGTACTCTGGACGTGGGTGGCCAGCATGATGTCCTGGGTGCGGGCGATATCGTTTTGTTTCCGAGAGAATTGCCGCATCGGCTCAGGCCGGTTAAGCCCTCCTCCGGTGAAATGCAACAACGGCCTGTTACCGACACTCGAATGCCTGACAGCACGGGCTTGCTCTGTGCCGAAATTCAATTTGAGCACGCGGCATCGACGTCCCTACTCGACACTCTGCCGGACTATTTGATCATAAGGGCCGATTCATCCGAAGCGGTGGATGTCAGGCCGGTGCTGGGCGAACTGATGCGTCACAGTTTGGTCAGCGGACCCGGGGGAGCGGTGGTTGTAGACCGCCTTGCCGAGGTTGTGTTCCTGTTAATGGTGCGCCAGGGGTTGGCCCAGACCCGGGCCGACGTATTCGCAGCCTACGCGCATCCTGTACTGGGCCCTGCTTTGGTGGCGTTTCATCAGTCTCCCGACCAACCCTGGACGCTTGCCGACATTGCCACCCAGGCTCATGTTAGCCGGGCCAGCTACGCGCGGCTGTTTAAACGAGTCAGCGGTAGAACCTGGAACGAGTATCAGCGTTGGTGGCGAATGCAACTTGCCTGGGTACTATTGGGGCGCGGTGAGTCTGTACTCTCAACGGCCCTATCTGTGGGCTACCAGTCGGAAGCCGCGTTCTCGCGGGCGTTTAAAGATCAGTTTTCCAGAAGTGCAGGCGAGGTTCGACGCAGTAGAAAGGTGCGCATTTGAACCAGTATTTCCAGTCGGCCATAGTCACAGATTGACGACCAATCGAGCATGGAGCATAGGCAGCAGGCACGGGTTACTTACGCCGTGATGCGGTGATCAAAGGGGCCTCTGATGCTGCGAGTATTTCGCATGAGTGAGCGTTGCCCCTGACCTTTTGGTTCAGCCGCAAAAATAATGTCATTGATTTATACATTCTGTGTAATGAATTGACTCTGTCTTACGACAGATCAGTACGAGAACCTGCAGTCAATACTGATTTGGTTGCCGTCCGGCTGGCCCGAATGACGGGTGTCGATTTCAACAGAATGGAGTAACAAACAATGAAACATTCCATGTCTATTACCACTGCACTTCTTGCCGGTTCAGTGATGGCCATGTCTGGCCATTCACTGGCAAAGCCAAACAATGGCTTGTCACTTGAAGCAAGCGCACCATCCAATGTTCAGGAAAACTTTCAGAAGTGGATGGCGGGTGAGCGGGTTGCCGGTCGGAATGATAAATGTTTCGGCATTGCACTGGCCGGAGAAAATGATTGCGCGGCCGGGCCGGGTACCAGTTGCGAGGGCACCGCCACCCTGGATTATCAGGGTAACTCCTGGACTTATGTGCCCCGCGGTACCTGTGATTTCATCGTCACGCCGGATGGCGAAGCAGCGTTGTCTGCGCTGGACCGGAACCTGCCTTAAGCCGTTTTGTCGAACCTGGTTGCTGGATTTGGCACTAAAGCGAATAAGTGTCGAGTCCGGTAATTCTGTATGAATGACGCATCACAGGTGACCCTTATGTCCGCCCCTGAGTTACCGACATGGTCAGCCACACATGTCAGTGCCGGTGTCAGTCTCAAGCCTCAGCATTTCGATCAGGCGATGACCAGTCGTATGAGCGGAATTTGGTTTGAGGTGCATCCGGAAAACTATCTGATGCAGGGCGGACCCCGGCTTCGTGGGTTAAAACAGATCGCTGCTGAGCGTGACATCAGCTTTCATGGCGTTGGCGCGTCTCTTGGTGGGCCTGGTACGCCAGACGCCGGGCATTTGAAAGCCATTCGCAGGTTGGTTGACGAACTCAATCCGATTCGACTGTCCGAACATGCTGTATGGTCTGCTTTTGAACAGCAGTATTTTGCAGAATTACTGCCTCTGCCCCGAACTCACCAGGTGCTATCGCAATTGGTAGCTGGAGTGGATGCGTATCAGGCGGCTATGGGTCGCAGCATTCTGATCGAGAATCCGACGAACTATCTGAGTGTCCGCAGCGACATGGATGAAGCAGACTTTCTGTTGGAAGTGTCCCATCGTACCGGTTGTGGACTCTTGCTGGATATCAATAATCTGTATTTGTCGGCCCATAACACCGGCGTCGATCCCAGGGCCTATATTGACGCCCTACCTCCGGATAGCGTTGGTGAACTGCATATCGCAGGGTTCGATGCGGATCCGCAATTTGGTGACCGACTGTTGATCGACAGTCATGCCTCGGCGGTGGCCGATCCTGTTTGGTCATTGCTCGACTATGCGCTGAAGCAGTTTGGCCCCAAGCCGGTGTTGATCGAACGCGATGCCAATCTGCCCGCGTTCTCGGTACTGGAGCAGGAAGTTCGCAGGGCGCAACGAATGCTGGCCAATAGCCAGGAGTGCGACCATGCATGACAGTTACCAGGGGCTGAGTGACTTTCTTCAGCAGGGTAAAACCGATGGGCTACACCAGATTTTCACAGATGCAAACCCGGAGAAAGTAGCGGTTTTGTATCGCAATGGTTATCTTCGCGCTTGCCGTGAAGCGCTGGAAGCCCGGTTTCCTGCAGTGGCTATAGCCATGGGGGATTCCGAGTTCCGTTCAGCGTGTTATGCCTTCACTCGCGAGGCTCCGCCGACCCAGCGAACCCTTACCTGCTATGGTTCAGACTTCCCGGACTGGTTGGCGCAATATGACCGTGCCAGGTTAAACCCAGTCTGGCCGGACCTCGCGCGACTCGATAATGCCTGGCTCGATTGCCTGTATGGTCTGGACGAGACGCCGTTAACTGCGATTCAGTTGAATGAGCGACTCCAGTCCGTTGGCGGGCTAACGGTTTCACCGCGACTACCACGTAACGCCTGCCTGGTTCCGCTTGATCTTTCGGTGTTTGACGCCTGGGTTGCAATCCGACAGGGAGCTGCTGTGGCGTTGAATCAGGTTCAGCAGGAACCCGGGTTCGTCTTGTTCTGGCGCCCTGATATGACAGTGTTCAGTCGTCAGCTGAATGGCTGGGAGGTGGCCTTTTATCGGGTTTTTCTGGTCACTGGCAATTTGGAAAAAGCTGTTAGCTATTGGTCGCCACCGACCATTGAGAACGTCGACTACCCGGTAACCCTGGATCAGTATTTCGCTCAACTGATCAAGGCTGGCTTGCTAACTTTTGGGGTTTAAAACAATGACATTTACCGAACGGGTTCAGCGGGGCTATCAGGTTTCCACGCAGTGGCTATCGAGGTACCTTGAGCCGATTGCATTACTGATGATGCGCTTGCTGGTGGCACGGGTCTTCTTGCAGTCAGGCCTGTCGAAGTGGCATGGCTGGTTCGACTTTAACGAAACGAAGTACGATTTGTTCCTGTACGAATTTTTCTGTCCGGATCCGGTTCGACCGGGGGCTTTATTGTTGTGCGATCCGCAAACACTTGATTACCAGAACGGCTCTCTGACCGTGACCCTGATTGAAACGCTGGCGTTGGTCGCGGGCATCGTTGAGGTGCTGTTGCCGTTGATGCTGGTTGTTGGCTTGCTAACGCGACCAGCGGCCCTGGGGCTGATTGCCATGACATTGTTTATTCAATTGGCGGTATTTCCAACCTGGAGTCACTGGTGGAACCCGGCTGCCTGGTGGTTTGTCGTACTGCTCGGAATTTTTGCAGCCGGACCGGGAGCGCTGTCACTGGATCGTTGGGTTAAGCTGGAAACCAGACGAAGTTAACCTGCTGTCATGTGAGATTAATGATGGCCTGATAAAAAACGCGTGTTAGGAATCTCTGCAGAGGTTGCTTTGTCGGCCACACTGATTCTGGTGGGGCTGATTATCACGCATGGATCGCATGTATTACCCGGAGCGCAATGGTAATGTGCACATACTGGTCTGATCTCTGGTTCCTGAAACGTTCCGCTTGGGTGTTCTTCATGTTGAGCATGCTGACGACCGCGTTCGTGGCTGCTGAGCAGATAAGCGGAGCAAGGTTTGCCAAACCGGTAGATCGATACGGGCATTTTGCGCTGGGACGGCCGCATGAATATGCGCAATTGGTCGCTACGACGGATAGGGGGCAGGATGTGGTTCTGGAACTGCCTGGTCACGAGGTGTTTGAAGATCTGTCACCGCGCATGGTGACATTGACAGACCATGGGGCCATTCGGTTGTTGGCGATCGTCAGTTCAGTCGATCAGGGCGCTCGCCTTGTTCTGTTTAAGCTTGAAGAGAATCAATTGGCCATACTGGCCCAGTCGGCGCCGATCGGTACACCCAACCGATGGCTTAACCCGGTTGGCGTGGCGGATCTCAACGATGACGGAGAAGCAGAAGTAGCCGCCGTCATAACCCCGCACATTGGTGGTACCTTAAAGGTTTACCGACGTGAAGGTGCGCGTCTGGTTGAAATCGATTCATTGCCCGGCTTTTCCAACCATGTCTATGGTTCTGCTGAGCTGGAGCTGTCAAGAGCGGTGCTCGTCGGCGGTCACCGTCAACTGCTGGTGCCTGATGTTTCCAGAAAAACGATACGGGCCATTCGGCTTACCAGAGATGGGCTGACTGAAACTGAACGGTGTTTTTTGAGCGTTCCTGTTACAGGCCCGGAGGCATTGGGTGACTGCGACATTCAATTGAATAGCTCGCCAGGTAGTGAGTAGGTCTGTGCTCTTTCCCAATATGCAGGAGCTTCAGGTTGTCGTTGAATGGCGGTAACGATCACGCAATACCAACGGTATCAGGCCATTTCTCCTGACTCAGCGTGACCCGGGATGGTTTCAAAGTAAAGAGTGGGATCGAGACGCGCGTCATGATGTTGGGTTTCGGACACCTGCACGATCAACTGAACGACTCTGACGATGTAAAAGGTGAGAACCCATTCCAGGATGTTCGTGTCCGTCGGGCAGCATGGCAGGCTAATAACATCGATGCGGTGAACCGGGTGGTGATGCGCGGCCAGGCGGAGCCGGCCAGTCAGTTAATGCCTCCTGGCCTGAGTGACTATTCCAGCGTGTATGACGAACGCCTGCATTATGATCCGGAAGCGGCTCGGGCGCTGCGGCAGAAACAGGCTAAAATTAAACGTTGGCTACCTCAAGTGCACGGAAATAGGATGCTGTGGCGGGTGCCTGACCGATGGTATCCGGTAAACGAATACCTTTCTGCTCAAGCAATAATTTGATGTACGCCAGGTGATGAATGTTGTGGTGAATCACGTACATTACTTCCCGCCACAAGGTCGACTGCAGAACCAGGGTCTGGTGGTCTGTGACACTGATTTCCGAGCGCACCTCGACAGGCCGATCCGACAAGTCAGCGCTGAGCCAGGCTTGTCTGAGTTGCTGGCTGGTCGTTAGCGCTATCTGGAAATCCTGTTCCCCGGGGTCACTCCGGTGGCGCTTGTTGTAGTTGACGACACCACTGCTCAGACTGTCTTGAACCGCGCGTTCATGATCGTGCATGTGTCGCAGGTGCCGACTGACGCCTGACCCGGTAAATGCGGCTAATTGATGGTTGGTATCCAGAGCATTCAGTTGGTCGAATACCACACTGGTCTGGTCGTGGAGACTATTGATGGCGTTATGCAACATGCCGATCCTCCCGGGTCATAGGGGGGACATTCATAAGACGGAACCGGTCGGCCCCGGAGCGACCCAGGTAGCGATTCAGATACTGGTCGGGAGTCTGGCGCAGGTCGACCATGATCAAACCGTCGAGCGATTGGTTGAAACCGTGGTTGACGGTAAAGCTGAGGAACTTGCCGTTAAGGTTCAGGTAGTGGCGGATCAGGGTCGGAATTTTCCGTTCGGTCGGGCAGTGGTCGAGCAGTGCGTTGACGGCGGAGACGTTAGTCAGGGTTGATATCAGATCATCGGTCCACAATCGACGTTTGAACTGCAGGGGTGCCCGTGGCCTGATCAGTGGGTGCAGGTTACTGTCTGCCCGGTGGTGGGCGAGCAGGGAATCAGCGAGCAATGCCCGGGCGACAGGGACGAACCGTCCTGAGATGCTCACACAGCCGAACAGAGTGTGTACCTGCGGTTGCTGATTGACAAAGGCACCGATGCCTCGCCAGAGCAAATCCAGGGCTCTGGGGTGTCGCTGGTAATCTTCAGTGACAAACGAACGACCCACTTCAACGCAATGGCCCAGTGCTGTCAGGAAGGCATTGTCATAGTCGAACAGAGCATGGCTGTATAATCCGCTCAACCCCTTGCTTTTAACAACCTCTGTTACGCGTGCCAAACGATAGCCGCCAGTGATTTTCTCGGCGGCACGGTCCCAACCCCAGATGTGCCAGTAATGCGGGTCGAAGCGGTCTACATCCTGCGATAGGCCGGTGCCTTCACCGGCAGCGCGAAAGCAACGTTCACGTTCCACCGCCAGATGCTCGGCAATGTCTCCCAGTTGTTCATAGGGCGCCAGATACACCGATAAATCACCTTGCTCGGCGACTTTGAACTCAGCCATGCGTGCCATGCTGGCTTTCAGGTTCGAGTGTGCATTGGCCAGAGTTTTGTGGTTGGCCAGCGTCGACTGGCCGGAGCCGGACGGATCAAGCAATTCGCAGCTCACGCGCAGACGCTGGGTTAAAGAAGCAGCCGTCGTTTCGGCTTTTTTTTCGCCTGCATCGAACAGGGGGCCGAGCGTCGCTGCGACTGTTTGCCCCCGGTTTGCCAGCATGGCCCTGGGCAGTAAGGCGGTGCGCAGGCGTTTGTTGATCACACCCGCCCAATAAAACCACATCGGGTTTCGCCCTTGAATATGAATCGGTAGTACCCGGGCCTGGTGTCGAAGTGCCAGATGACCGGCAAGGGTGTTCCAGAGCGCGTCGTCAATCTCGCCGGTTCGCGGGTCCAGTCTTGAAACGGTGCCCGCGGGGAAAAGCAGCAGGGCACCCCCTTGTTTCAGGTGACGGTCTGCGTCTCTGAGCCCCCGAGCATTGCGTCGCTGCTGACCCTCGTGCAAAACATCGACACCTATGAACAATGACTGGAATTCAGGCAGCGACAATAAGATCTGATTGACCATGACTTTCAGGTCCGGTCGTTTGCGCAATAGCCACTGACTGAGCAGCATGCCTTCAAGGGCCCCAAGGGGGTGATTGGCCACCACCAGAAACGGGCCATGCCCTGGCACCTCATCTGCCCGTTCGGGATTGCTAATGGTCAGGGTAGCGTCCAGTTTGCCTAAACTGAAATCAAGAAACCGGGCCGCTACGGAAGCCCCCGGTGTGCTGGCAGGCAGGTCGCGAATGGCGAGCCATTCGTCGTACCAGTTGCGCAGTACAGACAGCCTGGCGATGCCATTGAGTAAGGTCTTGAATACCGGGTTCAGACCGGTCATCGCAAAGGGATTGGAAGCCGGTGTGGCGGTGCTGTTGTTGGCACTGCGTTGCGCTTTACGCTGAATTGGCTCATGCATTCTTGTCATCCTCACTCGGTCTCCGGGTAGTGTCGGGTGAGGCGTTTTTCCAGACGCCAGTGTCGGATGAGTCGGCGTATACCGGGTGGCGTCAATCCCTGCTGTCGATGGTAGGCACCCAGGCTGAACAGGGTGCGGTATTGCCAGAGCAGGGTTTTGATGGCATCAAGTAGCCGGGCATCTTTGTCCCAGATGTGAATCGATTCTGCACTGGCGCCGTTGATCTCGACGATCTCCAGTGTTTGACCCTTGCGCAATGAGTCGATATCGGCAAATTTCACGTCGAGCCTGCCGTAATAGAAGTCAGGCAGGTCTGCCATGATGCGTTCGATGCTGGCGTTCAAGGCTGGCGTGATGTCCGCCCGTGCATCCTTGAAGACCGCTCCCCGACAATGGCTGGCTGAGAACACCAATCGTTTTCGCTCGCCCTGATCCAGCACCCGATGCCAATCCTGTTTCAGGCGGGATTCATAGAGGTGTTGCAATTCACCGGCCCGGGCATCCCGGGCAACCAGTTGCTGCAGGGTATGGACGCCATCACCCGTGACTCCCGGTGAGTGCTTGTAGGTCAGTGACACAACCTGACCGCGTCCGGTATCGGGGTCTTTGACGTAGAAAATCCCCACCTCGGGTTCCCAACTGGCCAGTTTCTGGCAAAGCAAGCTTGCGCCTTCGGGGTAAACGCTGATGGCTTCGGCCAGTGCGTCCTCTGTACTCACCAGTCGAATGCCAGCGCCCCGGCAGCCGATGTCCGGCTTGCAGACAAAGGGCAGTTTTATCCCAGCGCGCTCTGCCTGTTCGATGCAGTGGCGAGCTTGCTGTTGTGGACTCTGTGCGTTGCGCTGGTGACAGATCCAGGGCAATAGAGCATTTCGGCACAGGCCTGTAGCCTGGCTCATGAGTTCATGCTTGGACTCGCCCACCATACCGGCAAGTGGCAGTCTGGGATTGGCCAGCAGTGGCAAGGTCAGGGAGCGGTGCTTCAAGGCCAGCCAGAGCCATTGCAAGACAACCGGAGCGTACATCAGCCAGGTTGGCCAGAATTCAAACACAGAGGTTGTTTTACCCTCAGAGCGGGCTTGGTTCGTACTCGTTTCGTGCACTGGTTCAGTGACCATTGAGGTTACTCCGACTGGATAGCTGGTTGCCTGGGCGTATGGAACAGCGTTGGTTGTTTGAATGAGTCGGTCGCGGCGGGTTGTTCTTACAGGTGGCCTGATTCAAGAGCTTCAGATGACGGCGAGAGGGTAGAGTGGGCTGGAACGTTTTGCTGAGCCAACAGGTGTAAGCAATTTCGCTTAGCAGCGACTGTTCACTGACTCCATACTGCCGTTGAGTACCATGAATAAAACAATACCCGCATTACAGCCGCCTCAGGTGCTGCCAGAACTGGCGTTGAAGGACATTAGTGGCGAACCGATTGCCACACCGACTGGCAGGAAACTGATGATCTCACTCTTTCGCGAGGCGAGTTGCCCGTTTTGTAACATTCGTGTCTATGAGCTGACCCGGCATCATCGCGAGCTCAAGTCGCTGAATATCGATATCGTTGCGGTATTTCAATCCACTGAGGACGATGTCAACCGGTTTATTGCGCGTCAGCCCCGACCCTTTCGAAGTGTTGCCGACCCGCAAGGCGCCTTACATCAAAGGTTAGGCGGGCAATCCTCACTGGCCGGCAAGATGAAAGCGATGGCGTTTCGGATGATCGGTCTGTTCAAAGGGATGTCCTCCGTGGGCATGGCAGGCATGAAAACGGGCAATGCGATGCCGGTGGACATACTGGTCGATGAATTTGGCCGGATTGAGACGGCCTACTATGGTCGCGACGCGGGGGATCACATGCCGCTTGCTCAAATCATGGCGTTTGCGATTGGAACAGCAGTCAGCCCGGTTGACGAGAGGTCCCGCTCGTAAACGGGAACACCATTATTTGTACCGGCAGACATCGTTGAATTCACGTTAGAAAACAGAGGTTGCTATGTTGATCAGGCAATACCCTATTTTTACAGTACTGTTGATCCTTTTGCTGTTAAACCCGATGCTGGCAAGTGCTTTTGATCACAGCCAGTTTGACCGCTTGCTGGTCGAGCACGTGGCCTGGACTGATGAAGGCCATGCCTCTGTCGTTGATTATGCGTCGCTGCAAGAGGACCACAGAGCGCTAGTAGACTATCTGGATGTACTCGCCGATGTTTCCCGACAGGAGTTTGATGACTGGCCGGAGAAAGAACAGCTGGCGTTTCTGATTAACGCCTATAATGCCTGGACGCTTGAACTGATCTTGACGGAGTACCCTGATCTGGAGTCCATTCGGGATCTGGGTTCATTGTTTCGGTCTCCCTGGAAACGGGAGTTCGTCAGTCTGCTGGGTGAGGAACGCTCGCTCGACAATGTGGAGCATGATCTGATTCGCGGTTCAGACCGGTATAATGACCCCAGGATTCATTTCGCCGTAAACTGTGCCAGCATAGGGTGCCCGGCGCTTCGTACCGAAGTTTATACCGCCAATAAACTGGATCGGCAGCTTGAGGGTCAGACGCGTCGCTTCTTGTCTGATCAAAGCAGAAACCGATTGAGTGGTTCGGAGTTGCAGGTCTCTTCGATCTTCAAATGGTACCGTGAGGATTTTGAGGCTGGCTGGCGTGGTGAAAGTTCCCTGACCGGGTTTTTGAGTCTCTATGCCGATTCTTTGTCGCTGAATTCAGCGCAGATAGCCCGATTAAAAGCCGATGATATTAAGGTCAGTTTCCTGGATTATGACTGGGTACTGAACGATAGCGATCGGTAATTTACCCTATCGATGTACACCTATACCGGAGAACACGTACCTGTGAAAAAGAAACTAGCAATTGTCGCGGTCATTGCCATAGCCGTCGCACTGTTCTTTATTTTTGATCTGCAACAGTGGCTGACTCTCGATGGTCTGAATGCCGGCCAGGCACAGTTTCAGGCCTGGCTCACTGATTACCCGGTGCTGGTCAGCGCCGCCTACTTTTTTATCTATGTGATTGTTACCGCGTTGTCGTTGCCTGGTGCCACCATCATGACATTGGCTGGCGGGGCCCTGTTCGGGTTGGCCTGGGGTCTTCTGCTGGTCTCATTTGCCAGTACGGTGGGAGCGACCCTGGCATTTTTGGTAGCCCGGTATCTGTTGCGAGATACCGTGCAAAACCGGTTTGGTGAACGCCTTAAAGCCATTAACCAGGGCGTTGAAAGAGAGGGCGGTTTTTACCTGTTCACCTTACGCCTGGTGCCTGCATTCCCGTTTTTCCTGATCAATTTGCTGATGGGCCTAACACCCATTAAAGCCTGGACATTCTACTGGGTCAGCCAGGTTGGTATGTTGGCAGGCACTGCGGTCTATGTTAATGCTGGGACACAGCTAGGCCAACTCGACAGTCTGTCGGGTATCCTTTCGCCCAGTTTGCTGATTTCCTTTACCTTGCTGGGGCTATTTCCATTGGTTGCCAAAAAAGGGCTGTCCCTGATCCGCACTCAACGGGCAACAAGCTGAGGGGGCGTATCATTCTGGTAGAGCTCGGGCGAGCCGCTTTGTCAAACACCGGCCGCAATTATTGACAGGCTCATACCCTTCTGTCTGTTTCGCGACAGTGGCTGGTCAGTTGGCAAACATCAGTAAGGCACTTTGATGTGACGGTTCTCGGTGAACATAAAAAAAGGGGCGCCTGGCGCCCCTCTCGGTTTTAGAGTTCGGTAGACCGGGTTCAGAATTCTACGAATAGAGCACTGTTACTGTTGCGTTCGAACACATTTATTTTCCCGCATTGTGCCATGTGGTTGCCTGAGCTGTAGGGTGTACCGCTTTGGTTGATCGTGCCTTCCCAGCCCGGGCCATTCGAGATGTAGCTTTTTACTTCAAACCAGCCGTTGACGGTGTTTGCGCAATCCATCTGCACGTCCAACATCCAGTAGTGGTCGCCATAGGTGTTGAGCGCTGATTCGCCATAACCATCAAACGGTACGGTGCGCAGTGTTCCCCAGCTTCCGGGCCAGTTGTTGGTGGTCCAGTCCATGGCTGTGCCTTCTGCACCCGCACCCTGATTCGCCTCGATGCCATACCAGTCCAGATACAGGTCCCCGCTCTTCCACGACGCTGTCGTGCTGTTCAGCAGATTGTTGTGCTGTATGCGTAACGCACACTCGGTATTCCAGGTTTGGCAATTGCGACCAAGACTCGTGTTCGCGTAGGTGTGATCGATACCGCCGCGGATGAACAGATCCTGTCCGGACTCGGTCGGCCCGTACATAAAGATAACCGTGCGCTGAAAATCGCCGGGTTCATCAATAGTTAGATAATTGTTAATGAATTGCTCGTATCGATACTGACCGGTGCCTCCGGAAGCAACCTGATTGATGCGCAGTACGGTCATGCCACTGTAGCTGGCGTAGTCAAAAGCGTTTTCAATGTTGTCCCAGCCGGTGTCAGTGGTTGCGCCTCCGGCCAGGGCATTTTCACCTTTGATTGGTACGCCCTGGGCTTCGGCTTCTTCTGCGACCCAGAAGACAAGGGTTTGGGCCAGTGACTGGCCGCTGCCATTGGGATCATCGCTCATTTCCAGGGCGGTAAAGTGCAATACAACACCGCGCTGTTCCTGTTGGTAGCTCGCAGCGACACCCACGATGTCTGCATAGCCATGCCCAGTGGCGGGGCTGGTCAAGTCGATGTCTGATGGGATCAGGCCGGCTGCTATTTCCGCACTGCGTCGGGTGTTGTCGGAAGCCGACATTTTCCAGTGAATGCCCGGTATTTTCATGCCCAACTCAATGTCAGCAAAGGCGCCGTTGAAGCCGACCAGTGCGGTATCCATCATGTTGTAGCCATGACCCATCAGGCTGTCGTGGTACCAGCGCACGAAATCCTGTCCGTACTGGGTGTAGAAGTGCTCACCGTTGCTAATGAAACTCCCTGCGTTTGCAGGCGGGTTAATGTCACTGACCTGTCCCAGTGAAAACCCCCAAGCGTTGTTGACGCCAGTCAGGCTGCCGTATTTGTTGATAGCCCAATTGCGAAAATCCGCTTTTGCCGGATCGCTGTAGGACTGAAACCCTCCGCGTGTAGGGTATCCGGTGCCAGTATCATGACTGTTGTAGGAGGGGTAACGCAGTTCTCCGGCAGGCCCCATTGAGATGTTGATTTCGTCAATGTCACCGGCCAGTTGGCTGTAGCGTGCTTCAAACGCCTCCATGAACTCCTGATATTCGCTCAACACATAGCTGTCTGCCCAAAGCGATACGGTTTCTATCGACTCATTGCCCTGTTCACTCTTGTAACGCAGGTCAGACGCGGGCACGGGGAAGTGATTCCAGATCCATCCCGGTATGGGGATATTGCAGGTATCGCCGACGTTGCCGCCGCATTGGTGAAACGACATGATGGGCACGATATCAAGGCCCGCGGCCGTGATGCGCCCAAACAGGTCGTCGTAGTAACTCCAGTCAAACTGCTGGTCACCGGCTGCTTCGACTTTCCCCCACCAGACATCGACCGAGACGGCGGTTACGCCCATGGCGTTGGCGGTGTTCATCTGGTATTCAAAGGCGCCGTAATCGTTGACTTCAAGCGGAGCCATGACATTGGCGGACTGGGCCATATCGGCCAGTGCAGGCGCTGTAAAGGCGCACAGGGCCAGGGCTGTGCCCAGTACATTGCCCATGAGTGATCTGGATTGGCGGTCTGGTTGCATGTTGGTGACCTCTTCTTGTTGTCGTTGTAAGGAAAACCCATCCTGAAGTATCCACATTGGGCTCGCCCTGTAATCCATCCGGGGGGCGTAATTTGAGGGGGGTTGGGTAATTGGGCGGGTCTGGTGACGGTTAACGGCCCATTGGACTCCCTTCTGGTGCGCGGTTATTGTTGCAACCCGTCGTTGCCGCGCTGCGTGAATTGAGGAAGCTATGCCACTGCTCTATTTTTTGGCCCCATTGGGGACTGTATTAATCTGGTCCGGGAATATGACCATCAATCAACTGACGGTGGGGGCTATCGCGCCTAGTAGTATCGCGTTTCTGCGCTGGTTGCTGGCTTTGTTGATTCTGACCCCATTCTTGATGCCGAAAGCCTGGCAATATCGCGCAACGATTCGTCGTGAGTGGCCCAAACTGGCCTTTCTGGGGCTGCTGGGCATGGCGCTGTGGCAGGGGCTGGCCTATGTGGCAGCGGAAACAACCTCAGCCACCAATATGGGCATTCTGGCGGCCATGGTGCCGCTGCTTACCGTCTTGCTGAGCGCGGTGATTCTGCGCGAACCCCCGACACTGGGTGGCATTTTGGGAGGCCTGCTGGCCCTGGTCGGTGTGTCGGTTCTGCTCGGCAAGGGCAACCCACTGATTCTACTGGACTTGAACGTCGCACCCGGCGATGCGCTGATGGTGGTTGCCGCCACCTGCTATGCCCTGTATGGCGTCATGCTGAAGCGTTGGCCCTTTGATCTGCCGCCCTGGGTGCTGCTCTATGCCCAGGTGTGTTTTGCGGTGCTGTTCTTGTTGCCCGGTTACCTGCTGGGGCCGATGACACCGATCGACGGCAGTAACCTGGGGTTGATTCTCTATGCGGGCATTCCCGCTTCCATCATCACCACGTTTTTGTGGATGCGAGCCATACGTCAAATTGGTGCCAGTCAGGCCAGTATTTTTATCAACCTGATGCCGCTGTTCAGTGCGCTGATCGCCATGGCGTTTCTGGGTGAGCGGGTAGCACTGTTTCATCTGGTCGGCGGGTTGTTGGTGTTGGCCGGGGTGGTTATGGCGCAAACATTAACCCAGCCCTTCAGAAAGACTGCAGGCATGAGTGGATAGCCTAAAGGCCGCCCGGGTATCACCGGCCTTTATTAACGTGCGTGCTGCGACACCTGCACGGGCAACCCAGTATGACCGCTATCCTTTTTGACCGCTACCGGGCTTCCTTCAGTGGGGCCCTGCTCATCTGGTTAACCCCTGCAGTGGCTTTCTGCAGCAATTGAATGAATTGCGATCGTTCCTCTCCATCCAGACCGCACAGCATTTGTGTCTGTGCCGCTTCTACCGCAGGAGCCAGTGTTTGCAGCGCGCCTGAGCCGAGGTCGGATAATTTCAACACCCGGGCTCTACGGTCTGTCGGGCTGACTTCCCGCGCCAGCAAGCCCTTCTGCACCAGCCGGTCTACGACCCCGCCAATGGTCGTGCGGTCATAGGCGATCAACCCGGCCAGAGTCACCTGGTCGATGCCCGGGTGCGCTTCAATTTTGGCGAGGGCCGCGTATTGAACCGGTGTCAGGTCGTAACCGAGTTTTGCTACTTCTGCGTGAAAAATAGCCACAGAGGCCTGATGGTAGCGCCGTATCAGGTGGCCGGGCATGGTGTTGACGTCGGTCATCCAAGTCTCCGATCGGGTCATTATTTGACAGGCATACTGATGATCAGCATACTGAGTATATGTTCTTCCAACAGAGTGCTCTGTTGGTGTTGGGCATCCATACTACCATTGAGCAGCCTGAACAGGCTTGGGGGAAGGTTATGCAATTTCATTTGGAAGGCTTTAAAACCGGAGATCCAATGGTGTTGGACCCATCAGAGTCGGCAAGAACCTGTCCGCAGGCTGATTCGCTGCCCGAGCAAGTCGACGTACTGATCGTCGGTTGCGGACCAGCCGGCCTGACACTGGCTGCTCAATTGGCGGCTTTCCCTGACATCAGCACGCGTATTATCGAGCAAAAAGACGGCCCTTTGCAGCTAGGCCAAGCAGACGGTGTGGCTTGTCGAACCATGGAAATGTTCGAGGCTTTTGGCTTCAGTGAGCGGTTGATGAAAGAAGCTTATTGGGTCAATGAAGTAACCTTCTGGAAACCTGACGGCGCCCAGCCAGACAATATTGTTCGCAGTGGCCGCGTTCAGGATACCGAAGACGGTTTGTCGGAATTCCCGCACGTCATTCTGAACCAGGCGCGGGTGCATGACTTTTATCTTGAGGCGATGCGTAACAGCCCTAACCGTCTGGTGCCGGACTATTCGCGCAGTCTGCTAGATGTTGAGGTTGATCGTTCCCGTGCAGACTACCCGGTGACGGTCCGCGTTGGCAGAATTGATGCGCAGCACCAGGGTCAGGAAGAAGTCGTCAGGGCGCGGTACGTTGTCGGTTGTGACGGCGCCCGCAGCGTCGTGCGCAAGTCCATTGGTCGCCAATTGCGCGGTGACTCGGCCAATCAGGCCTGGGGCGTGATGGATATTCTGGCGGTAACCGACTTCCCGGACATTCGCCTGAAAGCCGCCATTCACTCCGCCAGTGACGGTAATGTGCTGATCATTCCGCGCGAAGGCGGTTATCTGGTGCGACTCTATGTGGAAATGGACAAGCTCAGCGACAATGAGCGCGTAGCCAGCAAGAATATTACCGTCGACCACCTGATCGCCGCTGCTCAGCGTGTTTTTCATCCCTACACGCTCGATGTCAAGGAAGTGGCCTGGTGGTCGGTGTATGAAATCGGTCAGCGCATTTGCGATCACTACGACGACGTGGCCGACGACGCCAGGGCAAGTCCGGGCGTTCTGGATTCGCAGCCACGCGTGTTCATCGCTGGCGATGCCTGCCACACTCACAGCCCCAAGGCAGGGCAGGGCATGAATTTTTCCATGCAGGATACGTTCAATCTGGGCTGGAAACTGGCGTCGGTTCTGCGCGGTCAGGCCAAGCCCGAACTGCTGCACAGCTACTCGCAAGAGCGCCAGACGGTGGCCCAGGAACTGATCGACTTCGATCGCAAGTGGGCAAAAATGTTCAGTGATCGTCCGACAGAGGGCGGCGGCGAAGGGGGTGTTGATCCCAAGGAATTTGAACACTATTTTGTCAAGCAGGGCCGCTTCACGGCAGGCACTGAAACGCATTATCAGCCCTCCTTGATTTGCGGGGACCGAAGACATCAGCATCTGGCGGAAGGCTTCACCATTGGCAAGCGTTTCCATTCAGCGCCGGTTGTACGTCTGGCCGATGCCCGGCCAATGCAGTTGGGCCATATTGCCAGAGCCGATGGTCGCTGGCGGATGTACGCCTTTGCCGGTGCCGGTGATTCTGCGGGTACACACTCAGCTGTACGCGCGCTCTGTGAGTTCTTGTCGGACTCTCCCGACTCTCCGCTAAAACGATTGACTCAGCAGGGTCAGGACATTGATTCGGTTTTTGACCTGCGAGCCATTTTTCAGCCATCACATCGGGATCTGTCACTGGAGGCATTGCCAGCCCTGTTGTTACCGCGCAAAGGTCGCTACGGGCTGACCGATTATGAGAAAGTGTTTTGTGCGAACTTGAAAAACGGACAGGATATTTTTGATCTTCGGTCTGTCGACCGCACACAAGGGTGTCTGGTGATTGTGCGTCCGGATCAATATGTGGCTCAGGTGTTGCCGCTGGAGGCACATCAGGCACTGGCTGATTTCTTTGCTGGTTTTATGCTGCCCCAACATTGACCGGCACTGTTCCAGGCCCCCTTGTTTCGTCAGTGGTTGCTAGCTGCTAGGCTAAAGGTTGTTTGGCGCGAAGGGGGCCGCATGTCGACAATCGCCACAAAGGCAGAGGGATCTGAAGCTGTTGGGAAGAGCGCTTCCCTGCAGCACAGGGAGTACCCTGCCTGCCGCACACTTGACCCCTTTGTGACTCGCTATTTGCACAGTTACGGACCGACTGCAGCCACCGTCGTAGTGCCGCCAACCGGGGCGCACTACATCACGCATGTGATTGGTGAACCCATGCAAATGCGGTTTGCCAATACCTTCTGGCCGAGGTGTCCGAGTGTGTTTGTTGGCGGGCAGCTGAGAAAAGAAATGCCGGTCGCCACCGTTGCTGAAGGCACGCAACTGCTGGGCGTAGAATTCCGACCAACAGGCTTCTATCGGCTGTTCCATAACGATTGCCGGCAATTTACCGACGGCATAACTGATATCCGTGAAATTGCCCCCGAATGGGCCGCCGGGCTGTATTCTGCTTTGTTCGACGCGAAGTCGATATCGGCGAAAATCAACGTTCTTGAGCATTATCTAAGTTGTCGTATCGATGCTGCTTTGGCCACCACGGAAGTAGACCGCGCAGTTGCATTGATAGAACGAAGCAACGGGTGTGTGCGAGTGGATGAGTTAGCAGAACAGTGCAATTGCAACGCCAAGAAACTCTACCGCCATTTCCAAAAAACGATTGGAGTCTCGCCCAAATATTTTTCAAAAATTGTTCAGATCAACAGTGTCGTCGCGCACATTAAGTCCGGACATTGCGAAGGGTTACAGCAGATTGCCCTCGCGCAGGGCTATTACGATCAAGCCCATTTCACTCGGGATTTTCAACGTTTTATCGGTACCAATCCGCTCGATTTTCTGCGCCACCCCACCCCTTTCCTAAGCACCTATCTCGGTCGAATGGCCAACTGTGATGCGCTTTCCGAGCCTTGAGTGGCTCCTCTATTTGCTGCGGTCCGCTGTTGCTGAACTGTCTGATTTTTACAAGACGCGCCGCCTCGCAAGCGTTAAGTTTCGGGTGGCGGTTGAGATTCTGTGAATTTCAACGAATAGCCCCGGTCCACGGATGTGCCGGTGAAATCAGTGACTTAATAGCCACTGGTTTCGTGCGAAAAGTAACAGTGAATGTTTGCTTTTCATCTGTTGAAAAAGGCAGGAGGCCTTTTTCAACAACCTGCTAAACAGGTAACCAGGAGCACTGTGATGATTCCAGGGGAAACCAGTCATCGGCCGGAATACCGGTTTGCGGATAAAGGCTGGAGCCGGGTGGCGATGGCAGCCACGCTCGTCTTACTAACCGCCTGCGGTGACAGCAGCGGCGACGGTGAAGATAACAGCCCGAATGGTGAACCCGGCGTGAGCGGCGCCGCACAAAAGGGGCCGTTTCATATGGGCGGTGACGCAGTCGCCACGAAGTTAACCGCCCAGGGTGATCTGTCGGAAGACTCGGTACAGGGTGAGATTACTGAGAATGGCGGCTATAACCTGCCGCTGTCGTCCATTGATTGGAGTGGCCCCACCTTACTGGTGCTCTCCGGTACCTATTTTGACGAAACTACGGCCAATTTCAGCAGTGATAGCCGGGCTTTGCATGCCGCCATCGATGTCGGCAACAGTGTGATAAACGCCAACGTCAATCTCTATACTCACTTCAAGGCTGCTCGTGCACGGATATTGTTGTCCGATGGCGATTCCTTTGCTGACGCTATGGACCAGGCTCAGACTGAGCTGGAAGCGTTGACCGGCATTGAGAACGAGCCGGGCGAGCTGAACCTGCTGTCTGCGGGAACCGACATTCAGGCCGACAGCGCAAATCTGTTGTTGTTTTCAGCCGCCAGCCTGGCTGCTGGTCTGGATCAGCAGGCGCTGGACGCCATTGCGGATGACTTTGCTGATGATGGGTTGGTCAACGGCTCGGGTGAGGCGGCTTTTGTCGATGTACAGGAAGCCGCAGAGAAGGATCCGGATCTGTTAGGGGATGCGCGGCTTGCGCTGCAAAACCAGTACAGCACTGAGCCTCCCCCAGGTGGCACAGGAGGGATGGCCTGGATGCTGGACGCCTGTGCGGCCGCCGCGCTGACTGAGCCAAGGGTCATGTGTGAAGGACTGGATTTTTACGGCAGTTCTTTCGATGACAGCGAAGCGTTTGTTACTTTTATTCCAGCCGTCAGTGGGCATTATGCGATCGAACTCTTTGGTGACCCCGGTGCTGATGATGACAACGCTGGTCGGTGTTCCTGGACCGTATACAGGGAGGCTGACACCTCTGCCGCAGACTCTGGCGACAGCGGATCAACCGATGGCTGGTGTGGCGTTGAGGATGTTACGTCGTCGCGCCTGAGGGGCGAGCGCGAATACTTTGTCAGGCCGATGGTCAGTAAGGATGATAACGATGGCCCAATCGCACAATTTAAACTGTCAGTGAACCGGGTATCCGATGGACGGGAGTCCGCCGCAGGTGCTGTCGACATTCCAGTTGGAAGGGCTTTTGAGGCCGTTGTCGGAACGCTGATCAATACGTCCGACGAGAGCTTTTATCGTTTCGATATTCCTGCGGGTGCGCAAGGCAGTTACACCATCATGGCCGGTGGTTACCCGTGCGGAAACGGCGAGCTGGAACTGACTCTGTACGAAGAAGCCTTTAGTTCGGAAGTTGACAGTGTCCGCGAAGCGGATGCGTGCAGCCAGTCGATGACTGTATCGTTGCAATCGGGTACGTATTTCCTGGCCGTACAGAATTGGCTGGGAGGCTGGAACCGGGAGACCTTCAGACCCGCACCCGCAGGCATTGAGTTTGATTTGCGGGTAATGCCCGACCCCTGACGGGCGATGGATGTGGCTCGAAACAGGCAGGGAGCCTTCATCAATACGCTGCCAGCGTTTTTACAGTTGCCGGATCAGTTCCTCGAACTGCTGGTTGGCTACTGTCGTAAAAAGTGGATCTTGCCGGTGTTCTACCCGGTCGAGAATGACTGAGCTGGCAGCGTTATCCAGCGCTTTGATGTCTTCGAAAACCGTCTTCTCTTCACGCTTGAGATGGTCGATCTGCTGGGTATGAAACTGATCCAGTGTTTTGTGCAGCGTGTCCAGGGGAACCGCTTCTCCGAGGTTGATCGCATTGAGCAGTGTCCTGACTTTGCTAGCGCTTTGTTCCAGCTCCTGATGCTCAGCCCGAATGGCGTCCATGGCGGCGGTATCCCCCAGTTTGTTATCGATCAGATAATCGAAAGAGGCTTCTTCCAGCGGGTGGTGAAAACGGTCCGGGTAGTGCTGAATGTAGTCCATGACATCAAGAATTAGCGCGATATCGGGCTTTTCGGTACCCTCTTCCTCACGTGTATCGTACAGCGCGATTTGCCGTTCCAGCACATCCAGTACCTTCACGAGATTCCGGTGATCTTCTCTTAATTGGACGTAGAGCTTCGTCATGACAGACCTCCGCGGGAGCTGTGTTTAGGGTCACACTACGCTTTGATTAAAGGGCGGGTGATGATCTGTGTCAAGGTTCATGCAGAGCCTGAATCCGGGAGGCAGATGATCAGCGGGGCTGACTTTAACGGGGTAAATCAAACATGCATGGCGGGAGACTTCACGTTAACCTTTGAACACACATAACGACGACACTGGCATCGATACCCTTCACCTGTTCCGTGTAGCCGATCGATAAAGCACGTTGTGGTGTTTCTTCAAAAGGGGAGGAGCCAAACTTGTGCTCGATGGTCACTGGAAAATCGCCGATGCTGATAAGCTGAGGCAGACCAGAGTCTGACAAATGGTAGCCAGTATTGTCACTTTCACAGGTCTATCATTAGGTTGAACGTTTGAATGAACGTGCTCTAAAATCTGTGTTTTGAAAATCACACGGCGCTAAGTTCATGTTGGCTTTTCAGGTAAGCCTGCAATCGAACATCGCGTTCCGCCTGGGGAAATAACACACAGGTAGAGCAATAGGTGGCCGCCTCTGTCGTGTAATAGCGGCAACACCCACCCCGGGCGCGAAAGTGTTGGCGGGCCACCGGGCGGTCCGGTTTGTCCGGATCAGTAACGGTGACTTCGAAATAGCCGGTTTGCTTGTTGTGGAGTGGTGAGCCCTTTTGTTTAATCAGGGCCAGTGCCTCTTGTCTGGCGTAGTCTTCATCGCCCAGTTGGCGGCCTGCATTCAGGAAGGCGGCGGCCAGTGCATCGGCGACCAGGCGCCATTGTGCGGCCTTACCCAGTCGGTAATGCTGGTAGAGGCGTTCAATGAGGGGCTGGTAGAGCTGCTCCAACTGTCGTCTCAGGTTGTCTCGCAGCGCTTCCAGGCTGGGTAGGGGTATCGCATCGCGGATCAGGTGGTGTGGAGCGAAAGCCCAGCAGGTTGAGTTCAATAATTGGACTTCAAGCGCTTTATAGGTGCCGCTCTCTCCGTTCACGTCCCAATGGACGTCGTAGTCGGCGAGTGCCAGGTCCCCAGCGTCCAGGGAGGGAACGATACCCTCTGCCAGATACAGGGCGGCAACGGCCGTCAGCAGGTAATAAGCGGTATCACCCACCAGAAATGCCACCTGGCCTTTCTCATCGAGGCCCGGGCATCGCTGTGCCTCATAGCTCATCAGCCGGTCTGGGCAACACCCTTGCTATGAGGCAGGTTTCAGCAAGCTTCGGTTTTTATTGAACCAGTCTTTGTACGTCTGGGGTGCGCGGCCGGTTAGCTGCTTGAAGTCCTCAGTCACCTGCGCAACGTGGCCCTGGCGGGTGTTGGTGTCGAAGCTGGCCAGGGCTTTCGCAATGACCGGTGGCAGCCCGGCCTGTTCCATCCCGGCTTGTTTTTGTTCATCGGTAATCGGCACGACCGTGATCGACTTTGCGCTGATGTCACTGAGCAACGTAGCCAACTGGGCAGTGGTTAAGGCCTCGCTACCGGTGAGGGTGTAGGTGCGGTTGCTGTAGTCGTCTTTGGCCAATGCGGCTGCCGCGGCAAGGGCCAGGTCAGCGCGGGCGATGTTCGCCATCCGGGCATCACCGGCGGCACTGAACCACTGACGGGACGCCAGAATCGGGTCTGACTCCATTAGTAGGTTTTCGAAATACCAGCTGTTGCGCAGAATGGTCCAGCTCATCGAGCTTGGAGCCAGCGCTTGTTCGGTACCCAGATGGTCACCGGCGAAGGTAATGGCGGAGTTTGGTCATTCTTTTTACGCGAACTTACAACCGATGGTGACGTGGGCGGACACGCACCATGACGACATACGCAAGGCGCGAGAAGCCTATGTGGCCAATGAGCCGTATCAGGCATTGTAGTGCCCCGCACCTGATTGGCTAACGGGCCGCTCGAACTGATCTCACACTTTATTTTCCAGATAGGTGATCAGTTGGGCCACCGTTTGCAGTCGGGCAAAGTCGGTGTCGGGGATGTTGACGCCCAGCCGTTTGTGAATGGCTGCTGCCAGGTTGAAAGAGTCCATTGAATCTAGGTCGTAGTCGTCTCTGAGGCTGGCGTCGTCGGTGACTTCATCCGGTAATAGGTCGGGTGCGATGCTGGTGATTTCTTCTACCAGGGCTGTTCTCAGTTGGTCGTAGCTCATCATCAGGCAGTGTCCTTTTGTGCAGGTACATTTAATTGCTCGGGATGTTGTAGGTTTTGGTCGATGCGGCCGAGAAACAGACCACCGCGGTGGCCATCGCTGACTCTGTGGTCGGCGGCGAGCGTGGCTTGCATGACCGGGCGCACCGTCAGTGCGTCGCCAACCGCCCAGGGCCGGGGGCTGACTTTACCAAACCCCAGAATCGCGACCTGAGGCGGGTAAATCACACCGTATACCGAATCGACGCCACGCTCACCCAGGGCCGTTATGGTGATGGTGCCGCTGGTCATCTCCGAACTGCGCAAACCACCCAGGCGGGCGCGCCGGGTCAGGTCCTGGAGTTTGTCCATCAAGTTGGCCAGATCAAGCTGCTCGGCATTAAGCAGGGCCGGTGTGATCAGGCCGGCACTGCGCAAATTAATGGCGACACCGAGATGAATCGACGGGCAGGGCTGATATACACCTTCCTGGTAGTAGCCGTTCATTTCGGGAAAATCGAGCAGGGCGTTGGCAACGGCCTTGAATATAAGTACCGACATCAACAAGCGCCCTTCCGGTGGTTGGGCGGCGTTGTAGCTGTCGAGCCAGCGTGTGGCGGGCAACATATCGATGGCGGTTGACAGGTAGTAGTGGGGAATTTCCCGTTTCGATCGTGCCATGGCCGCAGCAATGGCTTTGCGCATCTCTGCCGGGTCAAATCCTTTACGGGGGGCTTTGCCAGACGTTTTTGTTGTTGGTGGCTGAGACCCGGTCAGGTCTGAAGCCAGAATGGCACCCTGGGGCCCGCTGCCTGTCAGTCCTTGCAGTGACTGGCTTGAATCCCGGGCACGCTGACGCGCCAGAGGGCTGGCTTTCAGTCGGTCTCCCTGCTGGGGTTTGGTTTCGGAAGTCTGTTCATTGATTGGCGGCTCGGGTGTCGTTGTCGCTTGCGCGAGTGTTCGCTCAATAGGCTGCCCACTAACCTCGACAGGGCGCTCCCCAATGGGTTCTGGCTCTGGCGTTTGCGGATCAGGAGGTCGGGTGGCGGAGGCTGTCGCCAGCCTGGCAATGGGTTTGCCAACGGGTACTGTGGTATCCACGGGAACATACAGCTCTTCTACCACGCCTTCTTCAAATACTTCGACCTCAATGGCGCCCTTGGCGGTTTCAACGACCGCAATGACATCACCTTTGTGAACAGTATCGCCTGCCGCGACCTGCCATTCCACCAGCACGGCTTCGTCCATATCGGCACCCAGTGAGGGCATTAGAAAATCACTCATGGCCACCTCGCAGCGTTGCCCTGGCAGCGTTGACAATGTCGTCGATCTGGGGCAAAGCGGCCGCCTCCAGATGAGCGGCATAGGGTATCGGTACTTCCTTGCTGGCTACCCGGGCAATGGGCGCATCCAGCTCCCAGAATGCCTGCTCCATGAGTGCGGCGCTGACTTCGGCGGCCATGCCACCGGTTTTCCAGGCTTCCTCAATAATTACAGCCCGGTGAGTGCGTGACAGCGACTCTATCAACGTGCGGGTATCCAGTGGCCGCAGCACTCTCAGGTCTATGACTTCAGCGTCGATGCCTTCCTGACTCAGCATTTCGGCGGCAGTGAGCGTTTTATTCAGGCTGCCACCGTAGGTGATCAGAGTGATGTTTTTGCCGGGCCTGCGAATGGCTGCCTGATCAATGTTAACGCCATCCGGACAGGGTGCCAGAGTGCCTTTGTCGTTGTAGTGAGCGGCATGTTCAAAGATCAGGACCGGGTTGGGGTCCTGCAGGGCCGACCACAGCATGTAGCGTGCGTCTTCGAGCGTCGCGGGCGTTAGTACCCGTAACCCGGGGACATGGGCATACCAGTGTTCCAGGCTGTGTGAGTGCTGTGCGGCCAATTGACGACCGGCACCGGTGGCCATGCGGATTACCAGCGGCACATTGAACTGCCCGCCGGACATATGCAGCAGGGCCGCTGCGGTATTCACAATCTGATCCATCGCGAGCAGACTGAAGTTTACCGTCATGATCTCGACAATCGGGTGCATGCCACCGAGTGCCGCGCCGACACCGGCTCCGGTAAACCCATTTTCAGCCAGCGGTGTATCACGTACCCGCTCCTCGCCAAACTCGGCCAGTAAATCGTGGCTGACGGCATAGCAACCACCGTAGTGACCAACGTCTTCGCCCATCAGGAAGCAGAGGTCATTGTGCTGCAGGGCTTCCTGCAGACCGAGATGGCAGGCTTCGCGATAGGTTGTCTCCAGAGGGGCTCGGGTGGCGTTAGGCGGCGGCAGGAAGGACGCTGTCCCAGCCAGGCTGACATGATGCCCAAGACTGGCTGCATCTTCCCAGGGCGATGACTCGGCGAAAGCAACGGCGGCTTCTATCTCGTCTGCGACGTCCCCCTCGATACGTTCTAGATCCCCGGGGTGCAGTAACTGGTTGTGTTCCATCCATTGGGTCAGCAGTAAAATGGGCCCTTTTTCTTTCCAGGTTTCCACTTCCGCCTTGTCGCGGTAAAGCTGAGGGTCAAACATGGAGTGAGCGCGAAACCGGTAGGTATGGCACTCCAGAAACTGCGGGCCTTCACCCTGGCGTATTGACTCGATTGCACGACGTGCAGCCGCCTCTACATCGACCACATTCATGCCATCAACACTTTCAGCATGCAGCTGGTAGGCTTCTGCTTTGCGATACAGGTCGGTTTGTGATTGAGACAAAGACAGGGCGGTGCCCATGGCGTAGTTGTTGTTTTCGCAAACGAACAGCACCGGCAGCTGCCAAAGGGCAGCAAGGTTCAGGCTTTCATGAAAAGCCCCTTCTGCAGCGGCTCCTTCACCGAAAAAGCACACGGTGACCCGGTTGCGACCTGACATCTTGTCAGCCAGCGCCAGACCAACGGCGAGGGGCAAACCGCCTCCGACGATGGCGTTGCCACCAAAGAAGCGTCGTTCGGCGTCGAACAAATGCATGGAACCGCCCCGTCCCTGACTGCAACCGGTCACTTTGCCATACATCTCGGCCATGACGCTGTTCATCGACAAGCCACGCAGCAGAGCATGACCGTGCTCGCGATAGGTGGCGACGACAGCATCATCGTCATTCAAGTGACGGGTTATGCCCACGGCAACGGCTTCCTCGCCGATATAAAGGTGCAGAAAGCCACGAATTTTCTCCCGGGTATACAGTTCTGCACACTTCTCTTCAAAGCGACGAACGCGAATCATCTGGGAGAGCAAACTGAGCAAGTGGTCGCGGGATAAGCGCAACTTGCGACTGGGGTCCAACTGACCCGGCATGGGTGATGTCGTGCTCATTGGCCCGATCCCTCCAGTGTCGAGGTATCGCCCTCTGGGAGCCCCAACTCACGGGCTTTGAGCAGGCGGCGCATTATCTTTCCGCTTCGGGTTTTGGGCAGGTTGTCGCTGAAGGCGAGGGACTTGGGTGCCACTGCTGACCCCAGTCGTTTACGTGCCAGGCCCAGTATGTCTTTGGCCAGGGCATCACTGGCCGTGTAGCCGGGCTTCAGACCGACGAAAGCTTTCACTACTTCACCACCGACTTCATCGGGAATACCGATGACACCGGCTTCTGCGACGCCCGGGTGCTCCATCAGTACGCTTTCAACTTCGAAGGGGCCGATCAGGTGTCCGGAAGATTTGATCACATCGTCGGCCCGGCCAATGAACCAGAAGTAGCCTCCATCGTCTTTTCGCGCAAGGTCGCCGGTAAAGTACCAGCCGTCGATAAACGCCTTTCGGTAACGTTCATCTTCATGCAAGTAACCGCGAAACATCGATGGCCAGCCGGCCTTTAACACCAGTTCGCCGGTTTCATCGGGATCATTGATCAGGCGCATGCCACCGTTTTCAGTGCGTTCGGCAATAGCGGCTTCAATGCCCGGAACGGGGCGGCCCATTGAGCCGGGTTTAATGTCCATGCTGGCGTAATTGGCAATCATGATGCCGCCCGTTTCTGTCTGCCACCAGTTGTCGTGAAACGGCAACCCCAGGGTTTCCATGCCCCAGATGACGGCCTCGGGGTTCAGCGGTTCGCCCACACTGGCGAGAAACCGCAGGGAGGATAAGTCGTGCTGATCGGCCAGCTCGCGGCCGTATTTCATCAGCATGCGAATGGCCGTTGGTGCCGTGTACCAGACTGTAACCGCCTGATCCTGCAGTATTCGGTACCAGCGTTCAGCGTCAAAATCCGCTTCGTCGATAACCAGGGTGACACCATGGCACAGTGGCGCGATGATGCCGTAGGACGTACCTGTGACCCAGCCGGGGTCCGCAGTGCACCAGTAGATGTCCTGTGGGTGCAGGTCGAGGGCGAAGGCCGCTGTCATATAGTGTGCCAGTACCGCCTGATGAACATGAATAGCGCCCTTGGGTTTGCCCGTTGTGCCACTGGTAAAATGCAGCAGAGCCATGTCTTCCGGCTGTGTTTTCACGGTGTTGAACTTAGCACTGCTGTCTGCCAGCAAAGGTTGCAGTGACAGCACCTGATCTGTGGTCAGTTCCGGGTCTTCGGGCGAATCCAGTAACAGCACATAGCGTAACGAGGGCAGTTCTGTTATCCAGTCAGCCAGTTTCTTTTTGTACAGACGGGTGGTGGTTACTATGGCCGTTGCATTGCCAATCTCCATTCTTGCCCGAATGGGTTCTGGCCCGAAGGCAGAGAATAAAGGAGAAAATACGCACCCTGCCTTTAGCGTGCCCATAATAGCCATGTAAAGATCAGGGGTGCGCCCGCACAGACAAAATACCCGGTCACCTTTTTGCAAGCCCAGGGACGTCATGACATTGGCAAACTGGTTGGCTCGTTGCCACAAACCCAGATACGTGATGTCTTCGGGAAGAGCGGTCGGGTCCTTGCTGAGAAAACGCAATGCGACCTGGTCTTTTTTGGCTGATTGCTGATGACGGTCGAGCGCGATGGCGGCAATGTTTATCGAGTCAGCCTCTGCAGGCAGGCTTATGCCGTCAGCTGCCTGTTGCCACCGGAAATTTTTAAAAACGGTGTCATAGTCGTTCAAGTTAGGCTGAATGCCTGAATTTTTTAAGGCTTTGGACACGATCGGGTAGGTCATCTTTGACACTCCACTGAATCCTGTCTACAGCCTTTATGGCAGGATCGTTTCTGGTTAAACGATATTGCCAGTGTAGTACTGGAACAGAAATAACGGGGTGATCTGTATCAATATTTCAGGCCGGAAGCGGTTCAGCGATACAAACTGGTTTTTCGTAATGTTGAACGGTATTTTTGTAATGATTGGGTCTCAATGCTTGATAAAGATCAACAAAAGGATCATGAAAGAGGCCATAGTGTTATTCGGGGATTTGTCGGGGTTTGCGTGTTGCGTTGTGGGACCTGCTGTAGGCATTTTGGAACGTCACAAAACACCGGTAGAGGCCATGTAAGATGCAGTCTGGAAGCGTCAGTCAGCAAGTTAAATCATTAGCAGAACAGAGCATGGCCTTGATTCTGGCCGGGGGCCATGGAACCCGGTTGAAAAATCTCACGCGCTGGCACGCGAAGCCGGCCATTCCTTTTGGTGGGCAGTTTCGAACCATCGATTTTTCCCTGTCCAATTGTTTGCATTCGGGTATACGACGCATTGGTATTCTCACTCAGTACAAATCCTATTCGCTTAATTGCCATATCCAGCGCGGCTGGAATTTTCTCAATAACGGCATGGGGGATTTTATCGATTTGCTGCCTGCTCAGCAGCGTACCGGCAGTGGCTGGTATCAGGGTACAGCCGATGCTGTTTACCAGAACCTTGATATCATTGAAGAACATGCGCCTACCTACGTTGTTGTACTGGCGGGTGATCACGTTTATAAAATGGACTACGGTCAACTGCTGTTACAACACCAGGCATCGCAAGCACCCATGACCGTGGCGTGTGTGGAAGTGGATGTGCAAACCGCCGAGGGGTTTGGCGTGCTGGCAGTAGATTGGCAAAATAGAATCTATGCCTTTGAAGAGAAACCAGTTAAACCCCGCACAGTGCCAGGCAAACCCGATCGTGCACTCGCTTCAATGGGTGTTTACGTGTTCAACACGGATTTTCTGCTAGCGCGACTGAGAGACGATGCCAGTGACCCGGACTCCAGTCATGATTTTGGCAAAGACATCATTCCACGCCTGCTCGATCAGTGGCCAGTCAATGCCTACCCCTTTGTTGCCGCCAATGGCGAGCCGGCGTACTGGCGAGACGTGGGTACACTGGATCAGTTCTGGCAAGCGAACATGAATCTGCTCGGCGACCAACCCCTTCTCGATTTGTTTGATCTGCGCTGGCCTGTTTGGACAACGCAGGAACAACTGCCACCGTCCAAGTTTGTGTTTAATGCCCAGCGCGGCAGGCATGGGCAGGCGATTGACTCGATGGTCAGTAATGGTTGTCAGGTCTATGGTGCGACGGTTCGCGGCAGTATTCTGTTCAACAACGTCAGCGTTGGTCCCGGGACTGACATCAGTGAATCCCTGATATTATCGGGCGCTCGTATTGGCAGCGATTGCCGGCTGAATAAAGTGATTATTGACCAGCGGTGTGTAGTGCCCGACGGCACCGTGATCGGAGAAGATGCCATCAGTGACGCCAGACGTTACACCCTCTCACCCGGCGGCGTTGTGCTGGTCTCCTCGTCAGACTGTGGTTTGCCGGTGGAAGACAGTCGTTACAGAGTACCTGCCGTTATATAGCCGCAGTCACTCTGTGCTAGCTAGGGTCGCTGGTCAGGCGGCGTTGAATACCTCCGTTCACTCGGCACGGTAGTCGGTAAGGGGTTAGCCCGCTACCTGATCGCCGGAGGCGACACCCTTCTATCTCTGCCAGTGCGCACCCTTAAGTCAGTAAGTGGCAAGTCGTTGTGCAGCACTGGCTACGAAAGTTGCTTCACGCTTTACCATACCGGCCAATGTCTTCGGCTCCTGATTTGATTGCTTTGTAAGGCTATTGCCTCCCTCCTTCATACCTCTGTTTCAACTTCCCGGACCTGGTCTGTGGATTTTCCGGTCGTCAGACGACGAACATGCTGGTATTTAGCCGGTATTGACTGGCACAATCGAAAGACCCTGCTTTCGGGGTATTTTGTTGGGTGGAGGTCCCTATCATCTGCCCGGTCGTCCTGAACCGTCAGACTGGAGTGGTGTGTGAGTCACCGCTGGAATGAGTTGGAGGTTGCTGAGTGAAGCTGGCATTTACCAAGAAGGAATATCTGCAGCGCGTCAAGAAGGTGCGACGCGAAATGCGGATACGGAAGGTCGATATTTTGATAGCGACCGACCCGGGCAACATGAACTGGCTGACCGGCTATGACGGCTGGTCATTCTACGTGCATCAGGGGGTGGTGATTCATGTCGATCAGGAGGAACCTATCTGGTTTGGCCGTCGAATGGATGAAAGTGCCGCACTGATACGGTGTTTCATGAAAAAAGAGAACCTGACCAGCTACCCGGAAGAGTACGTTCAGAATCTCGAGAAACACCCGATGACCTGGCTGGCCGAGCATCTGTTTATTGAGAACGGCTGGAGCGGGGCGACCATTGCCACTGAAATGGACAATTATTACTACACGGCAGATGCCCACCGATCCTTGAGACTGGCCCTGCCGGAAGCTCGTTTTGTCGACAGTCATAACCTCGTGAACTGGTGCCGGGCGATCAAATCGGATAAAGAAATCGAGTTCATGAAGATCGCCGGTAGAATCACCTCTAAGATTCATCAGCGTATTCTGGATGTGGCGCGCGTCGGCGTTCCCAAGAGTCACGTGGTATCTCAGATTTATGAAACGGCCATTGCCGGTGTCGATGGTTACAGCGGTGACTATCCCTCCATCGTGCCCTTATTGCCTTCGGGTAAGGAGGCATCAGCATCGCACATCACCTGGGATGAGCGGCCATTTCGCGCCAACGAAGGGACCTTTTTTGAAATCTCGGGTTGTTACAAACGCTATCATGCGCCCATGTCCCGTACGCTTTACATGGGCAAGCCCAGCGCTCGCTTTCTCAATGCCGAAAAGGCGTTGCTGGAGGCGATAGATGCCGGTCTGGAGCAGGCCAAACCGGGTAACCGGACCTGCGATATTGCCAATGCTGTTAACGCGACCATGATGAAGTACGGTATTGACCGGCAAGGTTCGCGCTGTGGGTACCCCATTGGCGTCAGTTACCCGCCAGACTGGGGCGAGCGGACATCCAGCTTGAGGGAGTCGGATGAAACTGTGTTGCAGCCGGGCATGACGTTTCACTTCATGCCGGGCATCTGGCAGGAAGACTGGGGTATTGAGATCACCGAAAGCATCCTGATCACCGAGACGGGTGTGGAGATGCTCTGCGATTTTCCGCGCAAGCTTTTCGTTAAGTAGCGACGCCCGAGCGCCAGCCTAACCCCAGGTTGGCGTTTTTTCTCAGGTCTTTGTGCTTTTTCTTCGCGCTTTGTAGCCAGCCAAACGCTTCTTCTGTGAGCGGACCGCTTCCGTCATAAACTCCATCAGCGAGTGAATGCGTGAAACGCCGCGCAGATCCGGATGCATCAAGAACCAGAGGCCGTAACCCAGCGGCGGTATCGTGTCGGTCAATTGCACCAGTTCCGGCTCACTGTCGGCCAGGTAGCAAGGCAGTATGGCGACCCCGACACCGGCTTTCACGCTGCTGAGCATGCCGATCAGGGTGTCTACCCGAAACGTGCAGCAGTCATCGTAGCCTTGCTCTGCCATCCATTGCCGCATCGGTTCGTCGAACAAGCGTGAGCCCGGCCCAACCCAGGGGGTTTGGTGTAAATCGACTGCCCTGGCACCAACCTGGTCTTTCTTGCCATACACCGCCATTCCGATGTCGGCCAGCTTGCGTCCAATCAAATGTTCGGGGGGTGCGTTGGACGGTCGAATGGCCACATCGGCCTCGCGTTTGGTCAGGTTGAACAGCTGATTGGAGACGGCGATGTCCAGTGTGACGCTGGGGTATTGCTGTTGGAACTGGCCAAACAAAGGCGCCAGCAGGCCAGCCATCATCGAGTCGGTGGTGGTAACCCAGACCGCGCCGCTCGGTTGCAGATCGCGCCCGACGACACGACGTTCAGCCTGCAGCACAAACTCCTCCATTTGCCGGGCCGTATCGGCCAGTTCTTCCCCTGCAGGCGTTGGAAAGTACCCGGAGCGGGACCGTTCGAACAGCATCACGCCCAGTCGCTTCTCGATCTCGCCCAGGCGCCGGAAGACCGTTGCATGATTTATCTGCATCCGCCGTGCTGCTCCAGACAGGGAACCCGCCTCCGCGATGGCCAGAACGGTTTCAAAGTCATCCCAGTGAATCTGGTAGGGCCCGCCTTTACGTTCATGAGGTTTACTTTTTGGCTGTGCGATTTTGCAAACTCCATTTGGCTTTTTTGGGAATTAACTTGCGAAAAATGTCAGCGTACCATACTTGCCAGTTCCTTGAAGATCAGTCGGCTACTTCAGCCGGGGCCGTTCATTCACCATTCTCAGGAGGTTTCTACCATGAGCCAGCTAAATATGAACAACAGTGCGATGTTTCAGGCGTATCGCAGCGCATTCCTGCTTGGGACGGCGTCGACCCGCCTTGCGGAGCCTTCAAGCATCCCCGAGCGCTACCGTGACACCGGGGGGCGGATCCGCAGTGACCGGATTAACCTGGATGCACGCAGTGCCAGAGCGCAATGGTTGAAAAGCCTGTTCATTCGTTAAAGTCTTCAGGTTCACTTGAGCGCAGCGCCCAAACTAACAGACTTCCCAGGCCCGGTTTAGCCGGGCTTTTTTCGCGTCTCGTTTTTCGACTGGAGCGCAGCTACGGGCTGCCTGGGAGAGGTGCGGGCCACTCTGAAGCCCACACCCACTCAGCAGGCCTGAGTGCCGGATTCTGAGCCAGAATCGACTGCGCTATGTCAGTACCTCCGTTGCGTGGGCACCGACCGCCTCGCGAAGCTTTGACATCGCACTGCTTTCCGTTTGCCAGTAGTGCCAGAACAAGGGTACATCCAAATGGTAAGGCGGGCTTACATCAATCAGTTCACCCCGATCCAGGTGTGGCTGTACCTGCAGCTCCGGGAGCATGCCAAAACCCAGCCCGGAAAGGGCCATTTGCACGAAACCTTCTGACGACGGACACCGGTGTATGCGTTGCGGTGGGGGCAGCCCCCGAGTGTTGAGAAACTGGTGTTGCAACTGGTCGTCGTGGTTGAAGATCAGACAGGGTATTTGGCTGAGGTTGTCTGGGTCACAGTGCGTTTGATAGCGGTCGACAAAGTCGGGGCTGGCCAGAGCTCGGTAACGCAGAACTCCCAGCGACATCACAGCGCCACCGTTGACCGGACGCGATTCCGCGCAGATGCAGGCCATCACCTCGCCTTGTCGCATGCGCTTTAATCCCACCTCCTGATCCTCGACCACCAGGTCAAAATCCATCTGCGAACTCAACGCGCAACGGGCCAGTGCCGGGGCCAGCCAGGTGGCCATGGAGTCGGCATTCACCGTCAGCCTGAGTTTGAGCGGAAAGGCATCGCGGGTAGCTACCAGGTCCATTTCCAAAAGCCTGACTTGCTGCAGATGATTGTGCAGCCGCCAACCGAGTGCGGTTGCCCGGGGCGGAGACGTGCGCAACAGAACAGGTTGCCCGAGCCGTTGCTCCAGTTGGCGAATGCGCTGACTGATGGCCGATTGAGTCAGGTGCAGTTTTTGGGCGGCTCGCTCGAAGCCGCCGGTTTCGATGACGCCAGCCAGAGCGTCAAGTAAGCGATAGTCGAGCATGGAAGCCCCCCGGTAATGCGTGAAAGAGGTTAATCTACGGTAATTAAAATTACTTATGAAGGATTAAAATCATTCGTTGGATTAATACTATCCGGCTGGATAGGATGCGTGGCATCGACTGTCAGCGGAAGCGGTTATGATCGGGTCTCTTATTACAGGTTTTGGTATATCAATCGGGTTGATTGTGGCAATTGGCGCCCAGAATGCGTGGGTGCTGAACAAGAGCATGCGCGGTGAACATCCGGCAACCGTGGCGTTGGTGTGCTGCACAATTGATGCCCTGCTGATAACGCTCGGCGTATACAGTGTTGACCGGGTGCAGCAACAGATACCTGCTCTGGTTCCGGTACTCACCTGGCTCGGTATTGGCCTGCTGTGCTGGCTGGCAGCCCAGGCGTTCTGGCGGGTGTGGCACGGGTCTGCTGGTCTGGTGGTGATCGGGGCGGCTTCCGGGGTCAGTCGATGGCAGGTAGCGGGCCAGGCCGTGGCCATTTCGCTGCTGAACCCGCATGTGTATCTCGATACTGTTGTGCTGGTGGGCAGTGTTGGTGCGCAACAGAGCAACCCCGGCTATTTCATTTTGGGTGCCGCGTTGGCATCAACCACCTGGTTTTTTGGGTTAACCGGTTTTGGTCGCTATCTCGGCCCCAAATTGAGTTCGCCCAGGGCATGGCGCTGGTTCGATGCTAGCGTCGGCAGCGTTATGGTGCTGGTTGCCGTTTCTCTGGTGCCCTGAGGGTGCCTTATTTGGGGTTGGATTCGACGATCCAGGCTGGAAAGTCCTGAGCGTGCAGCTCGATCCACTCACGGGCAGCCTCTTCCGGCGTTAGGTCCCGGCCCTGGCGTTCCCATTGTTGCCGGTATTGTTCAATATGGCAGATCTGCTCAACCATGCGCACAGCAAATGCACTTTCCTGGTTGTCGAAACGAATGCCAATAATGAAGTGGTCATCGTGGGGGTGGCACCAGACCACCTGACCTTTAGTCTCGAAGGGTGGGTCACCGACCCCGATGCTTACCTGAACAATCTGTCCGGGTGCCAGGGCTTCTTCTGCACTGAAACTGAGGCCGCCCTGGCTGATATCCAGCAATTCTGTCGGGTTGGGGTCGGTCGGTTGCTGGCACTGGTACTTAAGCGGCACGGCGGCCGGGTGTCGAATGTACTGACGCACGCTGTACTCCTCACGCTGCCTAACAATACCTTGACTCAAAACGTGCAGCGGATACTGCCAGTATAGACGAAACAGCTCAGATTGCCGGTTGACATGAAATCTCCACAGGCTTGCACTAGACTCAAACGATTGCCTTTCTTTACACCGTTTTACAACGTATAAAATGAAAACGCATTAGGGGGAGATGTCCAGGTGGGTACCATTAAAAGCAATCAACAAGGCTGGGTCGCGGTAACGCTGGCGGTTATTCTCGTTATCGGACTCGCCGTTGTGGCCTACTTTTATCAGCAGTACCGGTCGCAACTGGCCCAGTCGCAAGACAGTGTAACGGCTCTGGAACAAGCACAGGAGCGTTCTCAGTCCGAGTTGAATGCGGTGCAGGGCCGTCTGACCGACGCTAACAGCAAGGTGCGGGAGCTGGAATCCGACCGCAGCCGGCTACTCAGCGAAGCCGAAGCGACCAGTGCACGCATGGTGGCCTTGCAAGCCCGCTACGATGAACTGCGTCAGGACTCCCAGTCGAGCGTCGGAGATCTGCAGGCCGAACTGGAGCAGGCACGACAGGACAGAGCAGAGCTGGAACAAACTCTAAATGAAGCCGATGGACTGATCGCCAGGCAAGCCGAGCAACAGGCACGTCTTGAAGCCGAGTTGAATGACACCATTGCCGCCTTGGCTGCGATCGAGGCGGAGCTGGTTGCCGCGCAGGCACAGCTGGCGGATGCCGCATCTGACAGAACCGCAGCAGAAACGAGTTTGGCTAATTCGGCCCGTGAATTGGCGGCCGCCGAGGCTGAGTTGGCGTCAGAGCGAACAACGACTGACGGTTTGAATCAGCAGTTAGATGCCAGTCAGGCCCATGTGCAACGGCTGTTGAACGAACGAACAGCGCTACTGGCCAGTACCCAGGGCATGGAGCAGCAAGGTCGCGAACAGCAAGCTGCTAACGCCCGGTTGCAACAACAACTGGACGAAACGCTGGCGGAATTGAACGTGGCGGAAGTGGAGCTGATGCGTCGCGAAGCCAACCTGGATGAAGCCGTGGCCGAGCGGGAAAGCGTGGTTGATGAGTATCGTCAGGCGCGAGAAGAGTTGGCGTTGCAGCAAGCACGCAGTGACAATTACAGCGACACGATCACAGAGCTGGAATCACGCCTGAACCGCGAAACTCAGGCGATGGATGCTCTGCAAAACCAGCTTCAATCACTGAGCAATGAGCGGCAAACGCTGGTATCACGCCTGGAAGATGGCACTACCGTCATTAAGTTGCCGGAGAGTATTGTGTTTGCCTCGGGCTCTGCGGACATTGGCGATGCCGGGCGGGAAACGTTGCAATTGCTGGCGGATGCGCTGGTGAGTTTCCCCGATCACCTGATCAGTATTCAGGGCCACAGTGATGGCCGGGCGATATCCCCGTCTTTACAGCAGAAGTATCCGTCCAACTGGGAGCTGTCGACTGCACGAGCGGCGTCTGCTGTTCAGGTGTTAGGCCAATCGGGTATCGACTCTGGCCGCATGCAGGCCGTGGGGTACGCCGACACACGGCCGCTGGTGGAAGAAACCGATGCTCAAAGTCGCCGGGCGAATCGGCGTATCGAAGTCTTGTTGTACCCGAATCAGTTCACCATGCGGGTGCTCGACCAGGCGGGTCTGGAGACCCCCTGAGCGCCGGCGTTAAGAGCGGTATTATGGTTTAATGGTCGGGTTCATCTGCGATAGGGATCTCTCAATACATGTCGAACCCGACTGCGCCTGCTCAGCCTGCTGGATCCGATGCTGAGCCCTCGCCTCAAGCTAGCCGCCTTATTGAATTCATTGTTCTGTTCGCGCTGCTGACCTCACTGACCGCTCTCACCATTGACGCCATACTCCCGGCTTTTCCGGCGATGGCGGCCAGCTTCTCGGTAACCGACGCAACGGACCTGCAACTGACCATCAGTCTGATGGTATTGGGCATGGTGTTTGGCGAGCTGGCGTTTGGTCCACTGGCTGATTGCTATGGCCGTAAATGGGCCATCGTGACGGGCTTGCTCATCTTCACCGCAGGCACCTTGGTCGCTATGTTTGCCCAGTCTTTGACCGTGTTGCTATTGGGAAGGCTGGTGCAGGGTATCGGCGTAGCCGGTTCCAAAATTGGGACGCGTGCCCTGATTCGGGATCGGTTCCAGGGCGATGCAATGGCGCGCATCATGTCCTTCGTGATGATGATTCTGATACTGGTGCCCATGCTGGCTCCGGCGCTGGGGCAACTGGTGCTGTGGGTCGCTGGCTGGCGTGCCATCTTCGGGGTGTTGCTGGTACTGGCGCTGATCGCCGGTACCTGGCTGGTGCTGCGCCAGCCCGAGACGCTGACCGCTGAACGTCGCCTGCCAATCCGCCCGGCGCCGCTGGCACGGACGACCCTGCGCATCCTTAAGCACCCGCAGGTCATGGCCTACACCGTTGTCGCTGGCCTGGTGTTTGGGTGTCAGGTGGTTTATTACAGCATCGCCCATTCATTGTTTGAGGACCTCTATCAGGCTGGCGCCCGCTTTCCTCTGTACTTCGCCATTCTGGCGGCCGGTATCGGGTTGGCGTCTCTGACCAATGGCGCACTGGTCATGCGGCTGGGTATGTTTCGCCAAACCATAACGGCACTGATTGGCATGCTGGTTATCAGCACTTTGTTAGCTGGCCTGGCGTGGCTGGGTGAGGGTAAAACGTCGTTGGCTGTGTTCCTGTTTCTGGGCTTTTGGCTGTTTTTTGGAGTGGGGTTGTTGTTTGGTAACATCAACGCTCTGGCCATGCAATCGCTGGGTCAGGTAGCTGGACTGGGCTCTTCGATCATTGCGTCGTTTTCCAGTCTGGTCGCAGTCGCCGTGTCATTCGCAGTAGGCCCCTTTTATAACCAGACGGTTTACCCGCTGGCCCTGGTGTTTTTTGGCGCGGCTGCGGTCAGTTTGGTCTTGGTTCTGAGTGTTCAGGGGCGGGAGTGTGCCGAGGTGGTGCCTGTTAGATAACACAGAACCCTGATGAAAAAGCCTTGGCCAGTGCATCAGGGCGCCGCAGTCAGGAATGGTGTGCGTACCAGAAATCGATACCAGCCTGAGCGCAGGCAATGTCCTGATCCGGTGTGCCAGAACTGAGACCAATACCACCGACGCAGTCATTGTCAGCCCAAACGGGCAAACCACCGCCAACCACACTCAGTTCGGTATGAATACCGAACACCAGGTTTCCGGGCACACAGGCCGCGTTGTATTCATGGGTTGCCTTGCGGGCGGCTCCAGCGGTATAGGCCTTGTTTTGGGCGACACCAATGCTGGACGCTTTGCCTCCATCCATCCGCTCGAACGCAATGAGGTTGCCGGACTCATCAACCACCGCGATGCACATGGGCACGCCGATATCGATGGCGTGCTGGCGCGCGCCGTCAATCAACAGAGCCGCATCGCTCATACCCAGTCGTTTGATGTTAAGCATTAGCGGTCTCACGTTCTTCGAGGGTCAGTTCCGGTGCATCGACGTCCAGGGTCGTTGCCCGGCGCAATTCACGTACCTGTTTCAGGTTAAAGCGTCGACCGCGATGCAGGGTGCAGCGGTTGTCCCAGATCACCAGATCATTCGGCTGCCATTGGTGACGATAGCGGAATTCCGGCTGGGTGGCATGTTCCAGCAAGTCAAACAGCATCATGCGGCCCTCGGCGAGTGACATACCCTCAATGGCACGGGCATGGGAGCTGACAAACAACACCTTGCGGCCCGAACCCGGGTGCACCCGTACCATGGGCCAGAGCACGGGCGGCAGGGTGGCTTTCTGTTCTTCGGTGTAATCGGTATCACCCAGTAGAAAGCGTGAATGCAGCGCATAGTGCTCCGCCTGCAATTCAGCCAGTTCCGACTTCATCGGCTCTGACAAGGCATCATAGGCAGCACGCAAATCAGTGTATTCGGTATCGCCACCGTCGCTGGGTACGCGCACGGCCGCCAGCATGGAGTAACGAGCGGCCGGTCGTTGAAACGAAGAATCACTGTGCCAGAGCTGGTTGGCAATGTTGCCAACGATTTTCTTGTGGGTAGGTTCCACCACGCCGCTGGCATCGTCAGTCACGTTGGACAGATCGGCCAGCTCCGGGTGTTCCAGTCGGTCTTTGCGGACCTTGAGCTTTTTCAAACCCATATCCAGCGGGCCGAATGACTTGGCCAGATTCAACTGTTCGGTTTGCGTCAGCGGTTGGTTGCGAAATACCAGCATGCCGTACTGGTCCATGCCGGCGTTAATGGCGTCAATCATGTCTTGTGTGAGTGGCTGACTCAGGTCGACACCGCTGGCTTCGCCACCGAGATGCCTGGTCAGGGGTTGTATGGTCAGTGTCATTGTGAATTCCTCATACTTAACCGTGGTTCACTTGAACCTGTGGTTTGCCTGATTGAGTCTCAGATCCGGGTCTGGACAGGTAGGTTTCCGGTAATTGTGCCCAGGGCTTTAACAGCAGTGTCAGTGAGACCATGGCAAAGCCGACGAGTGTGGTGATGGCTTCCGGAAAACCGATCAGCAGGCCACCGACAATCAACACGGTGCGGGCCCAGGCGCGAACCCGTCCGTATTTGAACAGATAGCCTTCAGACCCCCCGGCGATCAACACAATGGCAATGATGTTCATCGTTAGCCAAATCGCGGTCAGATGCAGCGGTCCCTGGAAAATCAGGGCCGGTTCGAACAGGAAAAAAATCGGGATGAAATACAGCACGATACCCAGTCGGGCAGCATGCATACTGGTGCGTATCGGGTCTGAATCACTGATGCGCGACGCCAGAAACGCCGCCAGTGCCACCGGTGGTGTTATGGCTGCCAGGGTGGCGTAGTAGGCGATGAACAAATGAATGGCCAAGGTATTCAGGCCCGCCATCTGTTCCAGTGCCGGTGCCAGGGTTAACGCCAGCATCAGATAGGCCGCGACAATCATGCCGAGCATACCGAAGATAATGCACACACCGACGCCAATGGCGAGCACAATCACCACACTGCCGCCGCCCATACGCACCAGTTCGGAAGCAATGACCGGGGCAACACCGGTCGCCATCAAGCCACCCAGAATAAAGGCAGTCGGTAACAGTAACCCCATGGTTTGGCTCAGCATCTTGCCGATCTGGAAAATAACGCCGGGGACTTTCCTCGGGCTGATGCGCAGCTCTTTTTTGAACGTGGTGAGGATGATCAGTAGCGCGGAGGCATAAAACGGTGCGAGTCGCTCAAGGCGCAACACCACCAGGGCATACACCAGAAAACCGAGCACAATAATAAAAGGCCAGCCTTCCAGCACGGTATCGCGCAACCTGGGCAGGTCTTCCTGGTCCATGCCCTGAATGTTGTTGCGTGAGGCGTAGCCATGCACATGGACGTACAGGCCAAAAAAGTACAGTGCACTCGGGATGATCGCCGCGATCACAATGACGCCGTATTCGGTGTTGGTGAAATCCGCCATGATGAAGGCGACCGCTCCCATAACCGGTGGCATCAACATACCGCCAGTCGAAGCACAGGCTTCCAGTGCGCCCGCATAATGGCCGGGAAACCCTGCCTTTTTCATGCTGGGGATCGTGACTGAGCCGGTGCTGACCACGTTACCGAAAATGCTGCCACTGAGGCTGCCAAAGAAGCCGCTGGCCAGCACAGAGACTTTGGCAGGGCCACCGCGGGCACGACCCATCATTGCCATGGCAAGTTTCAGGAAGAAATCGGCGGCCCCAGTGGCAACCAGCAGCGCCGCAAGAATCAGAAACCCGATGATGGTTTCGGCGACAACGCGGGTCACAATGCCCAGCATGGCATCGCCGGAATACACGTTAAAGGCAATGGTGCGGGCCAGGGTGGTCGGCGGCCCCCACAGCATGCCGGGCATGAAATCGGCGTAAATGGGATATAGGCCCAGAGCCAGGACGATGGTCAGGAAAATCATGCCGCCAGAGCGACGTGCGGTGTCCAGGATCAATACAAAGATGGCACTGGCGACCCAGAGTTGCCAGGGTTCGCCGACGGGAACCCAGGTCTGAAACACCAGGTTACGTCCCTGATAGGCCATCAGTAGAGTCAGACCAAAAATAGCCAAGGCGGGCAAATAACTCAGCCAGCCAGCTCTTATTTCGCGTTTGTGTGCGGGCAACAGCAGAAAGGCCACTGGCAGGTACATGGCCATCAATAAAAAGTAGTAGGTCACATCCAGCAGCGGGATGATGCCGAAAATATACACGACGGCAAGGACTGCCCCGGCACCGGACATGGCCAGCAACAGAAAGCGGACAAACGCCGGCATCGACTCGTAGCGTTCCTGAGTCCGATCGACGTATTCGTCCGGAATCTTCGCTGCGATGGTCGGATCATCAAATTGAGAAGTCATGGCCTTGGGGCCTCCACCTTTCTTGTTCGGAGTCGTTGGCCTGATCCGGGGATGCAGGCCAATAGAAACAGTCAGGTCTTCCCAGTTGCAGGGAAGGCCCTAACAACAAGGTTATTTAATTTCCGAAACCATGGTGCCGTACGACTTGTCATGACCACGGTCGGCACGGTAGTCAGCCCAGAATTGCACCCACTCATCTTCGCCCGCGGCGACGCGAACACCTTCCGCTTCGGCAGCGGCGATGGCGTCATGAAACAGTTGCTCACGTGCAACCGCCAATTCGACCAGTGCTTCCTGACGTGTCTGGTAGGCATCCGTCCAGAGGCCTTTCTCTTCCAGATAACGAATAGCACCTTTATGCAAAGGTTGCAGATGACCTTCATTCAGAAAGTTAACCATGTTATCGACGGTCATCATGTGGGCATGGGTGAAGTCATCTTTGTAGCTGTCGTGGTTAACGTCCATCCACTTGTATAGCTGGTAGACAAACTCTTCGTCTTCATCGGCGCGGACATGGTTGGTCTGGTAGGCATGATCCATACGGATGCCTTTGGCTGACGTGACACCCGCTTCGGTTACTGCCGGTACATAGCCAGTGTGCAGGGCACGATAGCGCGCATAGGCTTCAGGGTCGGCAGAGGCATCAGGCAGTTCCAGCCAGCGAATGCCGTTGGGGCCGGCTTCCGCTTCATAGCTTGGGCCCGAGAGCGGCGAAGTAAAGGCAACGTCGGCACGGCCCTCAGCCACAATGGCGGTGTTGGCACCGTAGTTACCCACTTCAACCAGGGTTACGTCATCGTGGTCCAGATCAAGATAGGCGAGCAGCGCGTCCACCCCGACAAGCAGGAAGGAAGAGCTTGCAGCGTAGGCGATACGAGTGCCGGGTCCAATGTCGTGAATGCTCTCGATGTCGGAGTCGCCACGCACCATGTAGCCCCAAGGGGTCACCATATTGACGTTCATGACGCGGGTATCGGCCGGTCCGGCATTTTTAGCGGCAAAACCTTCAACGCCATCCATCTGATCGAAATAGTCGGAAGCCTGCAGCATGGCAATACGGCCCTCTCCGGTTTCCAGCCAACTGGAGCGTGAGAAACCGTTTGGCCCGGGTAGAACCCGCGAACGTGCGTTGGTTTGGGCCGAGAATTCTGACGTCCAGGCGACAGCCAGAGAATGGTTTGCGGTGCCCACAATGGGCGTGATGACGTTGAAAAATCTCGGCCAGTCGTAGGTGTCTTCGGCGGCTACTGTTTGGCTGACGCCTAACAACAAACCACCCGCTACCAGTGCACTGCTGCCTATCACTCCGAGACTTCTTATTGTTTTCCGGAACATGGGTTTCCCCTCATTGGTTGTTATGTAATACCCTGAAGCAGGGTTGTTTTTGCGTATTGACTCCGTTCTTCGTCACTCCAATCGTTATTTTTTTAATCAGTCTGTCTGCTTTTGGTAATGCGAACTTCACCGGCATCGGCATCGACCTCGACCCAGTCGCCGGTGCTGATGTGCTCGAATGGATCCTGTTCAAAATCGGTCATCGACGGCACCCGGGTGACCACGGCTCCAAGCGCCATCTTGGTGGTCATGCGGGTAAACAGCATGGCCGCAGGCGAGACACCATTGAGTCGTGTCATGTGAAAGAAAGCCGACCAACCCGATGAGCCTTTGGCACCCGGGAACAGTAAAACTTTTCCGGCGAACGATTGCCCAACCAGCTCATGGCGGCGTTCGATCACCGTGCCTTCGCGTTCGTTGATGCCACCCCAGCCAGAAATGGTTTCCCGGGTAACCAGGGCTTCACCGTATGCCCTGCCTTTTACCACGGCGCGGCCTTTGATAACGATGGTCTGTCCGGCTTGTGCTTCTACTGGTTGCGACCTCATTACACTCTCCCCTGCCATTGGCCGGAGATCGCTGCGTTAACGCAATCACTGACCGAACCAAACCAGCCCTGAACATTGGCAATGGCGGGCAGGTAATGTGCCTGCTTGGCCGAGTCGGTTGCGATTACCCGTACACCTTTCGGCATGCGCCGCGAGATGGCCGGACAGGTGTCACTCATGACCACACCACCGGCGGCTTCAATCGCACGCAAATACCCATTGCGTTCGGCTACCTGTTTGATGGCGCGTGGTGTATGAACCCACAGCTCCGTGTCGTGGTGAATGCGTTTGCCGCGCAGCAGTTCGGCGATCAGAGCCATCTGTTCGATGGAATTGTGCGGGCAGCCGAGCATGATGAAGTCCACTTTGCGATCTGTCGCGCTCTGCAGCTTCTGGTACATTTGTTCGCGTTCTTTGCGGCCGTAGTGAAGAGTTTCGACTGGTTTGCCATGGCCAAAGGCTTCAGCCAGTGAATTCGCCTCGGCAGTAATGCCAGGAATGTGATACAACTCGACACCACCGGAGGACGCGGCGGCTGCCCCAAAATGTTTTAACTTCACCATATTCGGGTGGTGCATGATGTTGTTCAGTACTGGTTTGTTTTCCTCGACCTGTTCGCCGACAAAATAGCCCAGTAAACCCCAGTCCATCATGTCATCAACGGCGATGTCGACTTCAATCAAATGAGTACCAAAGCGGTTCTCTGGCAGGTGGTAGCCCCAGTAGGGGATGCGTCCGGTCAGGGCGGCGGCACCCGTGCTTTCCTTGCCTTCCACGTTGGTGCGTGCGCCCAGTACCGAGTTGCAGTAGATCACAGCGGACGATTCCATCCAGGCGCAATGCTCACCTTTGATGGGAACATTGCCGACCTGATAGGGCGTGCAGGTGGCGCACATGTTCACACCCTTGTCGCCGAGATAAGCTTCCGAATCTCGCTGGCTCTGTACCAAGGATTCGTCAGCGCCCTGGAGTTTCCAGTTGTCGTTGTCGATACCGGTGATCAGTTGCCAGGTGTTGACCGCCATGTGCGGAATCTCGACTACTTCGTCACTGTCGAGATTGAGTTCGGAATAAACCGCATCGAACCCTTTGTCGACAATATGACGCACCGAGGGGGACGAAGCGTTGAACGCCCCGGCGACATTGTTGGTCTCGACCAGACGTTCTGCACCGACTGCTTTACCGTAGCGCACCAGTAGGTCCATGGCCGCAGCCTTGGCCCGGCCGTTGACACCGTCGAGCATGGCTTTTTCATAATCGGTCAGTTGCATCAGTTTTTCTCCGCAATCAGGATGCCAGAACGGGATTGGCCAGTTGTTCTTCAGTCCAGCGATAACGCTGTTTTTCGACGTTGTCGCGAACCCGTTCGCGCAATGCGTTCTTATCTATTGTGTGAACATTGCCGTCTTCAGCCAGATCCAGTGCATGCGCTGCCGCCATACCCATGGCGATGCAAGGGCCCATCACTCGCACACTGGACAGCGCAGCCGAGTCGGCATCGATACAACGACCGGCAGCGACTACGTTTTCACAGGTTTTGGGAATCAGGCTGCCAAGCGGCACGTAATGAACGTGGTCTTCATCAAAAGTAATCCAGTGATGACCATCGCCGTGGTCGTGCAATTCAATTGGCCAGGCAGTACGGGCAATGGCATCGTCAAACTTCTTACCGCTTTTCAGTTCGTCAACCGTCAGGTGGTGCTGACCCACAATCCACCGGGTCTGGCGGATGCCAGGCAACCCGAATGACCGGATGCGAGACTTGCCAAAACAGGCCGGGAATTCTTTCTTTAGAAAATCGACCGCGATCGATGCCTGGTGTTTTCCTTCCAGTGCACTTTGTGATGCAGCCACCGGCTCAAGCGGCGTTTCAATGTGGGTCATGTTCATCGCGGCGATGCCGCGACCGGGTATGGTGAAACCCAGCCCTTCACGACGAAGTAATCCGTATTCATCGCCTTTTTCTTTCATGCGTTGGCCAATTACGTCACGCGTGGGTTGTTGGCTTTCGTCAATGTTTTCCAACACTACCATCTGGGTACCGAAAACGGTCTGCTTTTCCGGTTCGCGACATTCAAACCCAGCGTTCCACAACAGGGCGGCATCGCCACTGGCGTCTACAAAGCCGTCCGCTTCCACCGTGATAGCCCCATAGCGGGTCATAAAATCAACGCTGGTGATGCGGGCGCCTTCGACTTTGGAGGTGAGGATCATTGCGCCCATGATCGGTGTGATGCTGGTCTTCAGAATGCTTTCTTCTACCCAGCGGCCCAGTGCAACTTCATCATAGTAAACCACGGTCGTGCGGGGACCGTTTCGAAAGTGTATTGCCTGGTCCTGATCGGCCAGGTAATCCATGATGTCGTCAGCAATGCCATAGGTGAACTGGTAGCCATGGGTTCCGTTTGAAAACAGGCCGCAGAAGGTAGCTATAATGGAGTTCACGGCCTGACCACCCAGTGCGGGCTGACTGTCCACCATCACCACCTTTTTCCCCAGTTTTGCCGCTTCAAGTGCCGCAGACATCCCTGCGATACCTGCACCGACAACACAAATATCGGCTTTTATGGTCTGGAACGGAGCGTTGCCATTGTTCTTTACAATACGCGTTTCAGTGCTGGGTGTGCCTGCCATTCTGATTCTCCTCGACTGACGTTGTGAATATACCGTTTACCCGGTCAGGGACTGCTGCTTAGCGGCACGACGGTTTGTGTCTGGAAACCGGGTTACCCGATACTTTTTTATTGTTGGGATACCCTTTGAACCAGAGATTAGGCTGATCCGACCGTCGGAAAAACAGTGGATTCAAGTCAGCACCTTTCGCGTTTCGCGAAAAGTGATTTATGCTGAGGTAACGGTGAGTTGGTTAAGAGCGATCATGGATACCCTGGATAACATCAAAACCTTTTTGGCTGTGGTTCGAACGGGCAGTTTTTCGGCCGCTGGCCGTGAGCTCGATATTGTGCCATCGGTCGTGACCAAACGAGTCAATCAGTTGGAGCATCAGCTCAAGGCCACGCTCTTTATTCGCTCTACACGCAAGCTTGAACTTACTGATACCGGGGAACGTTACTACCCACGCTTTCTCGGCATTGTCAGTGATGTAGAAGAAGCCTTTCGGGATGTGGCCAGTACCCGCTCGCGCATTGAAGATCACTTGCGCATCAAGTGCCCGACCACGCTGACCGTCATGTATTTTGGCAAGATTTTTACCGCCTTTCAGAAAGCGTATCCGGGAGTTCGACTGGATCTCGTGTTGATGGACAGGTCCGTGAATCCTGTGGAAGAAGGGTTTGATATCGCCATTGGGGCATTGCCATCTTCTTACACTAATGTAGTGGATCTGCCGTTGTGCAGGATGCCAAGGACGGTCGTCGCGTCACAAGGGTACATTGAAAAATACGGCGAACCACAGCACCCGAGGGATTTGCTGAGCCATCATTGCTTGTCCTTTCTGGCGACGGGTAACAGCTGGTTTTTCGATGGCCCAAGTGGCTCGATCAATATTAACGTGTCCCCCAGTCTGACGGTCAACGACAGCCTGGTGTTGCTTGATGCCGTTAAGGACGAACTGGGCATTGCTATTCTGCCCCGGCACATCGTCCACCCCTTCATCAAGTCTGGAAAGCTGAAATCGATAATGCCTGAGTTTCCCGTTGGGGATTTGTGGGTAAAGGCGCTGGTACCTGAAAACCGCCAGAGCATTCCGGCGGTAAAAGCAGCGTTGGATTGGTTGCAGGCAGCGACACAGCCGCAAGCACCCTGGGACAGGACCGATGTTGATGACAACAGTTAGTTGGCAAACGGATGGAATGGCAATCTGGTGTTCAATTAATTGCTTTGTTGGAAAACAGAATATTGAGACAAGTGAACCAGTCTCAACATTCTGTTTCCAGGCGGCGATCAGTTAAAAGTGAACTCCATAAAGCCGGCATCATCGAGATTGCCTGGCTCTACATTGTCTGCCGCCAACTCTTCGGCCTTGGGTGAGGTTTTGAACACGACTTCGGCATCGCCCCAGCCGGAGAATTGCCAGTTGTCGTCGGCTGAAGGGTTGAAGGTTCCCTGAGACAGCAAGTAATTGGCAATGACATCGCGGTTTTTATCCGGTGCGTCGATCACGACGGTGCTGCCATCCAAACCGGGGAAACTGCCACCACCGCCAGCGCGGTAGTTGTTGGTCGCGATCAGAAATTCCTGATCCGGATCGATCGGTTCACCATCGAACATGACATCAACAATACGATTCTCGTCGTTGATGACTTCACCGTCGTTGTTGTAACGCGGTGGCACCGTGACATCAATGCGGTAGCTGATGCCGTCGATGACATCGAAGTTGTAGGTCGGGAAGCTGTCGTTAACCAGCGGTTGTGCGTCACCGGCATTCGGGTCGATGGTATTGAACTGCCCTGCAGAACGCTCCAGCCATTCGATCACCTGGTTCCCGGTCAATTTGACCACTTTCAAATCGTTGGGGTAGATGTAGAGGTCGGCGACGTTTTTCAGTGCGATGTCGCCAGCCGGGACGTCGGTGTAGTAATCCGGGCCGCCCCGACCACCTGCTTTGAACGGTGCGGCAGCCGACAGAATGGGCAGTGCCTCCAGTTCGGTTCCGCGAACGATGTTTTCGACGTACCAGGTCTGCGCATTGTTCACCACCTGAACAGACGGGTCATCCTGAACCACGGCAAAGTAACTGTTGATGCTGGCGGTGGTTTCGCCGACACGTTGCGCCATGTAATTGAGCGTGTCCTGATGATCGCGGTCGACAGCATCTAGGATCGCTTGTACCGGCTCGACCAGTGCTACGGTTTCGCCATTCTCGCGGCTGTAAATCGGCCGGGCCTCACTGCGGCTACTGGCGACTCGCCAGTTACCGGCTTCGCCTTCGAGAGTCAGGTCGATGATGCCCAGATGGCTGCCCCAGAAGCCGGGCATTACTGCTGGCACACCAAAGATCTTGCCGGTGTCGTTGTCTACATTGTCCATGTTGTCGTAGGCCGAACTGCCGGGGAAGACGGCATGGGCGTGGCCGAACATGATGGCGTCTATGCCCTCAACCTGAGCCAGGTGCCAGGTCGCGTTTTCGTCCATGCCCTGACGGGCCGCATCCGACAAGCCACTGTGCGGAATGGCAACAATGATGTCGGCGCCCTCTGCTTTCATTTGTGGTACGAAGCGTTCAGCACTTGTGACCATATCGTCGGCCACGACCAGGCCTTCCAGGTTGTCTTTATCCCAGTTCATGATTTGCGGCGGGACAAAACCGATGTAGCCAATGCGCAGGTCGTGTGGCTGCCCGGCACTGTCGATGACTGTTTTTTCCTGGATCAGATAGGGCTGGAAGTAGGGCTGATCGTTGTCGTCGCCAAGGTCAACCATGACATTGGAAGAGATGTAAGGGAAGTTGGCGCCGTTTAGTGCCTTGATCAAAAAGTCGAGCCCGAAATTGAATTCGTGGTTACCAATGTTACCCACATCGTAGTTCAGCAGGTTCATGGCTTTATAGGCTGGGTGTGTTTCGCCGAAACGCAGCACATCACCTTTGGCGACATAATCGCCCAGGGGATTGCCCTGAATCAGATCGCCGTTATCGACCAGTACGCTGTTGCCGCGTTCATTGCGCGCAGCGTTGATGAGGGCGGCGGTGCGCGCGAGGCCGACGGTGACATTCTGATTGTCGGTGTAATAGTCGTAGTCGACGATGTGCATGTGAATGTCGGTGGTTTCCATCAGGCGCAACTCAACGGTCGCGGCTGACGCAGTTACGGCTGCCAGCGCGCTTGCACCGAGGCCAACCGTCCCGAGGCTTAGTAACACTTTGTTCATGGTGGGAGTCCTTTTTAGCGAATTCGACAACGAAATTGTGCATCGTCAGGGTATTGATTGTGCGCGGCGTTTTCATGACAGCGGGGCTGTTGGGGTGTCATAAATTGACCGCAAGGTCAGTATAGAAGGGCTGCCTTGTCGGGCAACCATTAATCGACAGGGTTGAGATCCCGGTCAAAACGGAGCGCTCGGACCCGGTAGGTATTCTGGTAAAGTAGGGGCCGTATTTATCGTGAAGGATGGAGCCATGGGCTGGATAACTGAAACAGCGTGGGTCGAATGTCATGCCAGATGAGACTGCACTCGATGCCGGTGAGTCGTATGTCGGGGCTACCCTGTCACGCTGGGCCCGTGAGCAACCCACCTTACTGGCGCTGCAGTGCGAGTCACAGACGGTGTGTTGGGCTCAATTGCACCGTCGGGTAGAGCGTCTGGCAAGCAGGCTGCATGCCGAACTGGGGGTTGGCTGTGCGGTTGCGCTGGATGTGTCGGATCCGATGAGTCTGATTCAGGCTTTTCTGGCGGTGGGTCGCTCGGGTAACCGGGCGCTGGTGCTGGATACCGCCTGGCCTGACGCTCAACGAGCCGACATCGATCGCCGGACCGAACCCGACCGGGTGCTGGACAGTGAGGTTCTGTCGCAATGGTTGGCTGAATCAGAACCAGTCGATATCGACAGCCACCCCTCAGCCCCCCTGCCGACACCCGACCAGCCGTTTTACGTGGGGTTCACCTCGGGGTCGACCGGTGTCCCCAAAGGCTATCGCCGACGTCATGCTTCCTGGCTGGCCAGTTTTGAGCTGAGCCGCGTGCTGTTCGCGTTGCAACCGGGTGACCGGGTCATGGCGCCGGGTAGCCTGGCCACTTCGCTGCATCTCTATGGCGTCATTCAGGCACTGCAAGCTGGCATTGCTGTGGTGCTGGTGCCGCGCTTTCGGCCACGAACCGTACTTCAGGCGATGGCTGATCACAGCGTATCGGCTCTGTATGGCACACCGACCCAAATCAAGTTGCTGTTGCAAGCGGCCCAACGAGATAGCCGGGCGCCACTGCCTGACGTAAGGCATCTGATTATCAGTGGTGCCAAGTGGCCCGACGATACCCGTCAGGCTCTGCGCCAGCCTTTTCCCAATGCTGCGTTGACCGAATTTTATGGCACTTCAGAAATGAGTTTTATTGCGCTGCACAATGACCAGACTCGCGCGCCACAGGGCTCTGTCGGTCGCCCTGTTCCTGGGGTTGAAGTGCGTATCGGGCCCTCGGCGCAGGCCCCGGTTGCGACCGGTGAGCGGGGTCGGATCTGGGTGCGCAGTGCCCTGGTATTCGACGGTTACGAGTGCGGCGGCGGCGATGAAATCGCCCGCGACGGGGACTGGTTAACCGTCGGCGATCACGGCTATCTGGATGACGCCGGTTACCTCTATCTGGTCGGACGTGAGAAACGCATGATCGTCAGCAGTGGCCTGAACCTCTACCCGGAAGAGGTGGAAGCCTGGTTGTTGCAACATTCCGGGGTCAGCCAGGCAGCCCTGCTCGGGCTACCGGACGCCTTACGCGGGCAAAAAGTAGCCGCAGTGATTCAGTCAGAGGCCTCCAGCGTGTCGGCCGAGTCGTTGCGACAGCATTGCCGACTGAGGTTTCCGGCTTCTCAGGTGCCGAAAGTCTGGTACTTCCTGGAGCAATGGCCGTTGACACAAAGCGGTAAAACCGATTTTGTTGCGCTGGAACGCTGGCTGAGGGTGGTCGAAGCCGGGACAGGCCCCGATAAGGCGATCCCAACATGAACCCGGTCTATCTGGTTGCTGCACGAAGAACCCCCGTCGCTCCGGTTAACGGGGCGTTCAAAACACTGGAAGTCAGTGATCTGGCTGTGCCCGTGATTCAGGCATTGATGACGGACACCGGGCTAAACCCCGGTCAGATCGATCAGCTCATTCTTGGCAATGCGCTGTATGGCGGTGGTAACCCGGCCCGGTTGGTTGCGTTGGCAGCTGGCTTACCTGAATCTGTCCCGGCGCTCACTCTGGATACGCAGTGTTGTTCGGGTCTCGATGCCCTGCGCCTGGGGGCTCAGGCCATTGCCAGCGGCCAGGCAGACGCTATTCTGGCGGGTGGTGTCGAAAGCACCAGCCGACGGGCATTGCGAGCGCATCGCCCCATTAACAGGGACGCAGCACCGGAGTATTACGAACGCCCTGCCTTTACTCCCTGGCCTGACCGCGACCCCGATATGGCCGACAGCGCGGCGCGTCTGGCACACGAACACGGGATTGGCCTTGACCCGCAAAACACCTGGGCGATCGACAGCCACGCGAAAGCCCTGGCCGCCCGGGAACGGGTATCCCATGAATGCGTTCCATTGGCGGGCCTGAGCGCAGACGCAGCCACCCGGCCATTGTCGGAACGCCTGGCCAACCGAACGCCGAAAGTAGCCGAGTGGCAAGGCGCGGCCATAAACGTCGCCGGTACTGCCTTGCAGGCCGATGCCGCTGCTGTATGCCTGTTGGTGAGTGAAGCCATGCTAGCGCGCATGCCCGCCGGAACCCGAGCCATGCGCTGGGTGGCTGACGTCAGCGGCGGTGGCCCGGCCGACTCGCCACCCTGGGCCATAGTGCCGGTGGTACAAAGGCTCTTTGAACGCAACGGTCTCAACGCCGACCATTTCCACCGCATCGAACTGATGGAAGCCTACGCCGTGCAAGCCATCGTCAATGCCCACCAACTGGGCCTGCCGCTGGATAAGCTGAACCAGGGCGGTGGTGCCCTGGCCCGGGGCCACCCAATCGGTGCCTCGGGTGCGATCCTGGCAGTCAGGGCCTACCACGAGATGGCGTCAGCCCCCAAAGGTAGCCTCGCCCTTGCGGCTATCGCCGCTGCGGGCGGGTTGGCCAGCGCAGTTGTCCTGGAGGCTTAGCTGCTTGGGCGGCTCTCGTTCGTGCTGACCACCGGGTAGTGCTATACGGGTGGTGCGACACCTCGCTCGGCGTGAACCCGTCCATGGGGCCTAGGCTTCGGCATCCATGCCTCAGACTACCCCGGATAGCACTACCCGGCAGCCAGCACTTGGTTTCGTGCAAAACTAGCGACTAGCAACAACATCTCGAGGTATGACCGAAGGTGAAGTTTAAACGTGAGTACGGAATCAAAGGGGTGCAGGGCAGTGTCATGCAGCAGCGGGCAGGAAGCCCGCGTCCCGTGAAGTGGCACAGGGATGTGCCTCTGAACGGTGGCAGCATGGCACTGGCCTGTACCCCGAACTCATGCCACCGGTCAATGCAACCACAGTTCCAAACCACAGCCACCTAAAAACTCAACCACAGCCCACAACGAAAACTCTCAGAACCCAAAAAACCGCGCGTACTCGTCGAGCGGAGCGCGGGGTGTCTCGAACTGGTTTTCGGGTGCCTGGGGGTCGCCATAGCCCAGGGCCATGCCGCAGACGATGACTTCGTTGTCGGGAATGTCCAACTGATCGCGGATGATGTGATGGTAGCTGGCCAGGGCACCGATGCCGCAGCTATCGACGCCTTCGCCCTGGGCGGCCAGAAAGATCGACTGGATGAACATGCCCAGGTCCATGTAGCAGCCTTTGCCCATGGCGCGCTCGATGGTGATGACCAGGCCGACCGGGGCGTCGAAAAACTGAAAGTTACGCCGGTGTTGGGCGAGGCGACCGGGGATGTCGCGGCGGGCGATGCCGAGACTGTTGTAGAGCGCATAGCCAACTTCACGCTGGCGGGCCTTGAGGTAGGCAGGCATCGGTTGCGGGAAGTAGTCGTATTCTTCAGGGTGGGTATCGGACTGCTCGAAGGCCATGCACAGGCGCTCACTGAGTTGCGCCAGTGGGTCGCCGGCGAGCATGTGAACAAAGCCTGGCTGCAGATTGGCGCCGCTCGGTGCGCGTCGCGCGCTGGTCAGAATGCGTTCCAGTGTTGATTGTTCAACAGACCGGTTCAGAAAGCGGCGGGTAGACCGGCGTTGTTGCAGGGCATCAAACAGAGTACTCATAGTGTGCTGGCTTTATCTCTACGTGACTGGAGGATACCAGTGAATTAATGGGTGAAGGCGTCGCGCTTGAGCCCGTATTTCTGCATTTTCTGGTTCAGGGTGCGCCGGGGCAGGTCGAGTACGTCCATGACCGCCTTGATGTTGCCCTGATGGTGGCTGAGTTCGGCGCTGATCAGGGCTTTTTCGACCTGTTCGAGCCGGGCTGAGAGTGAGCCTTCGCCGCTGTGGGTATTACCCCGGTTGCGTGAGCCCAGTTGCAACAGTTCAGACACCGAGACCTGGTTGAAGCTTCGCGTCAGCAGATAGCGCTCGGCGGTGTGCCTGAGTTCGCGCACATTGCCGGGCCAGTCGTGCAGCTCCAGCGCGATTAGATCGTCGTAGCTTAACTCAGGTACCGGAATCTGGTTTTCTCGACTGGCGTCTTGCATAAAATGACTGAACAGCACGGGAACATCGCGCGGGCGTTCGCGCAAGGGCGGCAGTTGTATCTCTGCGACCATCAGGCGGTAGTAAAGGTCTTCACGAAAGCGACCTTCGTTGGCGGCCTGGCGCAGATTTTCTTTGGTTGCGCTCAGAATGCGGACATTGAAGGGAATAGGCGTATGCGAACCAACGCGGACGACTTCTCTCTCTTGCAAGACACGCAACAGCTTGATCTGAAACGCCATCGGCATGCTTTCAATTTCATCGAGAAACAGGGTGCCCATGTGAGCCGCTTCGAAAATTCCCTTGCGTTGTTTTTGAGCACCGGTGAAAGCCCCGGCTTCATGGCCAAAGAGTTCACTTTCGAGCAGATTCTCCGGAATGGCCGCAACGTTAATCGCCACGAAGGGTGCTTTTTGGCGGATACTGAGGCGGTGCAAGCTGCGCGCTACCAGTTCTTTGCCGGTGCCGGTTTCCCCGGAGATGATGACATCCGCGTTAACCCGGGCCAGTGCCTGAATGTGCTGACGCAGCGTATGCATGGGATCGGAGTCACCGATGATGGTGTCGGCCAGTTCATCGGTATCTGTGTGAGGGGCATGCGGCTGGGTGGCCAAATGAACACGGCGCTGTTCGCTGGCGCGTTGGATCATGTCGACCAGACGTTCAGGCTTGTAGGGTTTTTCAATAAAGTCGAAAGCGCCAAGTTTCATCGCTTCAACCGCCTGGGCAATACCGCCATGGCCAGTGATCAGAATGACCGGAATGGCCGGATCGACGGCCTTCAGCAGACTCATGCCATCCATGCCGGGCATGCGGATGTCGCTGACCACTACGCCATCGAAGTCGGGCGTCAGCATAGGCAGGGCGGCATCGGCTGAGGCGAAGGTGTGTACCCTGACATCCGCCAGATCCAGCCATTGTTCCAGCGAGGCCAGTACTTCGGGGTCGTCGTCGATGATGACGGCGGTGGTGTCACAAATCATTTCATTGCCTCGGGTTGCTGAACGGCAGGGCGTAGAGAGTGGGCAAAGGTCAGATAAAACACCGTGCCTTGCCCGGGTTGGCTGTGTACGGTCAGTTCGGCGCCCAGGTCACTGGCCAGATTGTAACTGATCGCCAGCCCAAGCCCCATGCCATCACCGACGGCTTTGGTGGTGTAAAAGGGTTCAAATATATGCGCCAGTTTGTCGGCTTCGATGCCGGGGCCGGTGTCACGGATGGCGAGCTGGAGTCCGGTGTGCTGATTCGGCGTGCCCGCAGAGGCGCCTGCTTCACCCAGCGTGATCGTGATCTGGCGATTCGGGGCATCGGCCAGGGCATCGATGGCATTGCTGATCAGGTTCACCACAATTTGCTCCAGCATCATGGTGTTGGCCTGGACCTGGCGGTCTGAGTGAATGTTGAGCTGACAATCAATGTGGGCGGCAAGCAGACGTGGCCTGAGCAGTTCCAATGCATAGCGAATTGGGGCCTCAAGGCTAACCTGAGTGGCGCCGGTATTGCGCTTGCCAGAGAATATGCGCAGCTGGCGAGACAGGTTCGACAGCCGGGTGACCAGGTCTTCGATTTTGCCAAGGTTCGTGCCCACGGCATCCAGTTTGCCGCGCTGTAGCAATAAATGGCTGCTGGCAGCGTAGTTCGACAAGGCCGTAATCGGCTGGTTCAGCTCATGGGCGATGGCGGAAGACATTCGTCCGAGTGCGGCCAGTTTCTGGTTTTGAGCGAGAGCCGCCTGGGCTTGCTGCAAGTCCTGGGTACGTTCTTCAACCCGTTGTTCCAAAGCCGTGTTGGCGTCTTCCAGAGCTTGCTGGGTGGCGGTCAGTTCGGTGATGTCCTGCACCGTGACGATGTATTCCCGTGCGGAGCCCACCCGAATCGGATTCAGAGTGTAAAGCACCGGGAAGCGGCTGCCATCGGTGCGCAGACCCTCGGCCCGAACAGTCGCCTGGCCGGACTGGCCCGGTTGCCAGGGCGTCAGCAACTGCCCCGGACGGTGATTGAGGTCATTCTGAGACAACGCAAAGAGGCGACGTGCCTGTTCATTAATGAACAAGGGGCGAAACTGGTCGTCCAGGTTGAGCAGCCCGGCATCGGTGTTCTGGATGATGGCGCGCTGGTGGTGTTCGCGCTCGGCGGTTAGGTGGCTAATGGCGCGCTGGGCATCGGTTCGGCGGCGGCGTTCCCGGTAGTACAGTAAAGCACCCGCCAGACTGGCATAGGCGATCAGTACCAGGCTCTGGCGAGCACGTACGCGTGCCTGGGCTTCGGCCAACGGTTCGCGCAGATGCATTTGCCAGGGGTAGTTGTCGATGGTTGACGCGAAAACGAGCTGTATGCCATCGGTGCCCAGATCAAACGTAGACCAGCGCTCCGATTGCCATTCGGTGACCGGTTGTAATTGTTTTACCGGGTCCTGACCGAACTGGCGTGTGCGGGCGAGCTGGTCCTGGTGGACTTCGCTCAGCGGGCGGGTAGCGTAATAGTGCCAGCGTGGCGACGACGACAGGAACACAATGCCTTCCTGATCAGTCACCCAGACGCTGTCGCCGGAGGCCTGCCAGCTTTGTTCCAGGGGCTGTAGATTGATTTTAACCACAATAACGCCAAGGACCGTCTCGTCGCCGGCGCGCACCGGTGCAGACAGGAACAGGCCCGGTATACCCGACGTGGCCCCGACCGCAAAATAGAACCCGGGTCGGCCATTGATGGCGTCCCGAAAATAGGGCCTGAATGCATAGTTGGAACCCACAAAACTGAATTCCGTCTCGAAATTACTGGACCACTGAGTCATGCCACTGGGGTCCATCAGGAAAATCTCATCAGCCCCGGCCTGGCGCTTGATGGTGCGCAGCAGAATGGAGGTTTCCGTTGAATTTTCGATCGCCGGTTGTTGCGGGTCCCGTTGCGCCAGTGCGGTAACGATGCGGGGGTCGTTGGCCAGAATGTGAGGCAGATACAGGTGCCGGTCGATCGAAGCCGAAAGCGACGTTTCAAAGGCACCCAGTCGCTGTTGCGCGCGTTCAGAGGCCTGGGCGATGTCGAGTTGCATCAGGCTGCGTTGAGCCATTACCAAAACGAGCAATACCAGACCCAACCCCACAATCAGCCAAAATGGCAGCGACCTGATCCAGCGACCGGGTTGACTGCGTCTTTGTAACGCCTGAAGGGATGCAGTTACCGGCATGGGTTTTTATCGTTGTTGTGCTTGAAGCTTAAGTGTACCGCAATGGCAGGGTGGGGCGAACCTGTCGGGGAAATGCTTTGGCCAGTGGTTTACAAAGTTTGAGCCATAAAAAAACCGCGCCGGGGCGCGGTTTTTCAGTATGACGCGAGGGTCTATTCGTCGAGGAAGCTGCGCAGGTGATCGCTGCGGGTTGGGTGGCGCAATTTGCGCAACGCCTTGGCTTCTATTTGACGAATTCGCTCACGAGTAACGTCGAACTGTTTACCGACCTCTTCGAGCGTGTGGTCGGTGTTCATGTCGATGCCGAAGCGCATGCGCAGTACCTTGGCTTCACGGGCAGTGAGGCCTGCCAGCACTTCGCGGGTCGATTCGCGCAGGCCAGTGACGGTAGCCGAGTCGATTGGCATTTCCATGGTGTTGTCTTCGATGAAGTCGCCCAGCGAGCTGTCTTCGTCGTCGCCAATGGGGGTTTCCAGCGAGATCGGCTCTTTCGAAATTTTCAACACCTTGCGGATCTTGTCTTCCGGCATGTCCATCCGTTCGGCCAGTTCTTCCGGCGTCGGCTCGCGACCCATTTCCTGCAACATCTGACGGGAAATGCGGTTGAGCTTGTTGATGGTCTCTATCATGTGCACCGGAATCCGGATGGTGCGTGCCTGGTCGGCAATCGATCGGGTGATCGCCTGACGAATCCACCAGGTGGCGTACGTTGAAAACTTGTAGCCGCGACGGTATTCGAACTTGTCGACCGCTTTCATCAGGCCGATGTTGCCTTCCTGAATCAGATCCAGGAACTGCAAGCCCCGGTTGGTGTACTTCTTGGCGATCGAAATCACCAGACGCAGGTTGGCTTCGACCATTTCTTTCTTGGCACGACGGGCCCGGGCTTCACCGATGGAAATACGGCGGTGAATGTCTTTGATTTCACCCAGAGCGATCTGGCTGTTTTTCTGTACGTTGCGCAACTTGCGCTGGGCGCGACGCAGTTCGACGTCGAAGCGGAAGGCTTCTTCGGCAAACCGGCTGTCTTCGAGCAAGTTGTTCAGCCACTCTTCCTCGGTCTCGTGACCGACGAACATCTTGATGAACTCCTTGCGCGGCATGTTCAACTGACGCACGCAGATGTGCAGAAGCTTGCGCTCCTGGGAGCGTATCTCATCGACGGTCTTCTTGATGATCACCAAAGACTCTTCAAACTGACGCGGAGCCAGTTTGAAACAGGAGAAAGTCATGCCCATGGCGTCGAGCGCGTTGGTCGCCTCTTTGCTGTAGCGACCTTTCTTTTCTATGACTTTGGTGGCGGTTTCGAGCTGCTCTGCCAGCAGGGTAAACCGCTCGCGAGCCAGTTCCGGATCCGGTCCGCCTTCATTCTCGTCGTCATCGTCATCGTCGTCGTTATCCGAGTTGTCGTCATCGTCGGCTTTCGCCTCAATGATGGCGTCCGGAGAGTCGGCGGCGGGCGACGGGTCGGCTTCATCCGGGTCCTGGAAGCTGGTCAGGATATCGGAGAGACGACCCCCTTCTTCGGTCTGGGTATGGGCATAGGCCGCCAGGATGTTTTCGACAACACCCGGGAAGTAAGCCATGGCCTGCATGACCTCACGGGTGCCTTCTTCGATGCGCTTGGCGATCACGATCTCGCCTTCACGGGTCAGCAGTTCGACCGTACCCATTTCGCGCATGTACATACGCACCGGGTCGGTGGTGCGACCGGTATCCGTTTCGACCGCTGCCAGCGCCGCCGCCGCTTCCTCGGTGGCGTCGTCGTCGTCGGTGCTGCTTTCATCGGTCATCATCAATTGTTCGGCGTCCGGGGCCGATTCAAAGACCTTGATGCCGATGTCATTGATCATCGCAATGATGTCTTCCACCTGGTCCGGTGAGTTAATCTCTTCCGGAAGATGGTCGTTCACCTCGGCGTAGGTCAGATAGCCCTGCTCTTTACCGCGGGCGATCAATTCCTTGAGGCGCGACTGTTGCTGAGATTTTTCAGCCATAGAAACCCTGTAAGTTCAGTAGTGGATCATGCGAAGGCAAATAGCCCTTTAGTTTACCGTAAATCAAAGGGTTAGCCAATTTTTGATCAATGCGGCCCGTCATTGGCTGCATTGAAAGACCTGAAACAGGTCGGGTTCGTACGCTCATCTGGGAGCGCCAGCAGGACAGCGGGCTGTAGACCCTGGCCGAAGTCAGTTTCTGGTCACAGATTTGCCCTGTCACAGTTTGCGTTTCTTCTGCAGCTCTAAAAAGCGCCGCTTGTCTTCCGGGGTGATGGAAGGGTCTCTTTCAATGATGATGCGCCGTTTGAGTGTTTCGTACTCGGCATCAGGTGCCCTCTTGGTTAGGGCGGTTACCAGTTTTTCAAGCTCTGCGCGCGCTAAAGTCATCGGGTCGGTGTCGGATGTGTGCTCCTCAAGCCAAAGATAGTCGGACGCGGCTATAGGTGCCAGGGTGTCGCGCAGCCCGTGTTGGCACAGATAGTCGAAGGCGTGATAAATGTCGGCCCGGGGGGCTTCCTGCAGCAGGCGCACGACCCGGCTGAGCAGGGCTTTGCCTTCCTGCTCGGGCAGATGCTCCAGCTGTTCAAGGTCCAGTTCATTGGCCAGGTGAGGGTGGCGAATGAGCCAGGCCAGGCAACGGTGCACCAGACTGAACTGGACGCCAAGGTTGGCCCGGCTGGCGGGTTTGGTTCTTGGGCTGGCTGAGTAGCCGCCGTAACCATTATCCGCGTCGTATCCGGATTCACCATCAGCGTAGGGTCCGTCATAACTGGGCATCCAGTCATCGGCCATGCCGGCGTCTGCAGGGGTGTCTGATGCCTCATTGCGCGGTTTAACCGGCTCTGGTATCACCGGTTTTACCGGTGCATGGGTGGTCAGAATTTGCTCGACCGACAGGCCCACCAGCTTTGACAGCTGCTGCATCAGCAATTGACGCAAAATACCCTCGGGCATCGGTTCGATCCAGCCCCGGGCCAGGCTGGCCAGGCGGGCTTTGCCCTCCAGGGTGGTCATGTCAGTCTGGGTTTGCAGGTGCTGGAACAGGAAGTCTGCCAGACTCTGAGACTGTTTGACGCGGCGCTGAAAACCGTCGAACCCTTCATTGCGAACCAGAGTATCCGGGTCTTCTCCCTCGGGTAAGAACAGGAACTTGGCTTGTTGTCCGTCCCGAACTTCCGGCAGGGCGTTTTCAAGTGCACGAAGCGCAGCGCGCCGTCCGGCTTCGTCGCCGTCGAAACAGAAAATAATTTCCGGAGTCAGTTTGAACAGCCGTTTAATGTGCGTCTGGCTGGTGGCTGTTCCCAGCGTAGCTACGGCGTTCTTGACGCCAAACTGAGCCAGAGCAACGACGTCCATATAGCCTTCGACGATGATGATGTTGTCGAAGTTACGCAGTGCCTGGCGCGCTTCATAAAGGCCATAGAGTTCATTGCCTTTGTGGAAAATCGGCGTTTCCGGACTGTTCAGGTATTTTGGTTTGTCATCCGGTGTCAGTACCCGGCCACCGAAGGCAATGGTTCTGCCGCGTATGTCGCGGATTGGGAACATCAGGCGCTGCCGGAAACGATCGTATTCGCGGCCTTTGTCGTTGCGCACCATCATGCCGGTGGCCAACAACTGCTCGGCACTTTGTTCGGTGCCGGCAAAATGCTGTATCAGGTTTTGCCAGCCGGGAGGTGCGTAACCAATTTGGTAGCGTTGTATGACCTCTTCGCTCAACCCTCGACCAAGAACGTATTGTTGGGCAATACTGGCTTCCGGATGATTGAACAACTGATGCGCGAAATACTCAGCGCTACTGCCCATTAGGTCATACAGGGTTCGGCGCTTGCGTTGCTGGGCTTGCTGGGCCGGGTTTTGCTCTTCTCTGGGTACCTCGACGCCGGCGGCACGCGCCAGTTCTTCCACCGCTTCGGGAAAGCTGAGGCGCTCGTATTCCTGCAGGAACCGTAAAGCCGTTCCGGAAGCGCCACAGCCGAAGCAGTAGTAAAATTGTTTGACCGGGTTAACCGAGAAAGAGGGGGATTTTTCGTTGTGAAAGGGGCAGCAGGCCCAGTGGTCCTTGCCCTTTTTCTTCAATGGCACGCGATGACCGATGATCTCGACGATGTCAGTGCGTTCGAGCAGGTCATCGATGAAATCGTTGGGTATCAGGCCAGCCATAGGTTCCTCAAGGGGATGAATGCGCGGCGTATCAAACCATCATAACGGGCACTGCCGGTCGAGCAGAAGGCGTGGCGGGTCCGGTTAAGGTCCAGCCTTGGCGTAGCGTTGCAACCGTCTGTTTCGGTCGTGATAGCTAGCTGATCGCTAAAAGGCCCTATCTATCGAAGGTCTTTTGGTGATCAGTTGACGCCATTGGGGTCGGGAAGCCCCGGGATCAGCCCAGCCGGGCTTTGATCAGTTTGCTCACCGCTGCCATATCGGCGCGGCCTTGTAATTGAGGTTTAAGCACCCCCATTACCTTGCCCATGTCTTGCATGCCTGCAGCGCCTGTATCGGCGATGGCAGTATCAATCAGGGCGTTGATGTCGTCTTGCGAGAGCGCCGCCGGGAGAAACGTGGCAATCACCTCCATTTCTTCTCGCTCGATTGCGGCCAGATCATCGCGTCCGGCAGTCTCGTACTGCGCTATGGAATCGCGACGTTGTTTGTTCATTTTATCGAGGATCACCAAGACCCGGGCGTCATCGACGTCGATACGTTCGTCAACCTCTACGCGTTTGAGCTCAGCCAGAATCAGCCGCACCGTACCCAGTCGCACCTTGTCTCTGGCGCGCATGGCGTCTTTCATGGCTGCGGTTATCTGTTGCTTGAGCTCAGACATGTCAGGTCAACCCACTTAATAAAGCGTTTTTTACCAATAACTGTACCGGGCAAATACATTAACGGGCGCACACAAACTGCTTATTGCTCGTTAACCCAATGCAGAAATTTTAGTACAAACGTACCAGACGCTTGTTTTCACGCTGCAGTTTCTTAGCGTGACGCTTAACCGCGGCAGCAGCTTTGCGCTTGCGAACCCAGGTCGGCTTCTCGTAGTGCTCACGACGACGCACTTCAGACAAAACACCGGCTTTTTCACAGGAACGCTTGAAACGGCGCAGAGCGACGTCGAACGGCTCGTTTTCTCTTACTTTAACTGCTGGCATTAAAAAGACCTTTTCAGTGTGGGTTTGACATCTCGCAGCGGGTTCCGGTCGCAGAACCCCCAAATTCGAGGCGCGTGATTTTACGGCCTGAGCCCTGCGCTGTAAAGCCCTATGAAGAACCGGTGACGATTGAGTGATTTCCTTTATGGCACCGCATTCTTTAAACTCTCGCCTCTTTGTGACCCAAGCTTCGACGTTTATTGGGGAGGGAGCAACGGCTGCCGGGTACGCCCTTGTGGGGTAGTCCGCAGCAGGGATGCTGCGGTCTAGGCTCCATGGATGGATCTACGCCGACCCCACAGGGGCGTACCCGGTGGCCGTTGCGGGCCAATGCCTCCCAATTAAACCGGACTCCGAATCTTTGGTTTATACAACACCCGGCCGATTCCGACTCAGTATTGGTGGCTGGCTTTGCCCATTGGGAGCATGAATGCGCGTTCTGGGAATTGAAACCTCTTGCGATGAGACTGGTGTTGCCCTGTATGACTCTGATCAGGGTTTGCTGGCTCATACGCTTTTTAGTCAGGTGAAAATGCACGCTGAATTCGGCGGTGTGGTGCCCGAGCTGGCCTCGCGAGATCACATTCGCAAGCTGGTTCCTCTGATTCGCCACACGTTCGAAAAGGCGGATTTGCCGCTTGGTAAGGTCGATGGTGTAGCCTACACCTCAGGCCCTGGCCTGGTGGGCGCTCTGATGGTGGGGGCCGCTCTGGCGCGCTCTCTGGCCTGGACCTGGGACGTGCCGGCGCTGGGTGTGCACCATATGGAAGGTCACCTGCTGGCTCCGATGCTTGAACCCAACGCACCCCCGTTCCCCTTTGTTGCCCTGCTGGTCAGTGGCGGGCACACCCTATTGGTCGATGTGCGCGGCGTCGGGGAGTATCGGATTCTGGGTGAAACCCTCGACGATGCCGCCGGTGAAGCCTTCGACAAGACGGCTAAAATGATGGGCCTGCCATACCCTGGCGGACCATTGCTCAGCAAACTGGCCGACAGCGGCACGCCGGGTGTGTTCGAGTTCCCGCGTCCCATGGTCGACCGCCCGGGAATGGATTTCAGTTTCTCGGGTCTGAAAACGGCAGTGCGTAACACCGTCGCGACCCATGCGGTTGAAGAGGCCGTGCCACCCCAGATAATGGCCGATATTGCCGCCGGCTTTCAGGAGGCGGTCGTTGATACGCTGTCCATCAAATGCCGACGAGCGCTCAAAGAGACAGGTCACCGGTCGCTGGTCATCGCCGGGGGCGTCAGCGCCAACCGGCGCCTGCGTGAAAAGCTGGAGACGATGGCCAGCGAGCGGCGTTGCAAGCTTTACTACCCGCGCCTCGAATTTTGTACCGATAATGGCGCCATGATCGCTTACGCTGGCTGGCAGCGCCTTAAAGCCGGTGAAACCAGCCCATTGGCGCTGGATATCCGGGCGCGCTGGTCGCTCGATGAACTGGAGGCCGTGCATGCCTGAACAGCAGACAGTTACCAACCGGACAACCGACAAGGTCTTTCTTGAAGGTCTGCAAGTCGAGACGGTGATCGGTGCCTACGACTGGGAGCGCAGCATTCGCCAAACACTCTGGCTCGACCTGACGCTGGCATTCGATTGCCGGCCGGCCGGCACCAGCGACGACCTGGCCAAAGCACTCGATTACGATGCCCTGAGCAAGCAGATCCGGGCCTGGGCTTCGGAGCAGTCTTTTGAGTTGATAGAGACCTTCGGGGAGCAGTTGTGCACCCTGATTTACGAGTTTGCGGGCATTCGCGACATTCAGCTTCGCATCAATAAACGCGGTGCTGTGGCAGACTGTGCCGGAGTAGGCATCCATATCAAACGGACTTTTTAACGTGACTCATACTTCCCGCCCGACCGACGCCACACCTACCGTTGTTGCACTCAGCCTGGGTAGCAACATCAACCGCTACCGGCACCTGGGCCAGGCGCTGGATGCCCTCGCGGATGCGTTTGGCCAGTTGCGTTGCTCACCGGTTTACGAGAGCGAGTCGGTCGGTTTCGATGGCAGTAATTTCCTCAATTCGGTAGTGGTGATCAATACCACGTTCGGGCTTGAAGACATCAGTCCGATTCTGAAACAGATCGAGGACGACAACGGCCGCGACCGCAACGGACCCAAGTTCGGCCCGCGAACGCTGGACATCGATGTGCTGACCTACGGAGACCGGGTAGGCGACTACCAGGGCATAGAGCTGCCGCGCCAGGAAACGGCGCGCAACGCCTTTGTGCTCAAGCCTATGGCCGACACCCTGCCGGATACCCTGATGCCCGGGTCAGGCCTGACCTACGCCGAGCTATGGGCGCAATACCCCAAAGAGAAACAGAAACTCTGGGCGGTACCTTTCGAGTGGCGGGGCCGGGTGTTGTCTTAACACTCATTTTGCACTTTTCAGTCTCGCCGCTCATGTCTCAAAGTCGGCGCGGACCAGGGCCACTGAGTAAACTTCTAATTCACGTTGTAATCTTTGCGTCAAGATGACGTCTGGCTCAGGGCTTCCTGCACCAGCGGCCATACATTGTCCAGAATGATCGGTTGAGCGTCACTGGTTGGGTGCAGGCCATCGTCTTGCATCAAATCACGGTATTGGGCCACGCCTTCCAGCATAAAGGGCAGGTAAAGCACATCGTGCTGATCGGCCAGGGTAGCGTACTGTTCAAAAAACGGCTCGGTGTAGCGAGAACCGAAGTTGGGCGGCAAGCGTATCCCTAACAGTATGACCGTGGCGCCGGACTGCTGTGACAGTTCGATCATCTCGCTCAGATTGCGGGTGATGTGGTCGATTTGAAAGCCTCGCAGGCCATCATTGGCGCCAAGCTCCAGGATAACGACGTTCGGCTTATAGTCACTCAACAAGGCTGGCATGCGTTCCAGGCCGCCGCGAGAGGTTTCGCCGCTGATGCTGGCATTGATGACGGTGTAATCGGAATCGCCCTCGGTCAGTTGTTGCTCCATAAGCGTGACCCAGGTGGCTTCAGGCGGCATTCCGTAGCCAGCGCTCAGGCTATCACCCATAACCAGCAGTGTGTTTGCCTGCACCGTAGCGACCAGGCTGAAGCCTGCCAGGCACAGCAAACGACCTGCCCATTGACGAAAAAGAGACCCAGACAACATGAATGATACGTCCAAAATGATGATCGAGACCCGAAAGCTTAAACAGGAAGTGGCCAGTGGGGAAGGGTCGCTGGTCATCCTGAAGGGGATCGATATGGCGATTTACGCGGGCGAAAGCGTTGCCATTGTTGGTGTGTCGGGGTCCGGCAAGTCAACTTTACTGGGCATGCTGGCGGGTCTTGACCGGCCCAGCAGCGGTGAGGTATTTCTCGCAGGCACCGAAATTACTGGCCTGGACGAGGAGCAAAGAGCTTTGTTGCGAGGCGAGCAAGTGGGTTTTGTATTCCAGAACTTTCAGTTATTGCCGAGCTTGACGGCGCTTGAAAATGTCATGCTGCCGCTGGAGGTAAAAGGCGCGAAAGAACCTCAGGTTCGTGCCGCTCAATGGCTCGACCGGGTCGGTTTGGCCGGGCGGGCCACGCACTACCCGCTGCAACTGAGCGGCGGTGAGCAACAACGCGTGGCTGTGGCCCGGGCGTTTGCCAGTGAAGCCCCGATTCTGTTTGCCGATGAGCCCACGGGTAATCTCGATCGCCGTACGGGTGAAAAAGTCGCTGACCTGTTGTTTTCCCTCAATCGCGAGAGCGGCACCACTCTGGTGCTGGTTACTCACGATCCGAAACTGGCCGCTCGCTGTGACCGGCAGTTGGAAATGGAAGACGGTACCTTGCGCGAGGTGGCGCTGGCATGACAGTTTCCGTGAAATCAGAAACGCGCCAATCGGGAGCAGGCAAAGCCGGAGCGGCGCGTTCACTGGCCCTGAAACTGCTGTGGCGCGACTGGCGCAGCGGTGAGCTGAATATCCTGATTGCCGCCCTGATGGTGGCGGTCACTACGGTGACCAGCATTGGCCTGTTCTCCGACCGAATTCGCAATTCGATACAGGACGAAGCGGGATCCCTGTTGGCGGCCGATGCCCAGATTCGCAGTCGCAGTGCCATTCCGATCTCCGATGAATTGCGCCAGCAAGCCGAGTCGGCGGGGCTGGCTACGGCCGATATTGTCACCTTTCAAGCCATGGCGTTTGGCAACGACGATGCATTGCAGTTGAGCGCCGTTAAGGCGGTTTCCCCCGAGTACCCGCTGAAGGGTGAGCTGGTGATTGCCGATCAGCCCTTCGGTGAAGGACGTTCGGTTCAGGCCGGGCCCCCCGCCGGAGAAGCCTGGATCATCTCGCGGTTGTTCCTGTCGCTGGGCATTGGCATTGGCGACACCATTGGCGTTGGCGATGCCAATTTGACGGTAACCGCAGCGCTGATCACCGAGCCGGACGAAGCCGGTTCTTTTTTTGATTTTAACCCCCGGGTGATGATTAACACCGCCGATGTGGAGCAAACCGGAGCCGTGCAACTGGGCAGTCGTGCTCGCTACCGGCTTTTGCTGGGCGGCGATGTCGAACCGTTCAAAGCTCAGGTTGAGGATACGTTACGCCCGGATTACCGCTGGGCCGACGTACGCGACGCCAACGAGGGCGTGACCTCGGCTCTGGACCGGGCTGAAAGTTTCTTGCTGCTTGCGGGATCACTGGGCGTGATGCTGGCCGGGGTGGCCCTGGCGCTGGCCTCGCGGCGTTACGCCAGTCGTCAGCTAAGCCACGTTGCTTTGTTGAAAACCCTGGGGCTGACGCCCAACGCCATTGCCCGGCTGTATGCTGGCAACCTGGTGATATTGGGCGTGATTACTGTCTTTGCGGGCCTGGCGCTGGGCTGGATACTGCACTGGGCTTTTCTGGAGCTGGCCTCCGGACTGTTGCCGCGAGAACTGGAACCGGCAGGCTGGCGCCCAATCTGGATCGGGCTGCTGACCGGCATGGTCTGCCTGATGGCCTTCGCGTTCCCGCCGGTCTGGGTGTTGCGGCAGGTGCCACCGGCCAAGGTGTTGCGGTCTGAGCTGGAAGGCGGAACGCTGAGCCAGCGCATGGTCGTTGCCATCGGTGCGGTGGCGGTGGTCGGGCTGGTCTGGTTTTACAGTGGCGATGTGTTGCTGACGGCAGCATTGCTCGGCGGTGGTCTGATCGCCTTGTTCGGCGTCTCATTGATGGCGGCGGTGCTGATTCGTGTGGTGCGCCGTTATGGCAGCCGCCTGGGTACGACCTGGCGCCTGGGGTTGTCCAATCTGCAGCGCCACAGCCGACAGAATGCCTTTCAGATCATGGTGTTTTCCATTGCACTGATGCTGCTGTTCATTCTGACGTTGTTGCGGTCTTCGCTGATCGGAGAATGGCAGCAGCAGTTACCCGAAGGCGCGCCCAACCATTTTGCCTTTAACATATTCGAAGATGAACTCGATGGTTTTCAGGGCATTCTGGATGCCAATAACGTCCAGCGGGAGCCTCTCTACCCGATGATTCGGGGTCGGCTGACCGACGTTAACGATGAGGCCCTTGTTGATCGGCTGGACCGTCTGCAGCCCAGTGGCGACGATTTCAGGCGTGAGCTGAATCTTACCTGGTCCGACACCCTGGCCGATGACAATGCCGTGGTGGACGGACAATGGTGGGAGCCGGGTGACGCTCAGCGCAACCTGATTTCCGTAGAACAGGATTTCGCCGAGCAACTGGAGATCGGGCTGGGTGATGAGCTGACGTTTACTATCGGTGGCCAGCCGGTGGACGTGACCGTCAAGAGCATTCGCACCGTTCAGTGGGACAGCCTGGCGCCGAACTTTTACGTGATATTCAGTGGCCCGATTCTGGAAGGCGCCGGTGCGGCCTACATCACCAGTTTTTATCTGGATGCTGACCAGAAGCCTTTGTTGGCTGAACTGTTGCGCCAACACCCAACCGTCAGCGTGATTGAAGTCGATGCCATTATTCGGCAGATTCAGGATATTGTCGGCCAGGTGACGGTAGCGGTTGAGTTCATACTGGGGCTGGTGCTTGTGGCCGGTTTCATTGTGCTGCTGGCCAGCGTGCAGGCGACGCTTGATGTGCGTCTGGTTGAAAGCGCCATTCTGCGTACCCTGGGTGCCCGGGCGGCGCTGGTGCGTGGCGGCCTGTGGATCGAGTTCGCGTCACTCGGTGCTCTGGCCGGGTTGCTGGGTGCGCTGGGCGCTGAAGTCGCGCTGGCCTATTTCCAGACGGAAATGCTGAACCTGAGCTGGACGCCGCACCCGCTGCTGTGGGTTACCGGCCCGATTCTCGGGGGTGTGGTGATCGGCGTCATTGGTGTGGTGTCGACCCGCCGGGTGATAAAGGTTCCGCCGATGGTGGTGCTGCGCAGCGTTTAACGCCAGCAGTGCAGTGAGCGGGCCATTGAAATGGCCCGCTTTGCCCTAATAATAGCGGCCAAGGTTCGGTTGCAAGAACAGGCTTGAAAGGTCTGAACAGACTGTCGAACACTCCCCTGAACTGTAAAAGTCAGCCATTGACTTGGTAGACTGCGGTTGCACCGCAGGCCAATGGTTCGGGCTGTGATGCCTGTTTTTTTAAAATCCCTGTTATTTACCCACCCACTCAAGGAGATTTCATGAGCGTATTACTGGGTCGTAAGGCCCCTGATTTCACCGCACCGGCGGTTAAAGGCAACGGCGAAATCGTTGATAACTACAGTTTGAGCCAGTCCATCGAAGGACGTTATGCGCTGGTGTTCTTTTACCCGCTGGATTTCACCTTTGTATGCCCCTCTGAGCTGATTGCGCTGGATAAGCGTGTTGAAAAGCTCAAAGAACTGGGTGTTGAGGTGATCTCCGTGTCAATTGACTCGCATTTCACCCACAACGCCTGGCGCAACACGCCGGTCAACCAGGGCGGTATTGGTCCGGTTCGCTACACCATGGTGGGCGATATGGATCACAGCATCACCCGTGCCTATGGCGTCGAATCTGAAGGTGGCGATAGCTACTACCCACCAGGGGTGGCATTCCGTGCGTCTTTCGTCATCGACAAAAAAGGCGTCGTTCGTGCGCAGCACATGAACGATGAGCCGATTGGCCGCAACATCGATGAATTGGTCCGGGTCGTGGAAGCACTGCAGTTCTTCGAAGAGAACGGCCACGTTTGCCCGGCTGGCTGGCAGAAAGGCGATGAAGGCATGGTTAACACGCCAGATGGCGTTGCTGATTACCTGGGTAACAACTCCGGCAAGCTCTGATCTGTTGAGTTACTCCGGAACCCGGCTTAGGCCGGGTTTTTTATGGATTGAGTTTGGCGCTGTATGACCCACAGGCACCGGGCATTACCATTCGGGGATGTCTGAGGCATAGATGCCGAAGTCAAGCGTACAGGGATGTATTCACAGCGACCCGGAATGGTAATGCCCGGTGCCTGTGGCTTCTGGCGAGGAATTGATTTCACAAAAGGCTGTAAAGCCTCCCAATATGATTTTGAAAATGGTCCAGAAACAGCTGCGTTTTCAATGGTAGCTGGCGGCTGCGGTAGACCACGGTCAGTTGCTGGGCAACCGGTTTTCCTTCCAGGGTGACTTCCAACAGCGCGCCACGCCGGACGGCGGGTTCAGCCTGATAGCGGGCCAGGCGGGCGATGCCCAGGCCGCGCACGGCGGCTTGTAATTGCATGTCCGGGCTGTTTAGGACGAGTCTGCCTGATATGGGTTGAACCGTGAGGGTTTGGCCGGTCCGGAATGCCCATTGGGTTTCGCCGGTTTGCAGAATGCAGCGGCACTGCCCGAGTTCCGCCAGGGTGGCCGGAGTTTTGTCGGCGCAGTGGCTGGCGATATAGAGCCCCTGGGGAATGCTCATCAGTGACCGGGCAATCCAGTCGCTGTCGGGCAGAGGGGCATCGTGCAAAATGAATTGCAGATCGTGCTCTGGCGATGGCAACGGGTATTGGCCGCTGTATTGAGTGCACCGGAGGCTGATGTCCGGGTAGCGTTGCAGGAATTCGCTGATCAGTTCACCCATCTGAGTCGTGAACAGTTCCTGTGGCATCTGGATCGACAGGGTACCCTTGGGTTGTCGCTGATAGGCCAGCACCGAAGACTGAATGTCGGACAGTTCGTCGAGAAAAGGCGCCGCATTGTCGTAAAGGCTCTGGCCGGCTTCAGTCAGGTCCATGCGTCGTGTCGAGCGTTCCAGCAGGGTTACGCCCAGTGTCTCTTCAAATTGGCGCAGTTGGCGACTCAGAGTGGATTTGGGCATGCCCCGCCGGGCCGCCGCTGCGGTAATACTGCCCGCATTAACGGTATCAACAAACAGTGACAGGCCATTCAATTCCATGCGGAGTACCTTCCTCTTCAGGTAAAGATTGTTCCAAATATGGCATAAAGATGCTCAAAAATACTGTCTAGTATCGAAATGCAAAGTATCTATTATAGAGGCATCAAAGTCATTGACCTGAAGAGGTACAGAATATGTCAAACGTGAAATTGCTGGATGCGGAACAGTTTACTGCGACGGTCGAAGGCGGCCAGGGCCTGACTCTGGTCGATTTTTACGCCGACTGGTGTGGCCCCTGCAAGATGATTGCGCCCGTGCTCGAAGACCTGGCCAGTGAATACGAAGGCAAGGTTAACGTGGTGAAGCTCGATGCCGATGCACACCCGGACGTGTTGTCCAAATACGGCGTTCGCGGCCTGCCGACGCTGATGATGTTCGAAAACGGCAAGCCGGTTGGCACTCGTGTTGGCGCTCAGCCTGCCAGTGCACTGAAATCTTTTATCGGCGAGCATTCTGCCTGAATCTGGTTGCTTTGCCTCCCGCGAACGGGAGGCGACTCTCCGGCGTCGGGCGAATAGTCGCCCACTCTACCTTCGAGGAGAGACGGCACAGCAGCCTTTATTGTGTAGACCTCTCCCGATAGTTACCCTCAGCACCCGATTTTCGGCGGGCAGCCAACGGCGAGACTCGACTTTTTTATTCAATACTCTCCTTTTAACCGGGCTTGCCCGGTTTTTTTCATTGGATCTCCGCTAAGCTGTTGATTCGTTCCCCTAGGTCAAAGAACACCGCAAAGCGTTGCATTGGGTTGGCAAGTTGACTCGTAAGTCGCTAAGTTTCAAACATGTGTTTAACGATTAGACTGGCTGGACTGGTCAGCGAAGGGCAACTTTTCCATTGATTGGGAGATCAATATGAACCATCTGTTGATTCTGGCGTTGGCGGTAGTCGTCAAGCTGGTTATTTTACGTCGTGAGATGGGCGCACTGGCCCTGGTGGTCGGTTTCGCCGTCGTGGGTGTTATCGGTTTCTGGTGGCAAAGCCCCTGGCTGGGCGGACTGTTGATTCTGGCGGCTGCCGGCACCGCCGTCGGTGGTTTGCCGGCGCTGCGCAGCAGCTGGCTGACCCCCAAGCTGTTTTCTATTTTCAAACAAGTGGCGCCCAAGGTATCCGCTACGGAACGGGTCGCTCTGGAAGCCGGTACCGTTGGCTGGGACGGCGAATTGTTCTCCGGCCGGCCTGACTGGCGCGTGCTGATGGACAAGCGCAACGATGGCCTGAGCGAAGAAGAACAGGCCTTTGTTGATAACCAGTGTGGTGTTGTGTCGGGCATGTGCAACGCCTGGGACATTGCCCATGAGCGTGCTGACTTGCCGGCCGATGCCTGGAACTACCTGAAAAAAGAAGGCTTTTTCGGGATGATCATTCCGAAAGAATACGGCGGGCTCGGCTTTTCGGCCAAGGCACAGTCGGCGGTGTTGCAGAAACTGTCGGTGAATGAATCCCTGATGGTTGTCGTCGGCGTTCCCAATTCGCTCGGCCCGGGCGAATTGCTGCTCAAATACGGCACCCAGGAACAGAAAGACCATTACCTGCCACGCCTGGCCGATGGCCGTGAAATTCCCTGTTTTGGCCTGACTGGCCCGCGTGCCGGCTCTGACGCGACCTCGATTCCCGATACCGGCATTGTCTGTAAAGGCATGCATGAGGGCAAAGAAGTTCTGGGTGTGCGCCTGAATTTTGAAAAACGCTGGATCACCCTGGCCCCTATTGCCACCGTGGTTGGCCTGGCGTTCCGGATGTTTGATCCGGAGAAATTGCTGGGTGATACCGAAGATATAGGCATCACCTGCGCGCTGATTCCGCGCGACACTGAAGGCATGGAGATTGGTCGTCGTCACGCGCCTATCGGTAGCCCCTTTATGAACGGCCCGATCGTCGGCAAAGACGTGTTCATTCCCATGGACTGGCTGATTGGTGGTACCGATATGGCCGGGGAGGGCTGGCGTATGCTGGTCGAGTGCCTCTCGGTCGGTCGTTGCATCACATTGCCATCCGGTGCCAGTGGTTCAGGCCGTTACATGGTGGGTCTGGCGGGTGGCTTTACGCGCATTCGGCGTCAGTTCAATGTGCCGGTTGCGGATATGGAAGGTGTGCAGGTGCCGCTCGCCCGCATCGCATCAATGGCCTACATTGCACGTGCGACAGTGCGGCACACCGCCAATATGATCGACAATGGCGAGAAGCCTGCGGTGCCCTCGGCTATTCTGAAAAGCCAGCTGACCGAGTTTCAGCGCCAGATGGTGACCGACGCCATGGATGTACACGGCGGAAAAACCGTCACCCTGGGACCGCGCAACTATCTCGGTATTGGATACTCTTCAACGGCAGTGGCAATCACGGTTGAGGGGGCGAACATCATGACCCGCAGCCTGATGATCTTTGGCCAGGGCGCCATTCGCTGCCACCCCTGGGTTCTTCAGGAGCTGGAAGCAAAAGACAACGACGACATTCGTGGCTTCGACAAGGCCATATTTGGTCATATCGGCATGGCGGCGGGTAACGTGGCCCGGTCACTGACCGCGGCCCTGGGCATTCCGACCGGTGAAACGCCGTTCTATGGCGACGCTGGCCGTTATGCACGGGCGGTGAATCGCTTCAGTGCCTCGTTCAGTTTGTTGGCCGATGTGGCCATGGGCACACTCGGCGGTGGTCTTAAGCAGCGTGAAATGCTGTCGGCCCGGCTCGGGGATGTGTTGTCGAACCTGTACATGACCTCAATGGTGCTCAAAGAATGGCATGAAGGCACCAAAGTCGCCGGAGAAGAAGCGCTGATGCGGTACAGCTGTGAGTTCATGTTGCATCGCGCTGAATTGGCCATCGATGAGATTCTCGATAATCTGCCAAACCGTCCGGTTGCGATCGCGGTGCGTCCGGTGGTGTTGCCGCTCGGCAAGCGCTGGCCCATGCCGTCGGATACGTTGGTAGCGCGGATTGCACGGGATGTGTCAACTGATTCGCCATTGCGCAGCCATCTGATTGAAGACACCTGGCAAACGCAGGAAGACGGTCAGCAAGAGAACCCTCTGGCCCGTTACAATGCGTTGCTCAAAGACAACGATCGCGCGACAGCCTTGTACAAGGTCGTTAACAAAGCCTATGCCAAAGGCGACTTGCCGATGACGGCGCTGCACCCCGAACAGCGCTTTGAGGAGGCTCACAAAGCTGAACTGATCAACGAGGACGACTTCAAGTTCATGGTGGCCTATGAAGCTGATGTTCTGGACATGCTGACCGTCGATGATTTCGCGTTCGATGAGCTGGCACGCAACAAGAGCAAGATTGTCTGGCACAACGGCCGACCCAAAGCCAAGCGTAAGCCGGCGGCGAAGAAAACTGAGGCTGCTACGGGCGAGTAAAAGGAGGGTTCAGGCCGGGTTAATTGCCCGGCCTGAACAATGCCCAGGCTAGCGCCATGAGCCAGGCATTCGCTAAAGAGTAGCTAAACGTTATCCAAGGAACGTCAGGTGCGTCTACTGAAGGTCGTTAGATCGCATGGATGCGATCTTCGAGCCCCCATGGATGGGTTTACGGCGTACCTTCAGTAGATGTACCTGACGGTCCGACCAGCACCAATGCATATGTTGATAACGCTGAATTTTCGCCTGCGAATTCCTGGCTCATGGTGCTAGCCGATCTTCCACTGCCCCTATCTTGTCATCAAAGGTCTGGTCTTTGTCGGTACGGGTACCGACCTTGATGGTGGATGACAGGCGGGTTACGCCGCCTTCATGGAGCTCGGCATGGCAGGCTTTGATGGCGGCGAAGACATCATCCCAGTGGCCGTAGAGGTTGGTGCCATAGGCGTGCATGCGAGTTTCTATCGGAAAACGCTGTAAAATACGCTGGCAACCGGCGATTTCATCAGCGACCGAAACGCCCTCACCGATGGGGATGACGCACAGGTCGGCCATGCATTTCATGAGCCCTGCTCCTGTCTGTCCATGAACTCCTGCTGGGTTTCAAATTCCCCGACCTCTGGCACCAGAGGCCAGCCGCCGAGTTGTTTCCAGCGGTTGACCATATCGCAAAACAGGTCGGCGGTTTTACGCGTATCGTACTCGGCACTGTGCGCTTCGCGGTCGTTGAATTCGATGCCGGCCGCTTCACAGGCTTTTTTGAGCACCGTCTGGCCATAGACCAGACCAGCCAGGGCTGAAGTGTCGAAGGTTGAGAAGGGGTGGAACGGGTTGCGTTTTATGTCGGCGCGCTCAACAGCGGCCATCAGAAACGAATGGTCAAAGGTCGCGTTGTGACCGACCAGAATGGCCCGTTTGCAGTCTTCATCCTTGACGCCGTGGCGGACCATTTTGAAAATGCTCTTCAGAGCATCGGCTTCATCAATGGCCTCGCGCAACGGGTTGTGCGGGTCAATCCCGGTGAATTCGAGCGCCGCTTTTTCCATATTGGCGCCTTCGAATGGCTTTACATTGAAAAACACAGTTTTATCCGGTGACAGCCAGCCTTCTGAGTTCATTTTCAGAGTGACGGCGGCAATTTCAAGCAGAGCATCGGTGCGGGCATTGAAGCCCGCGGTTTCAACATCGATGACAACCGGGTAATAACCACGAAAACGCTGCGACAACAGCCAGTGAGCTTCGGGGTGCGACACGCGCGCTCCAGACCAGGAATTTGACGATCATCTTAATGAACTGGTCAGTTATGGCAAGGCGTTTGCTGTGGTTTTATAAATAGGGCGCAAATAGGCCTTTTCTGGGCTTATTATTAGCCGATAACCGGCAAAACACGGGAGACACACTGATGACCGTTCGGCAACGATTCGCCCGGGCACCCCGGGCAGCGGCCATTTCTGGCCGCGATTGCCTGATCGCCCTGGTACTTGGGTGTTGCCTGCCAACGGCCTGGGCGGCGAATTACGGCACCGGCCTGTCCGATACCACCTGGCAGCTGGATGCTAACCAGTATTACTGCAAGTTTTATCAACCGATTCCCCAGTATGGGCTGGCTGTCTTCTTTCACCAGGCCGGAGAGGAGCTTGAGTTCTATTTACAGGCTACCCGCAACCAAATGGCACTGGGGCAGGCAGCATTGACCATAGAAGCGCCTGACTGGCGCTCAAGTGCCCTGACCAATGAACTCGGCTATGTTCAGGTGCGGAATCTGGATATCCCGCTGCGGGTTGAGCCAGACCGGGCCCGGCGCATTATGGGCGAACTGGCCAATGGCATGGCACCAACGTTCACCCGCCAGGCTCGCTATGGCTCAGAACCAATCAGGGTGCAAGTCTCCCCGGTCGAGTTCAAGAGTTACTATAACGACTATCTGGCCTGCTCGGCCGGGCTCTTGCCCGTTAATTTTGGTCAGGTTGAGCGCAGCGTGGTGAATTACCCGAGCGGTGGCGAACTGATCGACCGTGCGGCGCAGTCTGTACTCGATGACCTGGTTGCCTACGTTGAGGCCGATGAGCGCATATTGGCCCTGGAAGTGGTTGGCCACAGCGATAACGTGGGCACCCGGTACGATAACCGTCGGCTCTCCGAGCGCAGAGCCAACCGGGTGACGGACTATCTGGTCGAGCAGGGTGTCGACCCGTCGATCATTCTGACTGACTATCAGGGTGACCGGTATCCCATTGCCGATAACAACACCGTGGCAGGTCGCTCCGCCAACCGGCGAACCACCATTCTGGTGGTCCGGGATTCAGGCGATGCAAACGACCCGCTGAACGGCCTGCCGGACTTCGACGCCCGATGATGCATTCTTTGCGACGAGACAATCGAAGAACCGCCGGTTATGAACCGACGGTTGTATTAACGGACGATCATCTGGTGTATTGCCGACCCAGCGGCGCGCGCACTGAGCTCGATTTGGCAGACCTGACCCGGGTAACCGTATTTGCTGTTGGCAGTGGCCAGTGTTTCTGGCACATCGAGGGAAAGGGCTGCAGCGAGGCTATTGTTCCGCTCGACGTGCCCGGTGAATCACTGATTCGCCAGTACCTGAGCCAGTGGCGCGGTTTTGACTATGATGGGCTGGTTAGGTTTGTCAGTGCTGAAAAGCCGCACGGGCAGACGCAGGTGTGGCCGCTGCCCAATTATTAGGATCTCGGCTCAGGGCTCTACTTCTCGCCAATAGATTATCCTGTCGTGTCCACGATATACGCCGAACGTCACAGTGGCTTCGGGAGTGCTCAGGGTGTTATCACCATTGAAATCATCTTGTAGCCATATCGGAACATTCATTGTCAGTCGAGCTGAACCGGTATTGCCTGCGCCAGGCGCCTGTAGCACGAGTTCAGACCCGGGTTTTACTTCGCCCGTCAGTAAGGTGTCTGTGACCGGCAGCAGAGACGTTATGCCCGTTGACAGGCTGGCGTTAGAATCGCTGTATACCCAGCAACTTTCAGCTTCGTTCAACGTCATTGTTGTGCCGTCATAGTATTCTGCGCGCATCGGCACGACAAGATCCCGGGTCTCGGGCCCATAGCTGTTTTCCAGTCTGATTCGGCCATAACGCAGTTCAAAATTTGCCGTCGGGGTAAGTACTGCCGGCAAAGCACTGGCGCTCACTGCATCACCATCGGTCAGCGCTGCCAGGCTAACGCTGACCTGAGGCATAAAGGGGCCTACCCGACTGTTCGTTGTCTTGATGTAAGTGAGAGTGTCAGACGAGGAAAACCGGTAGCGCTGAACACCGGGCGTAACACCATCCAACTGGCCTGTATTGAGCGTCAGTGTTAATGGGAATGGCAGCCCCTGATCATCCAGAGCATTGTTGTCACTTGTTGGCGCCACCCGGTTCAAGCTTGAGGCCAATAGTTTGTTAAAGCCACCCAACGTATAGTTTTGGGTCAGAGTGCCTTCTGCGTTAACAGCGCTAATCTGCAGTTCAGGAGGGGTCAGCCAGCCGAGCGCCTGGCCGGAGTAGGCCATGGGTGATGTCAGGTCGCAGCTTGGATTAAAGGCACCCGGAGATTGCACCAGATCAAAATCGGCCGGGATCATTCTGGCAGTAAGGGCGCTGAGTGTGGTGCCAAGATCAATGCCGAAGTAGGTCGGTGGCGTCAGCGTAAAATCGAAAACACCGACTTCGCTGAGCCGTTGTGTTAATTGATTTTGCCCGTCGACAGAGGCCGAGTGGTTGTAGCTGGCTAGCGTGGCGGTGCCTGTTTCACCACTGGCAGGAGCCCGGAGCGTGGGTGAAAGAATAAGACCGTTCTGTACGAAATTGGGCGTCGGTTCGTTGTCGCTAAAATCGGTATCACCGTCACTTTGCCAGGCTGTGGCAGTCACGGTTATGCCAAAGTCAGTGCCAGCCACATTAGTATTGTTACAGCTGCTGTCGGCAGTATTGCAACCGTTTTCCGGTGTAACAACAAACCCTGCAGGGTAACTGACGAATATATCGTTGCCAGGCATAACAAGGCCGTCGTCATCGCTGGCAATGCTGCCGAGATAGCGGGCATTCAGTTGCATGAGGCCAGCATCGGCATAATGAACATCGATTAGTGCTTCGCCATTGCTGTCGAAGGCGAGCGTCAGGCTGGTCGCATTGGCTTCGTCCTGCCCTACATCTTGGCTGTTGACAGACAAAGGCCAACTGACCGGCCTGCCAATGCTGCCCGGGTCAACGTAGTTGGACCAGAATTGAACCTCCCGGCTCACATCAGAAAAGGCTGGAGTGCATTGCAGTGTCTCAGTATCGGTATCCACTGCCGCGACCCGAATACCTTCACTGGATTTATTGGCCAGTTGATCCGGTAAGGTAAATGCCAGACCACTGTTGAAGAATTGCAGGTTACAGAGACTGGCATTTGGTCCGCTTCCTGCGGAGATACATTCGGTTTCTGTGAACGGCCGGGTGGTCGGTGTTGAGCTGGCAACACCCAGGGTAATGGTTCCTGCGTTCGTGCTCTGAAACGGAACCGTGGTTAAACCTCCTGAAAAAGTAATCGAATTACCGCCGACCCAGCCAGCAGGCGTCAGGTTTGCGGTAACCTCGTCGTTATAGAGTGAATTGCAATCAGCGTCGAGACAGGCGCGTATTATAATCTCTTCAGGCTGGCAGGTAATGCCACTGCCACTGTGAATCAGTTCGAAATGGTCGAGTTGGTCGCCAATTGGATTTAACTGATCGGCACAGATCTCGAAACTGCCAAACTCGTGTACGTTGTTTGAGCCACCGGTCGATCCGGTCAGTGACAGCAGAAAATTGTCCGGTACAGAAGCCTGGTTGGTGTCGCTTAGTACATCGTAAGGTCCTATGAGCGTCGTATAGCTGTTGCCGGTACCGGTGGTGTCTCGCTCTATAGAAATGGTTGCTGTTCCCAGCGCACGTGAATCGACGATAACGCGATATTTATGTGGGTCGGTAGAAGTGGTGGAATCGATTCCTGGAGACAGAACACCGGTGCCTGTCAGGTATCGATAACCCTCAGTGCCGGAGCCGGATCCACGTATGGTTACAGAATTCAACGTGCGACCTGGGCCGCCAATTCGGCCCTCTGTTGGGTTGGCGAAATTACCATACTCGTCAAGCCCAATGCCCAGCCAGCCACCGGCAAACCCCGGATCACCATTGTTGCGTTGTGCGTAACCCAATGAGCCGCCGAAACTTCCAGGTTGCGGGGTGAGAGCAGCATCGGACAAAACGATCGCCAAACCATCGGCGCCGTTTCCTCCGTAGGCATAGTAGTCAAATTCAAGAATGACGAGGTTGTCAGCTGCTGGAATCAGGCGTTGTAGTGTAGCTGCGGTTGACTGATTGCTCTGAGCTTGTGTCATGCGTAGCCGGTTAGATCCGGAGACGTTTACAATGCCCGGTGTAAAACTGCCAGTTGCAACGCTCGTTACCCAATCGTCACCGAGCGTCCCACTGTCGAAATCGTCACTGAAGCATGTCTGGACAGCTGCGCAGGGCTTTCGATAGTTATAGACAGTATCAATCTCGGTTGCTGTTAAAACCCGGTTGAACAGTCGTACTTCATCTACATTTCCGTTGATACCATAAGTTCCATTTTCCGCGGAACCAAAGATCAATCCACCGGTCACCGTGTTCAGAGGTGGTCCGCCGCCAACGTTTTCTGTTTCGGCTAACGCGTTGTTGATGTGCAGCTGTAGAGTCCGTGAATCACCATTGTAGGTTGCGGTAAGGTGCTGCCAGTCACCGTTGAACAGGGTGCCGTTGTTTAGTTCTACGGACCGCGTTGCTCCGTTTGTGAGTCGCACTTCTAGAAACAAACGATTGCCTAACCGATATACTTCAAACCGGCCATCGTCTGACAGTGTAGAACCCCCGTAGGCCGCGAGTGTTTGAAAGGAACCCGTCTGTTCGGTACTTTGCAATGTAAACCAGAAAGACAGAGAGAAGGATTGTTCGTTGTTGATCAATGGCGAATTGGGAGTTTCAACCCGGCTTCCACTACTGAATTCACCATACTCACAGGTACCTGGGTCACCACTCAGGGCAGGATCGGCGTTGCTCGTGTTTGCACCAGACTGGGCGGTCCCGTGCAGATCATTACCGGAGCTGTCCAGCACTTCACCGGTTGAGCCGAACCACGCGGTTTGGTCCAACTCCCAAAAGCCAACCATACCGGGCGGCACGGCGATTGCGGGACAATCTCTCAGGGTGCCATCCAGATTTCTTTGTTCGAGCTGACGCTGGTACAGTTTCGCGACCTGATTGTCGTTCAGTACGTCATCAAAAATGACCACTTCGTCCAGGTCCGCCTGAAGAAAGTTGGCTCCTGACCCATTGGAATAGAGAACTCGGCCGATATCGTTAAAACTGCTCCCGACAATACCGGTAAGCGCGCTGCGTGTGCCGTTCCTGTCCAGCGTGCCATCAATGAATATTTGAAATGAGCCGTCTAAAGCATCACGCGTCAGAACGACGTGTCGGAAAACACCGTCATTGATCGCCGTATTGGATTTGGTTGCATTGAAATCGTCGCCTTTAGTGAGGCCAATACGACCACTGGCGTCAATCCAACCCCAGAAAATGTCATCTGCCCCCCCGCTTTGTTCGACCCCGGCAACAGCCGGAGCTTGCCAGCCAGTGTTGTTTCCCGTGGCCGTAGTGCGAATCCAGAAGCTCAGCGACGATGTTCCCTGCAATACCGACAGATCGGGCGTGCCGATGAAGTCTGTACTGCCGTTGAACTGGCCAGCATTACAAATCTGACCGGGATCGACAGTTTGACTCGACCCGAAAGGTGTCCCATGGCGGTTATTACCGCTACTGTCCAGAACTTCTCCAGAGATTCCCGACCAATCCTGTTCATCAAATCGATACTCGGCAAAAGACGATGGGATTGCACCAGTGCAGTAATTCTCATAGTTGCCGCCGCTGGCAGTGCAGTCACCATCTACCCCGGAATTATTACCGATTTGTATGTTTCCGCTGGCTTCCAGGCTCCCCACTATATCGGCGTTGTTGCCAAAATTGATGTTTCCACCTGCCGAAATATTGGCGTTGAACGTGGCGTTGTTACCGACCGATAGGCTACCGCCGATCTGGATATCCAGGGGAAAGTTGTTGGACAGGTTAATAGCCGCGTTGTTGCCAATGGACAGGCTGCCACCAATGGTCAATGTGACTGCTTCGGTCAAAACGATTTCGTCGAAATTATTGTTCGATAAAGTGATAGAGCCCGCACAGTCAATATTGCCACCGCTGACTGTGCAAGAGGAAAATAATCCGGTGTCTCCATCTTCGGGGAAGGTGTAGGTTTCCGCCAGACCATATCCTACGGACAGCAAGCTTAGCAATATCAGCGTTTTGCTAATGAACTGAAACGCTCTGTTAAACGCCGTCATTGTGCTCGCACCTCTACGAAACGGCGCCCCTGGTCCAGTCCGGATCCGCAGGTGCCTTCGCTAGTCAAGGTAAAGTAGGTCGTAGATCCCAGGTTGTCTTCGCTGCAGGAAACGCGAGCGCTGCAGCCATTCAAACCGGGGATTGTGAAGGTGTGCTCATAGATTGGTGCGGAACAGCTGGCACCACCACTGCCATCCAGAGGAAACAGCAATGCCAGAGCTGCCTGTGAACCGGATTCGGCGGCATAAAATGCGCGCGTGGATTGCAAATCCTGTATTTCCATTTCGGCAGTGCCCTGCTGTAACTGGGTAATAGTAACCACAATCAACGCAAGCACGGTAATAATGAAGATCGCCAGTGGTAGGCCTGCGCCGCGTTGTCTGGATGCGCGTGGCTTAAGTTTAGGGAACATTGCGTAATTGTACCTCCTGCGCCACATAGATGCGTTCAGCGGATTGGTCGGATTGTACGGCAAATTCGAAGGTAACCAGCCCATTGCGCTGAAGGCTGGGTGGCACGACATTGAACAACAATGAATTGGGTTGCAGTGGCGCGCCTATGACTTCCCGACCGTCCGTAAAGGTGTCAGGCAAGGCGGCACCCACCGTTGTCTGGAAGCCATAGTCACTGTACCGGTAGACAAAACGACCTTCCTGGCAAAAGGTAACCGGTGTATTCACCACGAACACACGACGAATCGGCGAGTCGGTGATGAACTGGTGGTTGCCCGAGTCGAACGAAAGAATCACAGTACCCGATCCAGTCGGCAAGGTTACTGTCATGGGGGAGAGCACACCGGGTGTTGTCGGGCTGTAAAGTTCATCGGTGGTAGCCGCATACGGATAAATAACCGCATGCCCCGCACTGTCAGCGCCATCTGATAGCGCTAACACGGGAAAGCTTGGGCGCGCCGACCGGATTGGCGCGTTGCGGTAAACCGTGCTGGCTAGTATTGGCAGGTATTCCAGGCATCGACTGTCGGCGCTCAGACGAACACTTCCCGGCAGGGCAGTGCGCATGTCCCTGCTGATCTGTTCCGATATTACACCGGCGGCCATTGCCAGTCGCTGACGATTGGCGGTATCCAGCGCGCCCTGGGCCGAATAGCGAATAAAACTGATTGGAATCACCGAGATAATGCCCAATAGCACGATCACAATGATGAGCTCAGTCAGCGTAAAGCCGCTTTGTCTGGCAAGGCGGCCCATTAAAAATTGCTCCGGTAGGCGCTGAAGACGGCAGTTTGATTGGTTGGACTGCTGATGCTGACATCAATGCGCTTTGCCTGGCCAATATCACCGTCTCCTAGCTCGGCACTGGTATCAACACAGCTAACGCTAATGCTTACCGTGTATCCTTCATAGCCTTCACTGATAGCCCCGGAAGCCAGTTCAGGCGGGCTGAATACCAGGCCATCGTATTGATCTACACTGCGAAAGGTGTCCCGGTCGTCTTCATCGCCACCAATGACGCGGCAAGAACCCATGTAGGGGGGTGCTCCGCCTTCGGGTGTTGCCTGGTCGAAGGGTTGCCCCAAAATTTCATCCAGATAGGCTTGGGCCAGTGCAATAGCTCTGCTCTGAAATAACGTATCCGAACTGCGCCCAACCACATTGGAAAAGGCGACGATTGTGCCCGCCAGCGCAATAGCGATAATGACAACCGTGATGATCAGTTCAATCAGGGTGACTCCTCGCTGCGCAGTGAACGATCGCGTCATGGCTCGCAACTCCCTGTGTAGGCGAAGCCGGTAGAGCCCAGGCAAGCAAGATGACTGCTACCATTGCCACTGAAGTTCAAGTCTCTGTTGTTACCAACGCGCCCGCGCCGATCGAACGTAAAAACCTGAGTGGACGCAGCGGCACTGCCATCAATGGTCAGTTGAGCATTCTTGCGATCTGCAGTTCGGGTGTCGAAGGTGGTGGCGCTCTGACTGATTAGATAACGCCATTCAGTGGAATCCTGCTCTAAAGTCAGAGTAACGGCATTGGCTGCGTCTGTATTGGCCAGAGCGCGTTTTTGAGCCAGTAGGGCTGAGGCAATAAATTGGTCGCGGGCTAAGAGAGTGGCGTAACCGCCTGAGTTTGCGAATAGGCTTATGCCGATAGCGCTTAGGATGCCGAGGATCACAAGGACGATTATTAACTCTGTAAGTGTGAACCCTTGTTGATGGCGGGGATTGGGCATTAAGGTCCCCTTCGGTTCGCTATTCAGGCTTTTGGATTCGTCAGCGTCATATGGAGGTTTGCCTGTCTCCTGCTATTCCCTTAAAGATAGCGTTGAACTAATCGCCTTTTTAAAATTGACTCAGCTTCGCTAAAAACTACGTCCAATCAAATGAGAAAGCAGGAGGCAGAAAATCGTCCAAATCAGTGTTTACTAGCAGCCTGTGGTCACTTTATTCTCGACCTGACCGTTACCAGGATTGTACTCGAACTCGCAATCCGTTAGCAGGCTTATAGTAGCATTGTCAGCATCAACATCAGTTCCGGCGGTAAACGTATAGTTGTCGGAAAGCTGGCTTGCGGCAACGATTCCATCAGCATCTGAAGTGGGGTATCCGGTGGTAGACATGGTAATAGTGACGCCACCATCAACGTCAACGTCAGTGTTACCGTTAATTAACCATGAGGCTCTTGTGATAGCAGCTGAAGATCTTACCGAGCCTTCTGCGCCTTCTAGGCTGGAAATCCTAGCATCACCGCTTAAGTCAACGAATCTGGGTAGAGCAAACGCCGCCAGTATACCCAAAATCACGATCACCATGATCAATTCAATCAGCGTAAAACCTTTTTGATGTTTCATAGTCAAATTCCCAAAGTTAAAAAGTGTGCCTGTCTGGTATTAAGCGAGAACCGTGCCAATTAGTAAATTCCAGACATCAACCCGGCTATAATCACCATTTCTGAAACCTAAAAATGAGACTTGGCTCTCAATTACGACGAGTTTATGCGCTTTTTCTGGCGTTGCAAAGCTTTAGTCGTTGTTTCTTCTCTGTCTGTGACAATGTTTTGACGTTTGGGTGTTGTTGACCGGAAAAATGGATTGTAGGGGTTCAAATGTGACGTCTGTCGTCAGGGGGGGTAAAGACGCAAAACAAGAAAAGACGTGAACCAGGAAGTGACGCGGGACAAGGACAGGCGCAGAACAGGAACAGACGCTAAACACGAACCGACGCCTAGCCTTCTTCCAGGTTTAGCGTCTTTCAGTGTTCCACGTTATTAACTGTTTTGCGTCCCTTTATGTACTGCGTCTTTCAATGTCCCACGTCTTTCAAAAACTCCATGTCAGTCATTAGCCTTCCTGAACCGTTCAATCAACCGTGCGGTAGAGCTGTCGTAGCCTTCAATGTTGCCGGATTCCAGTGCATCAAACACGCTGTTACCCAGCACCTTACCCAGCTCGACACCCCACTGGTCAAAGCTGTTCACGCCCCAGATAACGCCTTGCACGTAAACTTTGTGTTCATAGAGCGCGATCAGAGCGCCAACAACCTGTGGCGTCACTTGTTCGAACACCAGGCTGTTGCAAGGGCGGTTACCCGGTACCACTTTGTGCGGCATCAGTTCGGCAATGGCGGCGGCATCGAGGCCTTTGGCTTTAAGCTCGGCGGTGACTTCCGCTTCGGTTTTGCCTTCCAGTAGCGCCTGTTGCTGGCCCAGGTAGTTGGCGAACAGCCATTGATGATGATCAGCAACCGGGTTGTGGCTTTTCAGTGGCATCAGGAAGTCGGTGGGGATCAGGCGGGTGCCCTGATGCAGCAGTTGGTGATAGGCATGCTGACCGTTGGTGCCGGTACCACCCCAGATGACGGGCCCGGTGGCCCAACCGACGGGTCGGCCATCCTGAGTCACGGCTTTGCCGTTTGACTCCATATCGACCTGCTGCAAATGCGCGGGCAGATCTTTCAGGCTTTCGTCGTAACTGAGTACCGCATGGGATTCCGCGCCCATGAAGTTGTGATACCAGACCCCGAGCATACCCAGGATAACCGGCACGTTGTGCTCAAGGCCGGTGGTGCGAAAGTGTTCGTCCATGTCATGGGCGCCACTGAGCATCTGTTCGAAGGTAGTGAACCCGAGCACGATGGCCTGAGCCAGGCCAATGGCTGACCACAGCGAATAGCGCCCGCCGACCCAGTCCCACATCGGGAACAGGTTGGCTTCATCGATGCCAAATTCAGTCGCGGCTTTGATGTTGGTCGATACAGCGACAAAGTGATGTTTGACTTGCTCGGGCTTGCCACCTTGCTGGAAAAACCAGTCACGCGCGGCTTCGGCGTTTTTCAGGGTTTCCAGGGTATTAAAGCTTTTTGAGGCGACCACGAAGAGTGTGGTTTCCGGGTCGAGATCCCGACACACGCTGGTAACGTCGGTGCCGTCGATATTGGCGATGTATTTGAGGTCATAACCGTCCTGCCAATAGGGCTTCAGCGCGTCGGAGACGACTTTCGGCCCAAGATAGGAGCCGCCAATGCCAATATTCACGATGGTGCGTAACTTTTTACCGGTATGGCCAGCGAAGGCGCCGCTGTGAACCGATTCGGCAAAGGCTTTCATTTTGGCCAGAGTGGCGTTGACGGTCTCGTTGATGTCTTCGCCGTCTACCTTGATCGGGCGTTGGCTGCGATTGCGCAGTGCCGTGTGCAAGGCGGGCCGGTTTTCGCTGCGGTTGATGATGTCGCCATTGAACATGGCCTCGATCGCTTCCGGGAGCTTGGCCAGGCGTGCCAGCGCCATGAGCTGGTTCATGGTTTCATCGGTGACGCGGTTCTTGGAATAGTCGAGCTCAATGCCCGCGGCCTGCTCAGTCATACGAGGACCGCGTTGCGGGTCTTTAGCAAAAAGATCGCGCATGTGTACATCGGCGATGGCTGCTTGGTGTGCTTCGAGCTTTTTCCAGGTTGAAAGCTGGGTAGGATCGTAGGCCATGGGTCTATTCCCGATTGTTCTTGTGAATGAAAAGGGTGAATGAATAGAAGGTTAGTTGGGGTTGGCGAACTAATGCCAACCCATATTTTAAGGTTATCTTGTAATTTAATTACAAAATGGAGGCAAAAACCACCGATTGGTGAAATTTTCATACAATAAGGGACGTAGAACAAACAAAGGGACGTGGGACATGGAGTGACGCAGAACATTGAAAGACGCGACACACCAAAAGACGCAGAACAGTAAGAGACGCACAAGCCGGGGCTTTGCAGGTGGTTGAAACGTCTTTTCCTGTCCTGCGTCTACTATTGTTTCGCGTCTTTTGGTGTTCTGCGTCCGTTCATGTCCTACGTCACTTAATGTGTTGCGTTGTTTAAGCTAACTGGACGGGCAGGGCGTTGCTGGTGTGGCTGACGGTGTTGTCGTCGTTCATGTAGAGCATGCGGGGTTTGAACGTCTCCAGTTCGGCTTCTGCGAAGTTGGCGTAGGCGCAAATGATGACGGTGTCACCGACACTGGCTTTGTGGGCGGCGGCCCCGTTGACTGAGATCATGCCACTGTCGTCTTCACCGCGAATGGCGTAGGTGGTGAAGCGCTCGCCGTTGGTGACGTTGTAGATCTGAATTTGTTCAAATTCACGAATGCCTGCCATATCGAGCAGGTCGCCGCCAATGGCGCAGGAGCCTTCGTAGTTCAGTACCGCATGAGTAACCTTGGCCTTGTGTAATTTGGCCTTGAGCATGATTAATTCCATTGCGCACCTCGTAATGAACCCCGGACAGCGTTGGGCGTGATCCGGAAGCAGGGTTTTATCGGAAATGGTGAGCGGGCGTCAGTCGCCTATCGATCTACCTGAACGTTATCAATCAGTCGTGCTTTGCCGAGGAAAGCCGCTGCTAAAATGACCAGTTCATGATCGTCTTCAGTGGCGGGTTCCAGGTCGATGCGGCGGCTTATATTGAAGTAATCTGGCGTGAAACCAGCATTGTGCAGGGCTTCCTTGGCGGTCCGGGTCACTTTGGCGAGGTCATACTCGCCCTGCTCGATGGCCGCTTTTGCTGCGCATAAAATGCGGTACAGCGCCGGTGCCTGTTCACGCTCGGTCGCCGTCAGGTAATTATTCCGCGAACTGTGCGCCAGGCCATCATCGGCTCGGCCGGTATCAACACCGATCATTGTGATCGGCAGAAATAGGTTATTGACCATGGTTTTCAGCACGGTAAATTGCTGGAAATCCTTTAGGCCAAAGACCGCGCAGTCCGGTTGTACCTGATTGAAAAACTTCAGAACGATGGTCGCAACGCCAACAAAGTGCCCCGGACGGCTGGCGCCGCAGTGCAGGGTGGTGATTTTGTCGACACTGACCCGGGTCAGGTCCGGCTCCGGATACATGACGGCTCGGGTCGGGGTGTACAGCAGATGGCACCCCTCGGCGATCAGTTTATTGGTGTCTACTTCCAGCGTGCGCGGGTAACCGGAAAGGTCTTCGTTTTCGCCAAACTGAGTCGGGTTGATAAAGATCGACGCGACCACGATGTCGGCGTTCTCCCGGGCGTTTTTAATCAGCCTCATGTGGCCTTCGTGCAGGTTGCCCATGGTGGGCACCAGCGCCACACGTTTTCCGTCTGCGCGCAGGTCGGCCAGGGCAATACGAAGGTCGTCGAGCGTTGCAACGATTTTCATAACAGAGTCACTCAGGGTCGGTTGTGTAGCCGGTGTCGGATTCAGTTTTGGGCGATGTATCAGTCAAACCCATGCTCAGGGCCGGGAAAGGCGCCGGATTTCACGTCTTCCCGATAGCGGGTAACTGCCTCTGCCAGAGTATTGGGTTCCGCCATGTAGTTTTTCACGAATTTGGGCAGCCGATGCTGGGTGAACCCGAGCATGTCGTAACTGACCAGTACCTGAGCGTCGGTCACGTTACCGGCACCGATACCGATTACCGGAACGGGCACGGCCTCGGTTATGGCGCGAGCCAGGTCCGTCGGGACACACTCCAGCAACACAAAGTCGGCACCGGCTTCTACCAGGGCAATGGCATCGTTGATCATGGTCTGGGCGGCGGCTTCATCGCGCCCCTGAACCTTGTAGCCACCAAACTTGTTCACAGACTGGGGCGTCAGGCCCAGGTGTACGCAGGTCGGAATGCCAGCGCGGCTGAGTGACACAATGTGGTCTGTGAGCCAGGCACCCCCTTCCAGTTTGACCATGTGAGCTCCGGCCTGCATCAGTTGCCCGGCACCGGCCTGGCACTGGTCTACGCTCGAATAGCTGTTAAACGGCAGGTCAGCGATGATCAGCGCGCCCTGATTGCCCCGGGCAACCGCGGCGGTGTGGTACACCATGTGATCCATCGTGACAGGCAGGGTCGAGTTTTGGCCCTGAATCACCATGCCCAGCGAATCGCCGACCAACAGGGTTTCGACACCCAGAGTAGAGAACATCTGCGCAAAAGACGCGTCATAGGCGGTCAGCATGCTGAATTTCTGGCCGTCGGCGACGAGCTGTTTCAGGGTTGCTACCGTGTGATTCTTCACCATCGGGGCTCTCTCGATAGGTTAGGTGGGGGCGAATGGTTGCTATTTGAGGGGGCTAAGTCAAGCCGGGGGAGGGGGTTCCCGGATAATGGCACTGTTCAGTGGTTTTGCCAGGGTGCTTTTTGCACTATTCAGGGCATTGGAAGGGTATTGTTGAATGGTGGTTGGTAATGGCGCTACCGGCGGCTTATCGACTGATTTTCGGTCTGCTTCAGCCAGTGGGAGATTGTCTCGCCATGCAGCGTCAGATCAGGGGCAATGTCCATGAGCGGCCGAACGACAAAGGCTCTTTCGTGTGCCCTTGGGTGTGGCAGTGTTAATTCGGGGGCGGTTGACGTGACGCCTTCGTACCAGACGATATCCAGGTCCAGGGTGCGAGGTCCCCATCGGACCTGACGTTCCCGGCCAAAGTGATGCTCTATGCGATGCAGTGCTTGCAGCAGCGGCTGTGGTTCTAGCCCGGTAGCGATTTCACAGACGGCGTTTAGAAAGTCCGGCTGATTGGCCGGCCCCCCGATGGCCGCACTGCGATACCAGGGCGATACCTTCTGCACCTGGGTTTCTGCCAATGCATCGAGCTCTGTCAGTGCGCCGTTAAGCGCCTCGGCGCTGACCCCCTGGTTGCTGCCCAGCGCAATATAAGCCCGATACCGATGAGTGGTCGCTGACATTACTGGAACCCGGAAGTGGTGGTCAGGAAGTCGGCTCGCCGCGATTTTGCGGTGGACGACGTCGACGGCGCCGGCGCGGCCGATCACTGGCGGCTTCGCTGGCCATATCACGGCGAATGTCCGGGTTTTCCGTTTGGTAATCGGTCCACCACTGGCCCAGGTTGCCGGTTTTCTCGCCGGCACTTTCACGCAGCAACAGAAAGTCGTAGGCGGCCCGAAAGCGCGGGTGGCTGGCGACTTGCTCGGCACGCTTTGGCGTGCGCTTGGGTAATCGCAGTTGCAGCTCCCAGATCTCCTTCATCGGGATCGAAAACCGCTTGGGAATGGCGATGGAGGAAATTTGATGAGCCACGATTTTACCCATGGCCTGTAGCCACGCAGGCTGTTCAGGCGTGCCCATGTTGATGCTGTGCTCAGCTTCTTCACGGACGGGTGGCCAAAGCAGTGCTGCATACAAAAAGGCCGGGGTGACCGGCTTGCCCCGATTGATGCGATCGTCGGTATTGACCAATGCTTGCTCTATGAAGGCGTCGTAGTAGCCGTCAGTCGAGGCTTTCAAGGCGGCATGAGTGGCCGGTAGCAACGGTTCAACCAGGTTGTATTCGCGCATCAGACGCCAGGTTGCCAGGCCCTGACCAGACATCAGCATTTTAATGACTTCGTCGAACAGTCGCGCTGCAGCGACATTGCTCAGCAACGGTGCCAGTTCCGGAATCAGGTCGCCCGTACGCGGTTCGATGCTGAAGCCGAGTTTGGCGGCAAACCGCACCGCACGCATCATCCGCACCGGGTCTTCCCGGTACCGGGTTTCCGGATCACCGATTATCCGCAACACCTTGTTTTCCAGGTCGTCCATGCCCGAGCCATAGGCTTTCAGGGTGAAGTCTTTGGGGGTGTAGTAGAGGGCATTGACGGTGAAGTCGCGTCGTTCGGCGTCTTCTTCAAGTGAGCCGTAGACGTTGTCGCGCAGCAGCAGGCCTTCGTCAGACTGTTTCTGCAGGTGGTTGTCGTTATTGTCGTCTGTGCGGCCGCGGAACGTTGTGACTTCGATGATTTCACGGCCAAAGGTGACGTGAACGATGCGGAAACGGCGACCGATCAACCGTGAGTTGCTGAACAGTTTGCGTACCTGCTCGGGCGTGGCATCGGTGGCGACGTCGAAATCCTTGGGTTTCAGGCCGAGTTGCAAGTCGCGGACACAGCCGCCGACCAGGTAACCTTCGTATCCGGCGTTTTGCAGGCGATACAGCACTTTTAAGGCGGTATGGTTGATGTCTTTCCGGGATACGCGGTGTTCGTCCCTCGGGATTGTACTCAACTCGATGCTGTTCGATTTTTGCGGTAACCAGCGTTTGATCCAGTCCACTACCATGGTTTGCACATGATCTCGCATTGTTCAAAGAGCGCGCAGTTTAGCGGAAGCAGCCGTCATTCTCTATGCCTAGCGCCCGTCAATCTGCTCATTTGATGGCTAAAACCGGTCTGATGGCGCGAAATACCCGGTAACAACACCTCTACGGACGGTGAGCTTTGGCAGATTGGCGTTAGCAATGAGGTCTTCGGTGGGCGATGTTCTGGTTTGAGAAACGGTAGGGTGGCAATACGAGCGGCCGGCACAAGGCCGGCTCTAGCAACGTGATGATACATCACGATCTAAACCTGCAAACTGTAACAGGTGAGTGGGGCTTATTATTCTTGATGTCCGGGGATCTTAAAGTCCCCATGACCTTACACTGTCATTTGTTTTCTTATTATTAATGTCTTTTATTGTTCTTATTATCGATTGCTGACAATGGTGTTTGCCCGTTGTTAATGCTACCCCCTTGTTATTGTTTTTGGGTGGGGGTTGCTTGTGGTTGGCCCGTTGTTGTTTTTGTTGATGGGCCGATCTTCTCTTGCCCGTTAGATATTGCAGGTGCTGTGCCATTTTTTAAAAATGCTTATAAAACAATAAGTTACGGATTGTTGTTCAAAATGTAAGCAATCTGTCAGCAGTGAGATCCAACAGTTTGTTACCGTAAGTGTCAGTGTTGTTACGTAGGGGGGGGGGGGGAGGGAGAGACGTGGGACAAGAAGGGACGTGGGACATTAACTGACGCGGGACATTAACAGACGCAACACATTAAAAGACGCAGAACATGGAAAGACGTTAGGGGCGTGTATTGCGTGTCGTGCGTCTTTCCATGTGTTGCGTCCCTTCTTGTCCTACGTCCCTTAGTGTGTTGGTCTTTGCCAATCCTACTGCGTGGTTGTGCTGGCGGACGAGGCTGCACTGGCCTTTTTTGGGCGAGGAATGCCCAGGCGCTGGCGGCGTTCCCACAGGCATTTGCGGCTGATACCCAGCTTTTGGGCCAGTTCCGTCTCCGACATGCCTTCCTGATGTTCGAGCACAAAATGCTGGAAGTAGTCTTCCAGTGACAGGTCGTCGACGTCTTGTGAGTGGTTGTTAAGGCCGGGTGCATTGGTTGGGGCTTCTTCACTGACCAGAGTGTCCGGGATTTTCCAGTCTTCCTGGTCGAGGCCCATTTCATCCAGATTGATTTCGCCGCCTTCACTGAGAATCAGCGAACGCTGTATGGCATTTTCAAGTTCGCGCACATTGCCGGGCCAGTCGTACCGTAACATGGCGTCCCGGGCTTCGCTGGATAGCAGCACAGGTCCGTCAAACTTGAGTCGGCGGGCGTGTTTGGTAATGAGGTGCTCGGCAATTTCGACGACGTCCTGTCCGCGGTCACGCAACGGGGGCAGGGTTACCTCGATTACCTGTAAGCGATAGTACAAATCTTCCCGGAACCGGCCTTCTTTGACCAGTTGTTTCAGGTTGCGGTGGGTGGCGGCGATCAGCCGGACATCGACGGTTCGCGAATTGACCGAGCCCACGCGGCGAACCTCACTTTCCTGAATAACCCGAAGCAGGCGGGCCTGTGCCTCCATGGGCAGTTCACCAATTTCATCGAGAAACAGGGAGCCACCTTCGGCGGCTTCAACCAGGCCCTGGCGGGCCGCTGTAGCACCGGTAAAGGCGCCTTTCTCGTGGCCAAACAGTTCCGATTCGATCAGGCTCTCAGGAATGGCGGCACAATTGACGCTGATCATGGGCTGGTCGTGCCGGGGGCTGTGCTGATGGATGGCGCGGGCGGCCAGTTCTTTACCGGTACCAGACTCACCGTGAATCAATACGGTAATGTCTGCGGGCGCTACGCGCCGAATTCTGTGATAGAGGCGTTGCATCGACTCGCAACTGCCGACCAGATCGCCGAGCGTGCTGTGTGGCTGGTGATGGCCTTCTTCAGCGTCGCTGTCGCCCGTTTCATGCTGTACCCGCTGTTGACGGTGGGTGCTGACAATGCGACCGACGGTACGCACCATTTCTTCGTGATCAAAGGGTTTGGCAATGTAATCGATGGCACCCATTTTCATTGCATCGACCGCGGAGCGCATACTCGCATAGCTGGTCATGATCAGCACCGGTACGTCTCCGGCCATGTCGATCAAGTCGGTGCCGGGCGCACCGGGGAGCCTGAGGTCGGTGATGATCAGGTCGAAGCGCCCCAGATCATGCTGGCTGGCTTCAGTGACTGATTCGGCTTCCGTGACCTGGTATTGATGACGCTCCAACAGTCGTTTCAATGCTGAGCGGATAATACTCTCATCTTCAACTACCAGAATGTCACTCATATCTGACCTCCGTCACTGCCCGGTCTGTTACCCGCGCTATGGAATGTGTCGAACTGCTTTGTGTGCCGTATCAATCACCTTTTCAGGCCAGTCGATCGCGGCACCCCGGGTTTGGTTGGCCCTCGTGTCAGGCCGTTAAAAGCAGAAAAGCCCGGGTGTGTCGTGTTCAGGGTGTTACCTCAGGTAACAGCCGATGTAAGGGTAACCGAATTGTGAAGCGAGTGCCAATGCCCTCAGCAGCGAACGCGGGGCTGTCGACGGCCATATGACCGTAGTGCTCTTCAACAATGGTATAGGCCAGAAACAAGCCGAGCCCGGTGCCTTTACCGACCTCTTTGGTGGTGAAAAAGGGGTCGAAAATGTGGTCGATGACGTCAGCCGGGATACCCGTCCCCCGGTCGATGACTTCAACAATCGCGCTTTCTACCTCGGCTTCTGCCTGAATCCGGATCACTTCGCCGTCGGGGCTGGCATCCCGGGCGTTGCCCAGGAGATTGATGAAGACCTGGCTCAGTCTCTGGGCTTCACACAGTACGGTCAGGTCATCTGCCACTTCATTGATAAAGATCACCCGCTGGGCATCGCGCGACAACGATAGCAAGTCAATGGCGTCCTGAACGACCTGGCGCAGCGGGTAGGGCTGATGATCGGTCTTGCCATCACCCTGGCCGGCGTGAGCGAAGTTGACCAGTGAACGTACAATTTTTGTCACCCGTCCGGCTTGTTCCCGGATTTGATCGGCAATCAGCTGCTGCTCGGCCGGGTCGGATACGTACTTCAGATCCTGGGCCAGGCAGTCGATGCCAGTGATGGGGTTACCAATTTCATGGGCAACACCAGCCGCCAGCCGGCCAATGGAGGCCAGGCGCTCGGAGTGAACCAGCTCAGATTCCAGGAGTTTATGCTCGGTTTCGTCTTCAAGCAGGATGACGGTGCCTTCGAGCGGTTCGTCCCGGCGCTGCACCTGGGCGCTGCGATGCAGACTGAACCAGCGCTTGCCCCGGCCATCGGCATTGGGTTGTTCCACGGTCAATTTGTTGGACTGACCCTTGAGGAAACTGTCGAGTAAGTCGTACCAGTTGGCAGGCAGGGAGTCGAGCCGGGCTCCAATAGCCTCTGCCTCAATAATGCCGGTCATATCAGCCATGACGCGGTTCCAAAGCAGAATTTCGCCATCGCTGGCCAGTGAGCAGACGCCGATGGGCAGGTTGTACAAGGTTTCCCGGTGGTGGCGGCGCAGCCGGTCCAGTTCGGCGGCCATACCGGTGAGCTGGTGGTGGTAGCCGTCGAGCCGTTGCTCAAAAAAGTAGATGTCGTCCCGCTCGGCCCGCTCGCTTTGTTCGTAGGGTAGATAGCGGGCGACCAGCGCCTGGGCAACACTCGGCCCCATCAGCCCCGAGAGATTGGCTTCAATGGTGTCACGCAGGCGGCGCAGCGCATAGGGGCGGTACTCCCCAAGGGGGAAGCCCAGCGTTTTCAGCGCCCGTTTGACTTCACGTTCGGCCATGATTCGGCCCAGCGGGCGGCTGAGTGTCTCGATGAATTCGCTGACATTGCGGGCTTTCAGCGGCAGGCGATGGCGCCGGTCAACCGAGGTGATCACACAGGTATGGGCGGCGTCTTTCTCTTCTTTACTGGTGCGCGTGAACAGGGACACCAGTACAAAGGCCAGTGCATTGATGCCCAGGGAAACCAGCGTGGTCAGCGACCAGTGATCGGCTTCCAGTGCAAAGCCCATGCGCAACTGGTTACCGAATGACAGACTCTCCGCCAGCATTGGAATGGCGAGACTGGAAGCCCAGATCAGCAAGCCCAGCGTTAACCCGCTGACGAACCCCTTCCGGTTTGCTCCGGCCCAGAACAGCAAACCCAGGATACCGGGCAGCAATTGCAGCAGGCCTGTAAATGCGGTGATGCCCAGTGACGTCAGGTTCTGAACCTGGTTCAGTAACAGATACAGGGCGTAGGACAGACCGATGACCACGCCGATCAGCAGGCGTCGCACCCACAGCAGCCAGCGGTAGACGTCGGCACTGAAACTCGGTTTGTAAAACGGTAGCACCAGATGGTTCATAGCCATACTGGCCATGGAGATCGACGCCAGTACGGTGATACCAGCGGCAGCGGACAGCCCACCCAGGTAGGCCAGCCAGGTCACCCAGGGTTTGTCGAGCAACAAGCCGAGCGACAGGGAAAAGTACTCCGGGCTGGTGGTGGACCCGAGCGATTGGCCCGCCCAAAGAATGGGCATGACAGGCAACGCCATTAATAACAGGTAAATGGGCATCGCCCAACTGGCCATGCGCAAGCGCGACAAATTCGAGGTTTCCCGGAACAACAGCTGGAACAGATGCGGCAATACCAGTGGGGCTGAGACAAACATCAACAGCAGAGAGAACCACTGGACCGGTTGCAGGGGGGGCGTTTGAAATTGAGGGTTGAGTGCCAGGGTTGACCACTGGGTGATTCCCTGCCAACTGCCGAAGACTTCCAGGGCGGCAACTCCGCCGATAATCAGAAACGCCACCAGTTTGAACAGTGATTCAAATGCCAGCGCGAACATCAGTCCCCTATGCTTTTCAGTGGGTGCGATATCGCGTGCACCGAACAGAATGGAGAACGCCAGCAGAATAAGGCAGATCAGCAGGGCCAGCGGCCAGGCCATGGTGTTCGGGTCGAGCAGGGTGATGGTATCGGTGATCGCCTGAATTTGCAGGGCAAGCATGGGCAGCATGGCCAGTACGACGCCCAGTGTGGTCAGGAAGCCGACCCAGCGGCTGCGGTAGCGAAAGGCGAACAGGTCGGCCAGCGAGGCGAGCTGATAGCTGCGAGACAGATCGTGAATCGGCCGCAATATGATTGCGGAGAACACCAGGGCAATGGCCAACCCAAGGTACAAGGCCAGGTAGCCATAACCCAGATGGTAGGCGAGGCCGACGCTGCCGTAATAGGCAAAGGCGCTGCAATACACGCCCAGCGCCAATATATAGACCAGCGGGTGGCGAGCCAGGTTCTGAGGAATCCAGCCACGCTCTGCGCAGTAGGCTGTGAGGAACAGCAACAGCAAATAGCCGAGGCTGACACTGATTAGGAGTTGCCAGCTAAAGTCCATCAGCGTCGGCTCCTCAAATACTCAGCCAGCGCATTGACCAGGATCAGTCCGGTCCAGATCAGGAAAGGCAGGTACCAGAGTTGCACTGTCTCGGTGCCGTCCAGCGAGAATGGCAGCAACAGGTAAAAGGGTAGTATCAACAGCTTGAGTAATAACGACAGTGACATGGGTCGCCCGCCCGTGAATGCGGGCGTTATCCTACCCTTACAGCGGCCAGAATTTAAGCAGCGACTGAAGATTTCCCGACAGGTGCTGTTGGGATTCAGTCCGGGTATCGGTTTTTGATTGCGATGACTTCGTCGAAATGGGTCAGAACAACGTCGACCAGTGCCGGGTCGAACTGACGGCCACGCTCCTGCTCTATCAGGGCTCGGGTATCGTCAAAAGACCAGGGCTGCTTGTAACAACGCTCACTGGTCAGTGCATCAATGACGTCAGCCAGGGCGGCTATTCGGCCTTCAATGCTGATTTCATCACCCTGTTTTCGGTTGGGGTAGCCAGTGCCATCCCAACGCTCGTGATGGTCAAGGGCGATCAGGGCGCCGATCCTGAGGATGGATTTTTCCGACTGGTGCAGCAGGTCGTAACCGATCTGCGAGTGGGTTTTCATGACATCCCATTCCGGTTCATCCAGTGGCCCGGGTTTGTTCAAAACCTGGTCGGGAATGCCAATTTTGCCAAGGTCGTGCAGCGGCGCAGCTTCCCTGATTAGCTGAGCTTGCTGTTCGTTAAGGCCGGCTTTTAGAGCAATCAGTTCGCTGATGTGCGAAACCCGGCGCAAATGCTGGCCGGTTTCCCGGGACCGGTGCTCCACGGCATCGCCAAGAATAAACACGATTTCGCGTTGGCTGTCTTCCAGTTCTGTACGCAGTGCCAGGTTTTCAAAGGCAGTCAGCGCATTCTGGCAAAAGACTTCAAGCAGGTGCCGTTCGATTGGACTCTGGGGCGTCAGGCCCTTTAAGAACAGCATGCTCAGATGCAATTCGTTGGACCGGTAGAGGCACAGATAGCCATTATCCATATAGCGTGAGTGATAGCCGAGTTCGGTGCTGTCAATAAAATTACGAACACGGTCGGTAAGCAGTTGGGTGACCGGTACGCCGACCTTGTTGTGGTATGCCCCAGTGCCGGCGACAACCATCAGTTTGCCCGATTGCTCATGGGCGGCAATGCCCTCGCACTGGGCATAGAGCGCGTCTTCATCCGGCGACAGTATGGCGGATATCTGTTCGAGAATGCCCAGAGCAAAGTCGGTTAGAAACGTTTTCTGCTGCAGGTGAATGGAGGCGCTGAGGATGCGTTCCAGACCCTGGCGGCTGCGATCAAGCGCTATGATGTCCCGATAACTGCGCAAGCAGGAGTACAGCAGGGTGTGCAACTTGCTCCGGGTCAGCTCGGTTTTTTCTTTGTAATCATTGATGTCGTAGTCTGCAATGATGGTCTCTTCCGGTGCCTGGCCGGGCTGGCCGGTGCGCAACACGATGCGAGTAAAGGTATTGTTCAGCCGGGTGCGAATCACCTCGGCCAGATCGAGCCCGGCATGATCCGTTTCCATCACCACGTCGAGTAGGCACAAGGCGGTATCCGGGTTGTCTCTGATCACGGCTTCACCTTCATCAGCGCTGTAGCTGTGCAGGAAGGTTAGGGGGCGGCCGTCAAATCGAAAGTTGCGCAGAGCCAGCGTAGTGATGGCGTGAACCTCTTCGTCGTCATCGACAATGACCACTTTCCAGGGGGCCATTGGCTCGGATTCAGTGGGTGAGCGTTCACTCGCAAAGGTCAGTGTTTCGTTCATGATGCGGTGTCCGGTTGTGAACTCGATGCTGGCGCAGTGTCTATCGGTGAAAAGGGAATGCTAATGATCAGGCGACAGCCCTGATACGGAGGGCTGTCCAGCCGTATTTTCCCATTCAGCTTACCCGTGACCAGGTTGAAAACAATGTTCATGCCCAGGCCGCTGCCACCACTGGATCGGCGAGTGGTGAAAAACGGGTCGAACATGCGTTTTTGAGTGTCGGGTCCCATGCCTTCACCATCGTCTTCATAAATCAGCTCCAGTGTGTTCTCTTGAACCCGGTTGTACAGACGGATCTCACCGGTGCGGGTGCTGTCATCGAAACCATGCAGCAGTGAATTGATAATCAGATTGGTGATGATTTGCGCCAGGGCACCGGGTGTTAGCTGTAATAGGATGTCCGGATCGATGTTGTTGGTGACCGTCACCTGGGTGTTTTTGTATTTTGGTTTCAGGCTGGCCAGAATTTCATCAACGTAGATTTGCAGGTTGATATCGCGTTGTTCATCGCTGGTCTGGTCTACGGCGACTTGCTTGAACGACCGGATTAACTGGGCGGCCCGATCGAGATTGCTGGACAACAGCGCCCCGGTTTCCAGGCACTCGTGGAAAAACCGCTCCAGATCTGATTTGGTCAGCGTCTCCTGTTCCAGTTCGCGTTGTGTCTGGCGAGCTTCCGAGGTGAGATGACTGGCAGCAGTGATGGACACGCCAAGGGGCGTATTAACCTCGTGAGCGACGCCGCTGACCAGGTTGCCCAGTGAGGCCAGCTTCTCACTTTGCAGCAATTCATCCTGGGCAATCTTCAGTTTTTCGAGCGATTCGCTCAGGTCGGTATTGCTGCGTTGCAGCGCTTCGGTGCGTTCGCTCACCGTGGCTTCAAGTTCAGTTCTGTATTCGAGCAGTTCCTGTTCATGCTCAATCAAACGATCGCGTTGGTCGTTGAACGACTGATAGAGTTGGCCGATTTCGTCGGTACGGGCTTCCAGGGAGGGGTCGCGCTGCACGACCCAGGTGGAGACGTCGCCCGTTGAGGTGTGTTCAACAAAATCGGTGAACGCCTTGATCGGAATCGCTACCATACGGTCGACCAGCGCATAGAGCCCAACGAGGAGCAACACTATGGTCAGTACGGCCGAGACGATGACGCCCCCGAGTACCAGTCGAACCTGCTTGTCAATCAGGTCATCATCGCTGCGCAGATAGATCCAGCCAATGGTGGATTCCCCTTCATTGAATGCGTGGACGACAGGGGTGCTGATATACAGGCCGTCGGCGTCGTTCCATTCAGTTCGCTCTTCGTTTGGGGCCCGATCCGTAAAGCTTTGCTCTTTAAGGTCGCCGAGGTTCAGGTTGATCTCACCTTCAGCGCTGTGGACCGCTACGCCGGAAATATAGGGGTCACGCAGCAGCGCATTGGCAGCCCGGATGACACCGCTGTCGTCAAAGGCCCACATCGATTTCTGAATGATAGGCAGCATATTGCCGAGGGAGGCGTCCACATTCTGATCGCGCAACCCCTCCATGGTTCTATTAAGGGTCGAGTATTGCATCAGAATGGTCACCAGTATGGCGATGCCCACGCCAAGTGTGATGAACAACAGCAGACGGCGCGCCAGCGAAGCATTAACGGTCATGTAGTAGAGCTACTCGTCAGCAAAGTCTACTTAGCGTAAACCCGCATTCTGGTTAGCGCCAGCAAACAGGCGTCGATCGACGTATTGAACCGGTTTTGTCCCGGGTTTAAAGGGGCAGTTCCTGGCGTGCTTTCAGACAAGCGGGTGACCATTGCTTGCTGGCTTCAACCAACATGCGTTCCGGCGTGTCCCGCTCGATGGCGAGGCCGAGCCATGGCCAGAGTTGCATTAAATTGTTGATCGCCTGATGGTCATCCAGAGCTGGGGCAAAGTTCTGTTTGCTGAGTTTTTGTCCGGCATGAACCAAAACCGGGAAATGCGCATAATTTGGGCATGGCTGGCCGAGGGCTCGGTACAGGGCCCGTTGCCAGAAGGTAGAGCTGAGCAGGTCAATTCCGCGCACGATGTCGGTCATGCCCTGGTCGCAATCATCCACCACCACCGCCAGTTGATAGGCGAACAGGCCGTCTCGCCGACGAACCACAACATCACCGTAGTCACTTGCCAGCTTGGTATGTTGGGCGCCCTGGAACAGGTCGGTGAACGCATCGTCGACCTCGGGAGCTTGGAAGCGGATGGCCGCATCAGACCGGGGCTGCCGGCAGGCACGACAGGTTCCCGGGTAGACCCGATGCCCGGCCAGTTGCTTGCGGCTGCAGCGGCACCAGAATAGCTGGCCCCGATCGGACAGTCTCTCGATAGCCTGTTGATAGGCATCGCTGCGCTGACTCTGATACATCACCGTCGAATCCCAGAGTAAGGCGTGTGCTTCCAGGCTGCGTAAAATGGCATCGCTGGCACCCGGCTGGGTTCGTGGGGGATCCAGGTCTTCGATGCGTACCCACCATTCGCCGCCATGACGGCGGGCTTCAAGGTAACTGACCAGAGCGGCCAACAGAGAACCCAGGTGTAGCGGTCCGGTGGGCGAAGGGGCAAAGCGCCCGCGATAACGGGCTGGCTGGACAATCATTCAGGCATTGGTCTCCACGCCGTATTGAAATGATAAGGGCACTGGTATTGGACTGGGCGTCACCGATTCTGCATTATGCCCACGGTTTTCAGTCTTTGCAGGTTGTTGTTATGTCTTCTACCCGGCTCGCCGATCGTACCCGACGCATCGCGCCTTTTCACGTTATGGGCGTACTCGCCAAAGCCAGAGCCATGGAAGCGGAAGGTCGCTCCGTCATTAGCCTGTTTGTGGGTGAGCCGGATTTCGGCACTCCACAAGCCATCATAGAGGCGGGCCAGCAAGCGTTGGCGGACGGCCACACCGGCTATACGGCGGCGATGGGCATACCGGCACTGCGGGCCGCCATTGCAGACCGCTACCAGCGCTGGCACGGTATCTCTATCGAACCACATCGCATTGCAGTCACCCCGGGCGGTTCGAGTGCCCTGTTGCTGGCATTTGCCGCCACCATCGACCCCGGGAAAACGGTGTTGTTGCCAGAGCCAGGGTACCCCTGTAATCGTCACTTTTTACAGGTACTGAATGGTCAGGGTATCTCGGTACCTTTGTCGAATGATGGCCTGCGTCTGGATGTAGAGGCGCTCGAGGCAGCCGTCACCAAAGACACCACCGGTCTGTTGCTGGCCTCACCCTGTAATCCAACCGGGCAGGTACTCTCCCTTGATGAATGGACCGCCGCCTCGAATTTTGCCCGCAGGCATGATCTGACGCTGTTTGCCGATGAAATCTACCATGGCCTTACCTTTACCGAGTCGCTACCGCCGACCGCATTGGAAGTGAATGACGAGGCCTGGGTCACCCAGAGTTTCTCGAAATTTTATGGCATGACCGGTTGGCGACTGGGTTGGGCCGTGGTGCCCGAATACGCGGTCGACGCGGCAGAGCGCCTGGCGCAGAATCTGTTTCTATCGGCCCCGGCCATGGCGCAGCAGGCCGCATTAACCGCCTTTACTCCCGAGGTAGAAAAAGAATGCTTTGCCCGCGCTGCTGAACTGAAGGCACGTCGCAATACGCTGGCACCGGCTATTGAAGCGTTGGGGCTCCCGCTGTTGGCCCAACCGGATGGCGCTTTCTATCTTTATGTAGACGTGTCATCGGTTTGCGATGACGCCATGGACTGGTGCCAGCAATTGCTGGAAGAAACCGGTGTGGCTATCGCCCCGGGCCTGGACTTTGGCGGGGCGACGGAACACAGCGCGGTGCGCATTGCCTATACCGTATCGATACCTCGCCTCGAAGAGGCGGTTAGTCGGATTGGTGACTTTTTGGCGCGGCATCCTTATCTGCGGCGTTGCCAGTGATTATCGCTCGTTGATAGTGGCAGTCAGGTAAATACGTCAAACCTGGGGGCAACCCCCGAATGAAGTGTTGACTGACCCGGTGGTCAGCACGAACTCATAGCACCTCAGAACACCCTTCGGCTCCAGGGGCTCAGGAAAGCAGATACAAAACCTGATCCCTGACGGTAAATTCAGCGGGCTTCAAATAATCCCCCTGGCAAGGGCCAGATAAACAGTGACCGGTTTCTATCTCGAACAGGGCGCCGTGGGTGGAGCACTGGATCAGGGCGCCGTCGAGGTCCAGAAAGTCGTTTTCCTGAAACTCGAGTTCGACGCCCAGGTGCGGGCATTCGTTGTGGTAGACGAAAACCTCCCCGTCCTTGCGCACAGCAAAGACCGGTTTGTCGGCAATATCGAAGCCGAGTGACTGGCCTTCGTGCAGGTCGTGAACAGAGCAAAGTTCGATCATTGAGACTCCTGGGTCGACATAAATAAATCGGTTAATCGGGAATGATAAGCGGGCAATCATGGTGTGGATGGCGCTGAACGGTGACGGCCACGTCGAAATACCGTTGCAGTGTGTCGGCTTGAAAAACACGATCCGGCGTTCCCCGTTCGACGATGCTCCCCTGGTGCATCAATACAACCTGGTCGGCGTAACGAGCGGCCAGGTTAAGGTCATGCACCACCAGCAGAATGCCCGCTTTGCGCCGGGCGAAATGCTGAACCGCCTTAAGCAGGGCCTGTTGGTGACTCAGGTCCAGACCAGTGGTCGGTTCATCAAGCAGTAGCAAGCAAGGGCCTTCCGGCTGTGACTCCCAGATTTGTGCGAGCACCCGGGCCAGGTGGACCCGCTGCCGTTCCCCGCCACTGATGTCGTCGATACTGCGTTCGCTCAAGTGGTGTAAATCACACAGTTCCAGGGCCTCCTGCACAATCTGGTTGTCCCGCCGGCGGCCGGTAGCGTGCGGGTATCGACCGAGTGCAACCACTTCCTCGACGTTGAATTCAAAATTCAGCGCATGTTGTTGCGGCAAGACCGCCAGTAGCCGGGCTCTGTCCTGGCCGTCCCAGTGGCGGATGGGTGTGTCATGAAGGCTTACCTCACCCTGTTGCGGCGTCAGCTCGCCGCTCAGAGTGTTCAGCAAGGAACTCTTACCCGCGCCGTTCTGACCAACCAGAGCCGTGATGTGGCCTGGTTCAATGGCAATTGAAACATCGCTCAGAACAGGTTGGCCAGGCGTCAGGCTCAGTGTCAGCTGGTCGGCTCGCAGTGTCATGACAACCGGCCCCGTTGACGATGGATCAGGTAGATGAAAAATGGCCCGCCAATCAGTGAGGTAATGATACCCACCGGTAACTCGGCCGGGCTTAGAACGGTGCGGGCCAGCCAGTCAGCCCAGAGCGTCAGCAGGGCGCCCAGTACCAGGCTCAACGGCAGCAGGCGGCGATGGTCGGCCCCCACCAGCATGCGCACGATGTGGGGCACAACCAGACCAATGAAACCGATAATACCGGTAAAAGCCACGGCGGCACCGACCCCGGCCGCACTCAGATAGACGATGCGGCGTTTTAGCACGGGAACGTCAAAACCAAGATGACGGCACTCTGACTCGCCCAGCAGAAGCGCGTTCAACGGACGCCAAAGCCGGTAAGCCAAAGGGGCGATGATCGTCAATACGGCCGCTGTGATTCCCACTGCAGACCAGGTAGCGGCGGAGAAACTGCCCAGACTCCAGAACGTCAGGGTGCGTAATTGTTCATTGGTCGACAGATATGCACACAGCCCAATGCCGGCGGCGGCCATCATATTGAAGGCGACACCGGCGAGAATCAGACGCAACGGAGCTGCGTGACTGTTGTGACCGAGCAGCATGACCAGCCGGGTGGCGGCCAACCCCCCGACAAAAGCGACCAGTGGCAGCAGGAAGGGCCGCAGCGCGCCGGGCAGGGTATTTGACAGGTTTCCGGCCATCACAATGACAACAACGACCATCAAGGTAGCACCGCTGGATACACCCATTAACCCAGGTTCGGCCAAAGGATTTCTAAACAGTCCCTGAATCAGCACACCGCAGACAGCCAGCAATGCGCCCACGCACAGAGCCAGAAGGGTGCGCGGAATTCGGATTTGCCAGAGTATCAGCCCCTGTAGCTCTTCTCCGGGGCCGGTAAACAGGTGCTTGATCAGCGTTGGCCAGGGCAGATGGGTGGGTCCGGTCGCCAGGCTCACCGCCAGAGACAGCGCAAACGCCAGTGCGAGCCCTGCCCACAGCCAGGCTGCGGGCAAGTGTTTCATTGCGCCTCCAGCAGGGTGCGTGCCTGTGACCGCAATAGCTGATCCTGATTGCCGACAATGGCGTCCAGCTCCCAGACTTCGAGCCTGGACCCGTCCGAGAGTGTGATATCACGCACCAGTGATACTTCAACGCTCCGGTTCAGCTCGCTGTCCTGTAGCATGGGTTCAGCCAGATAGAGGGTGTCTCGCGGTTGCAGGGCGCTGACCTGTTGCAACCACTGAGAGGCATCCCCGGCGACCAGGGGCAGGGGTATGCCGTGTTTGGTGGTTCTCGATACAAAGGCGGGGCCAGCACTCAGTGAATAGCCGAAACTCGGTTGTTGCCGGCGAGACTGGTGATTCAATTGCTCAGCGGCCATTTGCAACACCCGGGCAGCGCAGACGGCATTCATGGCGTAATGCTCATCGTCACCCAGGCCAAACACCAGGGTAAAACCTTCGGGCAGGAGCACGCCACCGTAGAGTTCGCCCACTTGGGTGATGAGGTGTTCATACCGGGCCCAGAGTCCTTGCAGTTGATGAGCATCGTACTGGCGCGTCAGGGCATCCCAGTTATGACACTGCACATTGAGCAGGGCGACGTCGCAGTAGGCCCCTTTTTCACCCACCAGATGTGTTTGCTCAAGCAAGCGTTCCGCTTCAGCGGAATCGGTTGAGGTTGCCAGAGTGCGTAGCACCTGAGCATTCCGGTCCAGGGCATTGCTCAGGCGTTGCACCAACATTCGGATCTGATGCTCGGGCGGTCCACTGAAGGCATCGCGCCATTCGGGTATTTGTTCGCTCAATTGTGTCGCCAGCTTCCGGGTCGCCTGATCTTGCAGGCGAGTTCGCCAGACGATCAGGCCGGTGGCGAGCATCAGCGCCAGCAGGTTGAGTAGAAACCACGCCCGGTAAGCTCGCTGCTCCCAGGCGCGCAGCGGTCGGTCATCCAGTTGTACTTCGACGTTCCCGAGTAGATCCGATTCAAAGTACACCGGGTGGCTGAACCGCTGTATGGCATCGGGATTGCGCCCGCCGGGGCGAGACGTGAGTGTGATGTTCTGGCTGGTTGAGTTCAGGCTGGTGTTGAACACCAGAGGCTCTTCAGCAGTGCGATTGAGCAGCAGGCTGATGGCCAGGCGGTCGCCGCGCTGCAGCGGCGCAGCAATGTCGAACGCGAGGGTTCGCGCCAGGCTATCGCCAAGACGCTGACCTGCCTGCCCGAGTGCGTCACTGGCAGGCTGATACCAGAATACCCAGAGCATCAGATTGACCATAAGCAGCAAGGCCAGGCTAAACCCGGTCAGAGGTTGCCATAACCAGCGCTGCCAGTGCCGGAGCAGGCGTTTGTTCGCGCGTGTATCGGGTTGCGCCTGGGGGATGCGAGTGTCTTGCGTCATACAGGGTATCGGGATGCTCTGCTGGTGAATAAAATCCGGGTCCGGTGTTGGTGAAGCTCGTCACCTGCCTCGCATTGCGATAGGTATGCGGTTCAGCGCTTCCTTAATTGTTCCGCGGCGTCCCAGTCGATACAATACGGCGGCCTGTCACCATGGTGGCGGCCGCGGCGCGGTCAGCGGCGCTCCCATCAACTGCCGGGAGTCGTCCTTCGAGCTCAAGGCGGCTATGGTAGCGGTATTTCGGGCTATAAAGAACCCGCGGTTCAGTGAATCCGGTGCAGTCCCTACTCCGTCCCAATCAATGAGGAAACATCATGAGTAATGCGGTAGAGCAGTTGCAGACGCAACTGAGTCAGATCAAAAAAGGCCTGTTTATGATGGGTCCGGACCGGGTTCGCGCCATGTCCACCCATGAAACTGAAGACCTGATCGTTGAGTTGCAAGCAGTGACAGACCAGGCGCTGGCCGAGCTGGCCACGCTGAAAGGCGAGTAATTCCACCGACCGGAGCCGTGCCTGGTGAGTTCCATTTTAATGTTAAAGGTGAGTGGTCACGACCGTATGGGCCTGACCGCCGAGCTCACCACAACGCTGGCTGAATTTGGCGTCATACTCCTCGACATGGGCCAGTCGGTCATTCATGACCAGGTATCGCTGGGCATGTTGCTGCAATTACCGGACGGTGCCGACACCTCGGGTGTGCTCAAGGAGATTCTGTTCAAGGCTCATGAGCTGGGCATTCACGCCCGCTTTACGCCAGTGGAAGAGTCGGCCTACACCGACTGGGTCGGGCAGCAGGGCAAAGACCGCTATGTGCTGACCTTGCTGGCGCGCCGCATCACCGCCCAGCAACTGGCGCGGGTCTCCACTGTGGTCAGCGAACAGGGTCTGAACATTCAGGACATCACCCGCCTGACTGGCCGCATTCCACTGGATGCAACGGCAGACAGCGGCAAAGCCTGCATTGAACTGACTTTGCGCGGGCAGCCGGTCAACCCGGATGCGCTGCGTCTGGCGTTTCTGGATATCAGCAGTCAGCTCGATATCGACGTCGCCTTTCAGCAGGACACCGTGTTTCGGCGTAACCGCCGACTGGTGTGTTTTGATATGGATTCAACGCTGATTGAAACCGAAGTCATTGACGAGTTGGCTAAAGCGGCGGGTGTTGGCGATCAGGTGGCGGCCATCACTGAACAGGCGATGTCCGGTGAACTCGATTTTCAGCAAAGTTTCCGACAACGCATGGCATTACTGAAAGGATTGGATGAATCGGTGCTGGCCGGAATTGCAGAGCAACTCCCAATCACCGAGGGCGCTGAGCGTCTGATTCGAACGCTACGGGCTTATGGCTTCAAAACGGCCATTCTGTCCGGCGGTTTCACCTATTTCGGGCACTATCTGCAGCAGCGCCTGGGCATTGATTATGTTTATGCCAATGAGCTGGAGATCGCCGATGGCCGTGTGACCGGCGAGGTGAAAGGTACCATCGTTGATGGCGCTCGAAAGGCTGAACTGCTGCGAGAGTTGGCGCAGCGGGAAGGTATTCAATTGGAGCAGACGATTGCCGTGGGCGACGGTGCCAATGATTTGCCCATGCTCAGCCAGGCCGGACTGGGTATCGCTTTTCGCGCCAAGCCCATTGTTCGGGAAAGTGCACGCCATGCGATTTCAACGCTGGGTCTGGACGCTGTTCTCTATCTGCTGGGATTCAGGGATCAGGATATTCACTGATTCAGGTTGCAGAGTTTGCTCCCAAACGAGTGACGGGTGCTGGGTGTACCTATCCGGGGTAGTCCGCAGCAAGGACTAAAACGCCAGGAGCGTTTTAGCACGAGCGAAGCGAGCCCGAAGGGTGATTCCCATGGAGGGGATTCATATCCTGCGGTCTAGGCCCCATGGATGGGTTGAGTGGGCGGCATTCCGCCCGACCCCGGATAGGTACACCCAGTGCCTGGCACGGACCAGGGGCAAAAAAGGTGCAAATTCCAAAACGTGAGTTATTACACCGCTTCTTCTTCATCGTTGGCATCGAATTCGTAATCCATGCCGGTCAGTGGTGCCTGCACGTAGTAACCCTGAATGTAATTCACCCCCAGTTCCCACAGTGAGGCGAGGACTTCAGCACTCTCGATTTGTGGAACGATGGAGTTGATGTCCTGTTTGTGGATCGCGTTGACCAGGGTTTCCAGCGGTGCCATGGCTTTGTCGTTGGCTGACAGGGCTTCAATAAAGCTGCCATCGACCCGAATGTAATCGATGTCGAGGTGGCGCGTTACCGACAGGCCGCTTTCAATCATGCCGAAATGCGTCAGTGCCAGCTTGCATTTGAGCAGCGCCAGCCCCTTGCTGAAGGCCTTGGCGACTTTCAGGTAGCTTTGTGCCTGTTCTTCGGTGATCTGGAAGGTCAATGCATCGCCGGGCAGCTTGGAGGCCTTCAATGCGCTGTTCACCCAGGGCAAAAAGGTAGGGTCCTGAATCGAGCTGGGCGTCAGGTGTATGAACACCTGGGTGTTGTGGCCGCGCTTACGATGCTCGGCCAGCGTTTTTATGGTGTTCAGTACGACCCAGCGGTCGAGCTTGGCACCCTGGTTACGGGCTTCGATCAACGGCAGGAATTCTTCTGGCAGAACATCGGCGCCGTCTTTGTCGACCAGACGCAATAGCACGTCGTAGTGCTCTCTGCTGTCACCCCTCAGGCTGATGATGGGCTGGAACATAATGCGGAAGCCATCGTTTTCGAGGGCGTGATCGACCTTGCCCGCCAGGTTGTCGTCGGATAAATTGGCAATGTCAGATTTGTCGTAGTACTGCACTCCGGTCTTTTCATGGATCGCCCGGGTATAGGCCTGATGTGCATGGCTTAATGCTTCCTGCCCGCTCTGACAGCGCTCGTCGATGTGCGCGATGCCAAACATGACGTCGACAGGCAGGGTGCGGCCATCGACTTCAAACAGATGGTCGGCGATTTCCTTGCGCACCTTGACGGCGTCCGCTTTGATATTGTCTATGTTGCCGGTGGAAAGCAGCAACGCAAAGCTGTCATCGCCGTAACGTGCCAGCAACGAGCCTTCCGGCTGGTATTTGGCGTAAACCTCGGCCAGTTCTTTCAGAATAACGTCAGTCCCGGCGATGCCGGCTTTGGTTTTAAGATCACTGAAGTTGGTGATGCCAATGTGCAGGACGATCTGGCTGGCGTTGGACTTCAATACTTGCTGATAGGCCGTTTTCAACACATCGGTGAAGTGCTGGCGGTTGTAAAGCCCGGTCACCAGATCCTGTGAACTGATCTCCTTGATTTTTGCTTGCAGCTCTTCATTGTCGGCATCGTTGCGCCGAATCACCAGTTGCGTGCAGGGTTCACCTTCGTAGCTTGCGCCTGACAAGGTCATGCGAATGTTGAATGGCTCGCCATTGACGTGTTCAGCGACGCAAGCCAGCTCACCCGTGGAGCCATCGCGGTAGGTTTTCAGTGAGCTTTTGAGTTTGTCGAGATCTTTGCGGGCGATCAGGTCCATGATCGGGGTACTTTGCAGCTCTTCCAGATCATCGTAACCGAACAGGGTCTGGTAGGCTTCGTTGGCGTAAATGTGCATGCCTTCGTGAACGTAGGCGATGGCATCAACAGAGCTGTCGAGTAACAGTTGGCAGCGTTTCTCGGTTTCCTGCAGGCTGGCGCGCGTCTCGCGCAATTCGCGGCGAGCCCTCAACGCTGCTTTTTCCCGTTTCACTGCACTGACCAGATGCTGTTCTTCGCCTTCAACCAGGACGTCGGTCAGTCCTGCTTCCAGGGCTTCGCCGATACGCTCTGCGTTGTAGGTTTCAATGAGTGCCAGAATGGGCAAGTCTTTACCGGCGCGTTGTATGGTTGCCACAGCGGCTGTCGGATCGACGGTCTGGGTGTCCAGCTTAACCAGCAGCATGTCCCAGTGTTGTTCCGACAGCACTTTTTCCAGCTCGCTCTGGCTGGCAATAAAGTGAGAACGAACGGCCTGGCCAGCATTACGCAGGCTACTGAGCAGAGGTTCTGCTTCACTTTGGGTGTCATGAATAACCAGGAGTCGGAGCGCGCTTGCGTTACTTTCAGGCATAAATCAACTATCGCGACGGAGTTTTTAGACTAGGGGTTCGAGTATAGTGACGAACGGTCGATCTTGACAGTCGCTCGCCGGTTTTTTTGGCGTGGCTGGTTCAGGCTGAGAGCGTGGTCTCGCTTTTTAGACAAGCCTCGCGCTTTTTGCCGCCCTGACTGCCCGGTTAACGGTAAGTGCGCCTCAGAGCTGGCGCCAGAGGCTTTCGAAGCTGTCATCGGCGCCGATGGCCTGGCTTTTCTCGGGTTCAGCCAGTTTGTGCGCAACTTTGCGCACCTGGAACTGACTCAGAATGCCGGTGCTCAGGATCCGTTTGGTGAGCTGATATTTGCCTTCATTGCCCGATATATTGATGGTGACTTTGTTGCCAACCTGGAACGGCAGTCGTGGCGTGAGCACCGAGGCATCCTGGCCGATCGCCCGGATCTCCGGGATAAACAGGCCGCGCAGGTAGTCGCCGTGGGCCCCGGTTTTGTGTAATTGCCGAATTCCGCAGGGCTGACTGTTGGGCGCAATTAACTCTACGCCCATCTGGGTACCACTGTCTTTGCTCTGGCGCAGCCAGCGAACAACGCCCAGGTTCCAGTGTTGCAGTTTTTCTTCCTTGACAGCAACGACCTCACCGGTTTTCAGGTTGTTTGCTGCCTTGTCGGTCCATTGAATGCAGTAGCCGCGCGGGCTGACATTGACCAATAAACCGGAATAGCTGGGGTGGTCTTCCAGAGCGTCTTGCGGGAACTCGATGGCTTCCTCTTCACTGCCGGGCATGCGCCGTTGCCCGGCATCAAACGAGTCTTCCCAGACATCCTTTTGCGACTGTACAGCTTTGGTCTCGAACGCTGCGAAGCGAGAGCTGACGGCGCCAATAAAGGGGTTTTCTGCGTTCGCCGACTCACCATAGAGCTGGGAGTAAAAGCCGACACCCCCCGACATGTGAAAATGCGTTCCGGTCAACCCAACGGTGAGTGAGACCTTGCCGCTGGATTGAGTGCGTGAAAAGGCTCGCTGCTTCATGCCGCCCCAGGACTGAACCAGATGCTCCAGCAGCGCCTGGTTGAAGTCTTTGGGCAATATGCGGCTGGGTGCTTTGTCGTCGGTTCCGGTGGATGCTTGAGTCCGTTTTAGTTCGTCGTGCAGTGGCCGGACCAGCGGCAACGTATTAATACCCAGGTATTCGGAGAAACTGGCTTGCTTGATCAGGTAACTGTATTGCGGCGGCTGGTCGGTTTCGGGGTTGATCACCAGCACGGATTTATCGTCGGCCACATCGTCTATGTCGAGCAGCGGCGCCCAGCGCGGCAGGGCAGCGTAGACATCGGTCAGTTCGCGCTGCAGCAACTGGTTGGCCTGGCTGGTCCCGAGCAATACCGCTCTGAGGTATACCTCCTGAATCGTCGAGCGTCTCCCCTGTTCGTTTTCTTCGACCGGTGTGGTGTGCAGGTTGAATGCCGACGCTATCTGGTACAGCTGGTGAATTTCTCGCCACAGCCCGGTCGGAGTTGGAATGTACAACTGATAGGAGCGCAACAGGCTTGGAATCAGGTCGCTCAGCGTTCTGTGTACCGCTTTGGCCATCAACGCCTTTTGCTTGATGGTGCCTTGCGCCAACATGTGTTGAACGATGATCTTGTAGCCGATTGCCAGGTGAGTTTGCAGTGCCTGGGCCAGGTTGGCGACTTTGCGTTGCTGGTCATCCAGTGCAACGCCCTGATTCAGGTATTTTTGGTTCAGTGAGTTGCAGACGTAGTGAATCGGTTCGCGCACCATGTCCATCAGTTCCAGGCGCGACGCGTCGCTGATGCGCAACTGATTGAATTCGATAACAGCATGGTACAGCTGACGTGAGGTTTCCCCGATATTGGCCATCGGCAAGCCCGTTACCCAGGCCTTCAGCTGGCGGGCATTGGGTTCACAGAATGACAGGGTCGTCAGGGTCTGCTGCGGGATATTGAGATAGTGTTTCGGCCTGTAATCCATTCAGTGCTCTACCCAGTGTCTTGCCGAAGTATAGTCGTGTTGCCGCGGTGTCAATGTCATTGATGCTGTCGCCGTGCCTTTTGACTGGTCAGATGTCGCCAGGGCAAACGCGAATCGTCCAGTGTTTCAGGCCCTGTAGTACCGTAGATTAACGACCTATTACGTCTATGGGAACCAGTAGCTGACAGAAAAACGGCAATTTACGCCCTTTTTATGACAGTCATTAGTGTGATGTGCCTCACATTTTTGGTGCGCAGACCGTAATCATGCCTCGTTTATCCAGCGTTTATGGTCATCTCCGGGAACTTCTCGAACCAGACGCGGTAACAGATAACCCGGCAGCCGGGACTGCAACTGTTGCCAGATTAACCGAGCTTTGTCGTCGGCTGTATCGAAATGCGCTGCCCTGGCAACCGGGTCGAGAACGTGCAGGTAGTACGGCAACACGCCCTGATCAAACAGCGCATGGCTGAGTTCAGTCAGGGTGTCGACCTGGTCGTTGATGCCTTTTAAGAATACCGCCTGATTCAACAATACCGTTCCACTGGTACGCAGGGCAGTCAATGCCGGATGCAGTTCTTTATCAATTTCCCGGGCGTGATTGGCGTGCAACACCAGAACGGTCTTGAGGCGGGTCTGCGTCAGTAATGCGACCAGGCCCTCATCGACGCGTGCTGGCAATACGATGGGGGTGCGGCTGTGCAGGCGCAGGGTCGTCAGGTGGGGTATCTGCTCCAGTGCAGTAATGAGCTCAGACAGGGCTTTGTTGTCGAGGCTCAGTGGGTCCCCTCCACTGAGAATGATTTCGTGAATATCAGGTCGCTGACGCAAGTAGTCGAGGGCCGGTTGCCATTGCCGGGCCGTAAGGCGATTGTCCGCATAGGGAAAGTGCTGGCGAAAGCAGTACCGGCAATGTACGGCGCAGGCCTGGGTGGTAATCAGCAAGGCCCTGCCCGGATATTTGTGGACCAGACCGGGTACCGGGTTATGGTGTTGTTCCTGCAGCGGGTCGTCGATATAACCCTGCGCTGGCTGGCGCTCAACACTCAGCGGCAGAACCTGAAGCAACAGCGGGTCGTTAGCGTCGCCGGGCGTCATACGGCGGATATAGGACAGCGGCACCCTCAGTGGAAAGTGAGGGCTCTCATCGACTCGGGATGCGATGGGATCCTGGCTCAGGTTGACCAGTCGCAGCAATTCAGGGACCGAACGGACGGCTTCTTTCAGTTGCTGCTGCCAGGATGTTGAGCAATCGATGCTGGAAATGCCCGCGGGGGAGTCCACACGGGGGCCAAACTCAGTTAACATAGCGCCTCTTTGAGCAGTGCACTTAGCAGGAAAAGGTTAATGGCCACATATTCTACCAGTGAATTCAAAAGCGGTCTGAAGGTTCTTCTTGAAGGCGACCCTTGCGCGATCGTTGAGAACGAATTCGTTAAACCCGGTAAAGGTCAGGCCTTTAGCCGGGTCCGTTTGAGAAACCTGAAAACCGGCCGGGTCTGGGAGCGTACTTTCAAATCCGGCGAATCCATCGAAGCCGCTGATGTACTCGACATCGACATGGAGTACCTCTACAGCGACGGCGAGTTCTGGCATTTTATGAAGACTGACGGCTCTTTTGAGCAACTGCCAGCAGACGTATCGGCGGTCGGCGATACCAAAGACTGGCTGAAAGAGCAGGAGCAATACGTGGTGTGCCTGTTTAACGGTACACCGATCTCCGTATCGCCGCCAAATCACATTGAACTGGAAATCGTTGAAACCGATCCGGGCCTCAAAGGCGACACCGCCACCGGCGGTTCCAAGCCCGCGACGCTGGCCACAGGCGCCGTGGTTAAGGTGCCTTTGTTCATCAACCAGGGTGAGATCATCCGGGTTGATACAAGAACGCGCGAATACATCAGCCGCGCCAAGCAGTAAAACAGGGGTTGACTCATCGTAACGCAAGTTACGGAGTTGGAGTCGGCCTGGTGGTAATGGTCCGCACCGGCTACCGGGGGTATCCCTGCGGGGTCGGGCGGAATGCCGCCCACTCAATCCATCCATGGAGCCTAGACCGCAACATCCCTGCTGCGGACTTCCCCGCAGGGACACCCCCGGCAGCCGCCGCTGGTCACCTCGGCTAACTCCGAAACTTAAGATCGCAGAACCGCCTTTCTGGCGGTTTTTTGGTTTTAGTGCGACACGAGACGCGTTTCAAAGGTGAAATCATGACTGAATGGACTCCAACAGCGGATATCGAGACTCTGCGTCGTCGTGCCATGCTGATGACGGCGATTCGGCAATTCTTTGCTGACCGCCAGGTGCTGGAGGTGGATACGCCAGTGTTGTCATCCGTTGGCGTGACCGATGTGCACGTTCACAACCTGCGTACGTTGGACGGCGGTTTTCTACTGACCTCACCCGAATACCCGATGAAGCGACTGCTGGCCGCTGGCCTGGGTGATTGCTACCAATTGGGTCATGTGTTCAGGGCTGATGAAAGCGGAGCGCGCCACAATCGCGAGTTTACATTGCTGGAATGGTATCGGCTGGGCTGGGATCACCATCAACTGATGCAGGAAGTGACGGCGCTGTGCGACTGGGTGCACCGTGCAGCCGGAGGTTCAAGCGCGCTGGCGTCGACATTTCTCAGTTACCAGGCGGCGTTTGAAGGCGCCGGGCTTCCGGATCCGCATCGGGTTTCTCTGCGGGAGCTGCGGCAGGTAGCGGCGCTGCAGCTAAGTGCTGATACAGCTAAGTGGGATCGGGATGCCTGTTTGGATGCCCTGATGGCCCTGGTGGTCGAGCCGGGCTTGCCGCTTGAGCGACTGACCTTTGTGACCGATTACCCGGTCAGTCAGGCCGCGCTGGCACGTACGCACACTCGTGGGGGGGTTGAATTGGGTTATCGGTTTGAGCTGTATTGGCAGGGCATGGAGCTGGCCAACGGCTATTGGGAACTGACCGACCCAAAAGAGCAGCGACGGCGTTTTGAGCAGGATGCCCAGCGGCGAGTATCGCAGGGTTTAGCAGTGCCGGAGGTCGATGAACGTTTATTGGCCGCCATGCAGGCCGGAATGCCGGAATGTGCGGGTGTGGCCCTGGGTGTGGATCGATTGCTGATGGCGGTGCTGGGAAAATCCCACATCAGAGAAGTACTGCCGTTTGACGCTGACCGGGCCTGAGCCCGGTCGGCCATTCATGGCATCAGTTTTTGGTTTTATTGACCAGCATTTCCAGTTTGCGCTTCATCCGGTCTTCCGGAGGGAGCGAGTCTTCAGGCTTGGCGGTCTCAGGCGCTGGCTGCGATGCAGCTGGTGCCGTCTGATTGTCTTTGCGAGGTCTGCTTGGACGCGCGCCCCTGGGCTTACGAGCACCTTCAGGCTTGTCGCCATCTGCCCGTGGCTTGCGATTTGCGGCCGGTGGCCGCTGCTTGGCTCGTTCTGCCCGGCGCTTTTCAATGGCATCGAACTTTTCTTTGGCGTGGGCCGCATCTTCGGCGCTGACCTGGCCGGTCGGTGATCCGTCGATGGTGACGCGGTCGACCCCTTCGAGCATGCAGGCGTAGTAGCTGCGTAACCGTACATACACATTGAGGGCCCGGCGAATGCGGGTCTTCGACAGTTTGCCGTCTTCAGCCAACGCTTCGTGGATGCCAATTTTCAGCGGTTTGGGCTTGCGCGGATTGAACGCCTCCGGATACAGCTCACAGAGCTCGTCCATGGCCTTCCGGTTGGCGTCAAATTCTTTTTTACGCTGGGCATCGGTTTTGCGTTTGGCCGGCGCCTGGGCTGCTTCGGTGTCTGTCGGGTTCTGTTCGGTCATTGTGGATCCGGCAAATTCGTTGAGCGGCGCAGGATACCCCGTTAAACCGGTTTTGAAAACCCGGATTTGGGTCGCTGTGACGCAAGTTAGTGTACTTACTTGGGTTTGGTCATGTTACGCCCGGGTCGATTAGAAGCGAAGCAGGCGAGTGTTGGCAACCGGGTAAGCCTGTCTGGGGAAGTCCGCAGCATGGATGCTGCGGTCTAGGAGTCTGTCGGACTTAGGATGAATTGGCTCCGGAAGCGGGACGACGGCCCAAATATCCGCAAATTTCGAGCACATAGGCCCACTATGCACACGAAATTTGCGAAAATTTGGTCTCGCCGTCCCACTCCCTCGCTTCTATCCCCCTAAGTCCGACAGACTCCTAGGCCCCATGGATGGGTTGACGCCGACCCCAGACAGGCTTACCCGGTTGCCAACACGTATTTTGGCTCAAAGGCCAATGGAGTCCTCTAATGGCTGACCGAGTTGTACTTGTTTTCCCGGAGAAATTGCCTCGCTCCAGGCCAGCGTATTCGGTTCGAATAGCATGACCACTGTGCTGCCAAGCCGGAACCGACCCATTTCCTCACCTCGGCTGAAGGTTAGCTGCGGATTGTTGTAGTTCAAGTGCTGGATCTGGCGCCGCATGGGGGCAACTACGCCGGCCCAGGTGGTTTCTATGCTGGCAACAATCATGGCACCGACCAATACCATCACCATGCGGCCACGCTCGGTCTGGAATTCGCAGACCAGGCGTTCGTTGCGGGCAAACAGGCGCGGAACGGCTTCAGCCGTGGTGCCATTGACGCTGAACAGGCGACCGGGAACGAAGGTAGTGCGCACCAGAGTGCCGTCACAGGGCATGTGAATCCGGTGATAGTCTTTGGGGGACAGGTACAGGGTGGCAAATTCACCGTCCCGGTAGCGTCGGGCCTGTTCGGCATCGCCGCCGAGTAATTCGGTGACGGTAAAGCTTTGTTGCTTGGCCTGAATGATGCGGCCATCAGTGATAGCTCCGGCCTGGCTGACGCTGCCGTCTACCGGGGAGCAGAGCGTTCGGGCGTCGTCGGGAAAAGAGCGGGCATCCGCGGTCAGTGAGCGGGTAAAAAAGTCGTTGAAGTTGCGGTAGTCATCCAGGTTCGGGCGCTCCGCCTCACTCATATTGACCTGATAGTGCCTGGCAAAGGTGCTGATGAAGCGTCGCTTCAAGGGGCCCCATTCAGATTCGGCCAGCGCGCCTGCCAGGCGCGACAGGGCGTGATGTGGGGCAAGGTATTGGCTGGCGACAAACAAGCGGTCTTTAAGGCGTAAAGTCATTGACGTATCCGGTTCAGGGCGGTGTTCCAGTCGGCGCAAAATTCGCGAAACAGGCGGTAGTCGGACTCACCCAGGGGCTCCGGGTCACCTTTGGCATCGGCGTAGATCATCATGGTGACCTCACGTCCTATGGTGAAGGAGCGCAGGAAAAAGTCTTCATCATCGGCGGCTTTAAACAGAGTGTCCGGTAGTTGCTTTTTGGCTTTGGCGCGGTTGCCTTTATGCAACCAGGCGGCAGTCACCCGGCGGCTGAACTCTTGCAGAGCGCTGCTGCCCGCAATGGGCAACTTCAGATGCTTGAGCAACAGGTAATGATCGCAACCTTCGTGGTCAAAGGCTTGCCATTGCCCCTTCGTGTGCTCCATGACGACGATTCGGTGTAACCCCAGGCTTTGTTGCAAACAAAACAAGGCGCTTTCCTGTATCTCGACCGGGGAATGCCAGGTTTTCTGGTTGCGAAACTGACGGCGCACTTCACGCAGGCTGTTCAGATTGACGCTGTGACGGTAAGTGACTGTGCCGGTGGTGGTTTGCTCACCGGGCGTATCCATGCGAGCTGGCGGTGCTGTTTTTTTCACGGGCCTGGTGCTGCCCGCCGGTGTTAGCGGCTCCGCATTGCGCGTGTGTGACGTTGCATAGGTTTTGCTGATTTCCTCTGCCCAGGCCCGGTCGGCCTCGCTGAAGCCTGAGCTCTCAGCGGTTCCCTGTGTGCTCACTGGTGGTTGATGTGCCAGCAGGCGGCGGGCGGCTGTGGCGGCCTGGGTTAGCTGGTAGTCGCGTGCGGCCGAGGTGATCCAGGTTTTCAGCATAGGCCGGAATTCCGTCAGGCCAAGGGCAATTTCACCGGTGCGGAACAGAGTGTCCAGCTGTTCGGATTCCCAATTCTGACGCACCTGGTACGCCAGCTCGTGGCTGAAGGGCAGAAAGAACTTTAACGCTGAGAGCTTGTGCGGCTGAATGCGGTTTTCAATGTGTTCGTTTTCTTCGTTGCTATTGGTTTCCGGAATCGCCGGCAATTGGAAGTGGCGGCACAGTTCATCGTTCCAGTCACGCACCGACATGCCGATCATGCCTTCGATCAGTTTGTTGCGGTTTTCACCGCGTTCAGCGCGGAATTCGAAGCCATCCATCATTTGCGGTTCGAGCAGCCAGAGTGCCCATAAGCCGACATCGTAGAACAGGGTCATCCAGTAGTCGGCTTCGGTCCAGGGGATCTGACGCATTTCAAACCACTGACGCATCAGGCTGGCAGCGACCAGGCTGTCTCCGACGTTGCTTTGCAGGCCGGAAAAGGCAGTGCTGGCAGGGTCAAGCCGGGGGATGCTTTCGGTAAGTTTGATCAGCCGCTGAGAGCCAATCAGGGCGACGGCGTGTTCCAGCGTGCGCACCAGTACCTGCCGGTTCGACATCATGCGATTGGCGTAGCGGAAAATCAGCATCGCCAGCAACGGATCTTCGCTGACCACCTTGATCCAGTCCATCAGGGGGGCGGAAGGTCCGGGTAAAGATGTTTGTGGCAACAAGGCAGGTAGGGTGACAGCCTTAATGCGTTCCAGCCAGGGATCTTGTGGGTTCATGCGACGCGTGAGCAAAACCTTAGGGTTGCCGGTGAATGTCGGCCTGCGCCATCACAATGGACAGCGCAGGTTTATAACCCTCGATTCTGACTTAAAACCGGCTATTTAACCAGCCGCCTAGCGCCTGACGTTGTGCATCGGTCATATCTGTACGATTCATGAACGGCATGTCCTTGCTGACCACGGTGCGTGCGTGAATACGACTGGCCCAGCGCTCAACGTCATCGAGGTTGCTGAATACCACCCCGGCCGGTGCGGTCGGAAACATGGAGTCAGATGGCTCGCGACTGTGGCAGGTCGCGCATTTGTCCATGACCAGCGCCAGGCCTTCATCGTCACTGAGGGTCACAGCGGTTTGTCCGTCGCCGCTGGCCGCGCTGGGCTGGCTTGAGCCGGGCCAGGAGAGAGCTCCCGCCACAGCGACAAAGGCAAGACTGGCAACGACCAGAATCAGCGGTTTGCGGATACCCCGGTGGGCCAGATTGAAATAGTGGCGAACGACGACCGTGATCAGGATCAATGCCATCAGGATCAGCCAGTTCAAACTGTGCTGATAGGTCATCGGGTAGTGATTGCTGATCATGATGAAAATGACCGGCAGGGTCAGATAGTTGTTGTGAACGCTGCGTTGCTTGCCGACCAGCCCTGGCCTGGCGTCGGGTTGTTCACCCCGGGCGACGGCGGCGACCATTTTTTTCTGGCCGGGTATGATTTTAACAAAGACGTTGGCGGCCATGATGGTACCGATCAGCGCCCCCATGTGAATGTAGGCGCCGCGCCCCGAGAAGGTTTCGGTCATCAGCCAGGCCATGCCGGTACCCAGAATGAACAGCACCGCGCCAAAGGCTTTGTGTTCAACCAGGGGGGTGCGGCAGAGCCCTTCGTAGATCAGCCAGCCTATGGCTGTATAGAGCACGCCAAGGCTTATCGCCATGCCGGTGCTGAGCGCCTGAACGCTCGGGTCGATCAGGTAAGCCTGAGCGCCAAAATAATAGACCCAGGTCAGCAACAGCATGCCGGTGATCCAGGTGGTGTAGGCCTCCCACTTGAACCAATGAAGTTCTTTGGGCATTTCTGTGGGGCCTACCTTGTACTTGGCGACTTCGTAGAACCCGCCCCCGTGAATGGCCCAGAGGTCACCGCCGATGCCTTTGTCTTGCTTCCATTGCGGCGGGTCGGTCAGGTGATTGTCGAGCCAGATAAAATAGAACGACGCGCCGATCCAGGCGATGCCGGCGATGACGTGAAACCAGCGCAGCAGCAAGCTGACCCAGTCGGCAAAAAAGACATCCATCGGTTAACTCCCGCGGTAGGTTGAATAGCTGTAGGGGCTGACCAGCAGCGGCACGTGGAAGTGGGCATCGGGCCCGGCCAGTTCGAAACAGATGCTGGCTTTCGGGTAAAACGCCTGGCCGTGCTGATGGGTCAGGTAGTCGCCGGTGTGAAAGGTCAGTTCGTAGACACCGTTGTGAAAACCGTCGACGGGCCAGTCGTTGAACCGTCCATCATCGTTGGTATGCCCTTCGGCAATAATGCGCCCCTGGTCATCTTTCAACGTCAGCGCCAGGTTCCGTGCAGGCTGACCGAGGGTGGTGTCCAGCACATGGGTAGAGAGGGTGTGGCTCATGCAGTACTCCTTGGCTTCATTCGTAATGACACGAATGGATCAGTCTTCGGTGAGCTGGGTTTCCAGCCTGAGCAAAGTGATTTTTAATTGTTGGGCTGCCGCCAGTTTCAATTCCTGTCCGGTCGAGTTGTTGATGCGGGCGCGTAACTGGTCGAGCATCTGATCGGCGCTTTTGCCGCTGGCAAACACAATAAAAATAAATCCGTGACGGTCCAGATAAGCCTGGTTTTCATCGGCCAGGGCACGCAAGGTTTGGTCGCTGGCACCATCTACACCCGACTGTTCCTGGCTGGAATGGCCACGGCTGCTTTGATATTTGGCGCGCAAAGTTTCCAGATTACCGATCATCGGGTGGCCATCGAAGGCTTCACTCCAGTCGCTCTCGGTCATTGTCGCCCAGTGCGTCCGGGCGGCAGTCAGCAAGGCTTCTTTGCTGGTAAACGGGGCGCTTTGGGTCATCCGCTCAACCCAGCGTTGGGCGGCGCACTGAGTGTGGAAAAAGTCGGCTTGCTGATGACCGCTTGCCCGGTTCAGTTCATCCAGTGTCATTTGTCTTGCCCCTTGTAATCGATCTCTGCAACCGGGCTCTTGGCTGTGTCGCGCGATGGGTTGGACAGTGTCAGACCCGTTTTCCAGTTGAGTCCGGAGGTTTTTTTACGGGTTTCAGCCGGGCGCTGCGCATGCAGTCGGTTCAACAATTGCGCAGCGATGGAGACGGCTACCTCGGCGGGTTGTTTGCCGGGAACCTCACTCAGGCCGACCGGGCAAATAACCCGGTTTATGTCGTGCTCGCTCCAACCCCGGTGTGCCAGGCGTTGTTGAAATCGCGTTGCTTTGGTGTCGGAGCCAATCAGCCCGATGTAGCGGATATCCGGGCGCTTGAGGCTGGCCTGCACCAATTCGAAATCGAGTTGGTGGTTGTGGGTGATAATCAGCACCCAGGCGTTAGCGGGGGCATCGGCAATGGCATCAACCGGGTGCTCCAGCGCCTGACGACAGATGCGGGTGTCGGTGTTTTCAGCCAGCCAGTCCGGGCGTGGGTCGACCCAGGTCAGGGTAAGGTCGAGCGGGGCCAGAATCGGCATGAGGTGCTGGGCAACGTGCCCGGCGCCGAAGACCAGCAACGGCTGCCCCTCGGGAATCAGCACTTCAAACAGCAACTGGGTTGCTCCGCCGCAGCACTGTCCCAAACTGGCCCCGAGACTGATGCTTTCGACGTCGGTGGTGTTTTTGCCGGCCTGAAGCAGCTCGCGTGCCCGCGCAATGGCTTTGTATTCGAGGTGGCCGCCGCCGATCGTATCGAAGTGCTCCGCCGCGGTAACCACCATTTTGGCTGCGGCATCCCTGGGCGTGGAGCCGGCGGTGCTGAGCACGGTAACCAATACCTGGGGTTCGCGTTTGTGCTGGCCCTTATGCAGGGCGTCGTACCAGCGATGATGATGTCTCATGACGCCTCCCGAACCTGATCGGCCAGTCGTTCAAGAGCAAAGAGAACCTCTTCGGGTGTCGCCGGAGTGTTGAGCGACGGGTTAATGCGATAGTCCGCGGTACTGGCGATGGCATCGCGCAGTGCACACCAGACTGAAATGGGCAGCATCAGTGGTGGTTCACCCACGGCCTTGGATTTGAAGACGGTCTCTTCCCGGTTCGGCTGGTCGAACAACTCGACGTTGAAGATGGGCGGTGTATCACCGATTGAGGGAATCTTGTAGGTCGCCGGGCTGTTCGATAACAGGCGACCTTCATCGTTCCATTTCAATTCTTCGGTGGTCAGCCAGCCCATGCCCTGAATGAAACCGCCTTCAATCTGACCAATGTCGATGGCCGGATTCAGACTGTTGCCCACATCATGCAGGATATCGACCCGGTCGACGGCGTATTCGCCTGTCAGGGTATCAATGGTGACTTCCGAGCAGGACGCCCCGTAAGCGAAATACAGAAAGGGTCGGCCCTTGCCGGTTTCAGCATCCCAGTGGAGCTTGGGTGTGCGGTAGTAGCCGGTCGCTGACAGGGAGATGCGGTTCATGTAGGCCGTTTGCACCAGGTCGGCGAAGGTCAGGCGTTGCTCACCTATCAGTACCTGACCGTTGTCGAATTCGATTTGATCGGGGCGAACCTGGTAGTGGTCGGTCGCGAATTCGATCAGGCGTTGCTTGATGGTTCTCGCCGCATTCTGTGCCGCCGCGCCGTTCAGATCCGTGCCACTTGACGCGGCGGTGGGCGAAGTATTGGGCACTTTGTCGGTGCGGGTCGCCGAGGATTGAATCGTCGCCAGCGGCACTGAAAACTCGGTAGCGACAATTTGTGCCACCTTGGTAAACAGACCCTGGCCCATTTCAGTGCCGCCATGGTTCAGGTAAATACTGCCGTCAGTGTACAGATGAATCAGCGCACCGGCCTGGTTCAGGTGTTTGGCGGTGAAGGAAATGCCGAATTTCACCGGGGTCAGTGCCAGCCCTTTTTTGATGATGGGGCTGTTGGCGTTGAATTCACGAATAGCGTCGCGGCGTGCCCAGTAGTCGGCACTCGTCTCGAGTCGGTCAATCAGTTCGGGCAGTATATTGTCGGTGACCGTCATGTGGTAGGGCGTGACATTGCGGCCCTCGTCACCATACAGATTGCGCTTGCGGATGGTCAGGGGGTCTTCACCCAGAGTGCGGGCAATGCCATCCATGGCGGCCTCGATGGTCATCATGCCCTGCGGACCACCGAAACCCCGAAACGCGGTGTTGGAAGCGGTGTGGGTGCGGCAACGGTAACCGGTAATGTGAGCGTCATTCAGGAAATAGCCGTTGTCGGCATGAAACATAGCCCGGTCGACGATGGCGTTGGACAGGTCGGGTGAATAACCGCACAGACCATTGACTTCGATATCGGCTGCCTGAATTTGCCCTGCGTTGTCGTACCCCAGTGTCCAGCGATTCACAAAAGGGTGGCGCTTGCCGGTGGTGGTCATGTCCTGGCTGCGCGGCAGGCGCAGCTTGACGGCACGGCCGGTTTTACGCGCCAACAGTGCTGCGATGCAGGCCCATTGCGCGGCCTGGGTTTCCTTGCCACCAAAACCTCCGCCCATGCGGCGAACATCGACGGTGACCTGACTGAATGGGATGCCGAGCACTTCAGCCACCAGTTTCTGAACTTCACTTGGGTGTTGGCTGGAGGTGTAGACCAGCATGCCACCGTCTTCCTCGGGGATGACCAGGCTCACCTGACCTTCCAGATAAAAATGCTCCTGTCCGCCTATGTGGATCTCACCACTGCTGGTGTGGGTTGCGTTAGCCAGTCCGGTCAGTGCATCGCCGCGTCGAAACTGAACCGTGTCGCCGACATAGGTTTCAGCGGCCCGGGCCTGATCAACGGTTAAAATGGCGTCACCCGGGGTAATCGTCCAGTCAGCCAGTAACGCCGCATGGCGAGCCTGTTCGACTGTCTCAGCGGCGACTGCGCAGAGCGGTTGGCCGTGAAACAGGATGTCGCCATCGGCCAGAACCGGGTCGCCAGGGAACACCGCACCGATATCGGTATGACCCGGAACATCGGCCAGCGTCAGTGTTGCGATGACGCCGGGTGCCCGCGCCATGGTATTGATGTCGAGACGGGCGAGGGTACCCGCCGCGACGTCGGACAGCGCCACTGCTGCATGCAGCAGGTTGGCCGGCTCTGGCAGATCATCGACATAGCGCGCCTGACCGCTCACCTGGCGAACAGCGCTCTCGTGCGCAACCGGTGCGCCGCGATGACCCTGAGACAAAGCCAGGGGCAAGCGGGATTCAGTGAGCTTACGCATGAGCTGAGCCTCCATGACCGTGGACCCGGGTGCGGGCGTCAGGCTGAGTCGTTTCCAGATGAAACCGTTTGAACAAATTGGCGGTAACCTGCACTCGGTAACGGGCACTGGCGCGAACATCATCAATGGGTGCCAGGGCCTCGGCCAGGGTGCGGCTTAAGTCATTGACCGCTAGCGCTGGCCAATGCTCTCCAATCAATGGTTCCTGCCAGTCGGTCAGTTGCAGCGGTGTCGCCGCCAGGCCGCCGAACCCAGTGCGCAGGCAGGTGACGATGTCGTTCTTATCGGTCTCAAGATAGAAGACGGCACAAACGGTGGAGATATCGTCTTCAAAGCGTTTTGAAATTTTATAAGCGCGGAACAGGCTTCCCGGCGTGCGACGGGGAATGTGAATGGTATCAATCCACTCATCGTCGGCCAAAACGGTCTGGCGATACCCGGTAATCAGTTCGCTGACAGGCAGGGTCCGTTCGGACTGTCCATTGCTAAGCGTTACGGTCGCATTCAGCGCAATCAGCAACGGTGGAGTGTCCCCAATGGGCGAGGCATTTCCCAGATTGCCGCCCAGGGTCCCCCGATTCCGAATGGGTCGGGAGCCGAGTCTTTCGAGCCATTCACGGGCTTCCGGGTAATCAGCCAGGAGCACCGGTTCAAGTTCTGTGTAGCTGACCGCTGCGCCAATATGGAGGCCTTCAGCGTCAACGCTCAGGTGATTCAGCTCTGCCACCTGGCTCAGATCGATCAGGGCGTTCAAGTTGGCCAGGCGCTGGGTCTTTTCGAGGGCCAGATCGGTGCTGCCCGCCGTGTAGCGAGCTCTGGGTGACCGGGCTTTAGCCCGGGCCAGCTCTTCACGATTTTTAGGTTGCCAGAAACCGACTGATTGGTCAGGTTTTGTTTCTTCCGGTAACACCGGTGTTCCCAGACTTCTCAGTTCGGCTTCAATGTCGGTCATTTGAGCACTGAAGGCATCACCGTGACGGGCTTCGAGCAACGCCATCCCCGCATCAATGATGGGTCTGTAGCCGGTGCAACGGCAGAGATTGCCCGACAGTGCGGTTAATACCGCATCCCGGCTGGGCTGGACATCACTGTGATAGAGTGCAAACAGACTCATGACGAAACCGGGCGTGCAGAATCCGCACTGAGAGCCATGATGATCGACCAGCGCCTGCTGAACCGGGTGCAGGGCACCTTCCTGCTCAAGGTGTTCGACGGTCAGCAATTGTTTGCCATGCAGGCTGTGTACGAAAGTAATACAGCTGTTCAGGCTGCGGTAGCGCATGCCCTGTTCGGTTGGCTCACCGACGACTATGGTGCAGGCGCCACAGTCACCGGAGGCACAGCCTTCTTTGGTGCCTGTCAGGTGTGCCTGCTCGCGCAGAAAATCCAGAACCGTGAGGTCGGGGTCGGTCGTAGCCAGAGTCACGGGCTGGCGATTTAAAAGAAAGTCAGTCATAGCGCCTCTCAAAGACAACCGAAGGGCTGAGCCGGGTTGCGCTTTGTTGTTAAGTCGGTTTCTGCTTCTGTGAGCATGGCCTGAACGTTATTCGATGCTTGTAATGGCCAAACTACAGCAAGTTCAGGGCCATAATATGACCGACTGGTCAGGAAAGGTAAAGTCTCATTGTTACCACAGAGGTCATGGTTAAATCCTGCAGCTGTGCCAGTGGCCGGTATCAGGCACCGGGTAACCCGTGTCGGGTCTGGGGTGCTTCGCTTGCTCTTGCCGGACTGACAAATCCGGCACCTGCAATCCGATCGGTTCGCAAGCAGAGGCGTGTGACTTCCGAGGCGTTCCAGATAGTCGGTTGCCTGTACGATTGGGCAGGCCCGATCCGATCACGGTGCACTACTTTGGTGCGTTTGAGCTGAAAATGCAGCCAGCCAGTGCGAATGCTGATCGCTGATCAGTTCAACCAAAGAGGCCAGGCGCGCGTTTGAAAGCTGCCGGTAGTCGAAATAGGGGGTCACGATGACAGCCTGTTTCGGGTGCTGAATAAAAGGCTGCTCAGCGGGCAGTGTCTGGCCGCTTGTCAGCCAGCCTTCCGTTCTGCCAAAGGTTTGCCCCATGACCAGGCAGAGTTGTCCTGGCTCGGGGGTGTGACTCTGTTCAAACAATAATGCACAGGCTGAGCCAGAGCGCAGCAGTCGTTGGTCCCTGCAGGTTTGCCAGTCGGATTCCAGCGGCGTCAGACCGTGCAGCAATTTTGCATAGAGATTCAGGATTTTGCGCCAATGGTTGCCCCCGGCTTGAACCAACTGTTGCAGTTCGCCGTCAGTTACGGGTGAGTACGGTTCCGGTTGATCTGGTTCACAGCGGGGTGGCCGGTGCGGAGCATAGACGACGAGTAAAGGTGAGCGATCTCCTAAGCCTGGTAGGTTTGACATTGCCGGTTAGCTTCCCGTGTCATGCATTAAAATGGCGTGCGTTAAAAATTGTTTAGTGGACAGATTCGTGTCTAAATATTTGCATGTTCGTTGCGTATGACTCAAGTAACTTGAGTATCAGACATTCGACTCACTGTATTTGGAGATGTGTGTGAACCACCCGACATTTGACCCTTCCTACCCGAGAGACCTGATTGGTTATGGCGCTCATCCACCCAAGGCAAACTGGCCCGGTAACGCCCGGGTAGCGGTTCAGTTTGTGATCAACTATGAGGAGGGCGGTGAGCAGTGCATTTTGCATGGCGACAACGAATCGGAACGCTTTCTGTCTGAAATCGTGGGAGCGGAGTCTTACGCTGACCGGCATCTGAGCATGGAGAGTCTCTATGAATATGGCAGTCGTGCCGGTTTCTGGCGGTTGCATCGCCTGTTCACCGAGCGGGACATTCCGGTCACGGTGTTTGGCGTGGCCATGGCCATGCAGCGCAACCCGGATGCGGTTGAGGCCATGCTCAAAGCGAACTGGGAAATTGCTTCCCATGGCTACCGTTGGATTCATTACCAGCATGTCCCTGAATCGGTTGAGCGCGAGCATCTTGAACGGGCGCTGGATATTCACCGGGCCATGACCGGTTCGACACCCGCTGGTTGGTATCTGGGGCGAACCTCGCCTAATACGCTAAAGCTGATTGCCGAGCGAGACGATATTCTTTACTGCGCAGACAGCTATGCCGATGATCTGCCTTATTACGACCTGAATTACAGCCGGCCTTTGTTGATGGTGCCTTACACTCTGGATACCAATGACATGCGGTTTGCGGCACCACAGGGGTTTAACAGCGGTGATCAGTTTTTCAGTTATTTGCGAGATGCCTTTGATGTGCTGTACGAAGAGGGTGAGGCGGCCCCAAAAATGCTGAGTATCGGCTTGCATTGTCGCCTGGTAGGCAGGCCAGCCCGACTGGCGGCACTGAAGCGCTTTGTTGATCATGTGCTGGCGCACGACAAGGTTTGGGTGACTACCCGTGAAGCCATAGCCCGCCATTGGGTTGCAGAACATTCGCTGGGGTAGGAATCTGCAGACTCCCATAACAGAAAAAGCCGACCCTGTCGTCGGCTTTTTTTTGACTCTCTTGCTTGTTAGGTTTCCGAGTTGGCAGCCAGATTAAATCACCTGAGTTGCCAACCCAGCCTGCAAGTTATTAGACAGAGTAGTACATGTCGAATTCGACCGGGTGAGTCGTCATGTCCAGCGTGACGATGTCTTCGCGTTTCAGGGCGATGTAGGCATCAATCATGTCGTCGTCGAAGACACCACCGGCTGTCAGGAACTCGCGGTCCTGGTCCAGTGCGTCCAGTGCCTGAGTCAGGCTGCTGCACACGGTCGGGTAATCGTTTTGCTCTTCCGGCGGCAGGTCGTACAGATCCTTATCGGCAGAATCGCCAGGGTGGATCTTGTTTTTGATGCCGTCGAGGCCAGCCATCAGGAAGGCAGAGAACATCAGGTACGGGTTGGCAGTCGGGTCACCGAAACGCACTTCGACGCGTTTGGCTTTTGGTGAAGACACGTACGGCAGGCGGATAGAGGCCGAACGGTTACGGGCTGAGTAAGCCAGCATGACCGGTGCTTCAAAGCCAGGAACCAGGCGCTTGTAAGAGTTGGTTGAGGCGTTGGCAAAAGCGTTCAGAGCACGGGCGTGTTTGATGATACCGCCGATGTAGAACAGGGCCAGTTCGCTCATACCGGCATATTCGTCACCCGCAAACTGGTTCACGCCGTCTTTGGAGAAAGACATGTGAACGTGCATGCCGCTGCCGTTATCGCCAACCAGAGGCTTGGGCATGAAGGTCGCTGTTTTGCCATAGGCATGGGCAACATTGTGTACGCAGTACTTCAATACCTGAACTTCGTCTGCTTTCTTGGTCAGGGTGTTGGCGCCAACGCCGATTTCGCACTGACCAGCTGTGCCCACTTCGTGGTGGTGCACTTCAATTTCCAGACCCATGGACTCCATGGCGTCGCACATGGCTGCACGCAGGTCGTGCAGGCTGTCGACCGGGGGCACCGGGAAGTAGCCGCCTTTGACTTTCGGGCGGTGACCCAGGTTGCCATCTTCAAAGACGCGCTCGGAAGACCATGCCGCTTCTTCAGAGTCGATTTTGTAGAAGGAACCGGAGATGTTTGAGCCCCATTTTACATCGTCAAAGACGAAAAATTCTGGCTCGGGACCAAACAAAGCGGTGTCGCCCAGGCCTGTTGATGCGAGGTAAGCTTCGGCGCGCTTGGCAACAGAGCGCGGGTCGCGGTTGTAGCCTTCGCCAGTAGAAGGTTCGACGATGTCGCAACGAACGATAACCGTAGGGTCTTCGAAGAACGGGTCGATCATGGACGCAGAGTCGTCAGGCAACAGAATCATGTCGGATTCGTTGATGCCCTTCCAGCCAGAAATTGACGAGCCGTCGAACATTTTACCTTCAGTAAAAAAGGTATCGTCAACTTCCGAAGCAGGAATGGTAACGTGCTGCTCTTTACCTTTGCTGTCTGTAAAGCGCATATCAACCCAGCGTGCTTCACATTCTGCAATCAGTTTCATCGTATGATCTGACATGGTACGTCTCCAAATTAAACGGCCCTTCGGCCGGTGAGCTTTGATTCAGTATGACAAGTTGAGGTGACCGCAGCAGCATCGCACAATCGTCTGCTATTTTCACCGTCGAACCATCTGGTTGATGCCGGGGCACCGCTGTTCGAACTTGAGCGCCATCTGAGCACTAACTGTGTGCACTGGTTTAGCAAGGCCTGTGCCAGCCCAATTGGACGCCGAGAAATCAGGGTTTCCGGCGAGAGGCGCCTCATCCTGATGGCTGTGCGTGCTCTATATCGGTGCGTTATTTCTGACGCTGCACCGAGTAAGGGCACTACTTTGGTGCGTGTCGTACCCATTGTGCCGGAAAAGAGGGCGAGGGGGGTGTCATCCATCAGCCGGATATTGGCGACGGTTTGTAACCCGGCGTGAAAACAAGTTGAGGAGCGGGTATAATCGCGCGCCTTTTCCTATTGAGTGATCTTTGATCAGTTATGAAGTTTGTAACCAAGTTGTTCCCGGAAATCACCATTAAAACGCGGCCTGTGCGCAAGCTCATGGTCAAGAGCCTGGCGCAGAATATGCGCAATGTATTGCGCCGTATATGCCCTGAAGTGGTGGTCCGTAATGATTGGGACAGCATCATTGTGCGCACGCCCGATACCACGAGCGATGCGATCAACCAGACGGTCGCCGGTGCGCTGGAATGCATTCCGGGTATTGCCCAGGTCAGTTCGGTGCTGCAATTTGAGCTTGGCGATTTTGACCGGATTCTGGCGGATACCGAGTCAGTCTGGGGTGAGGCTCTGGCAGGCAAGACATTCTGTGTGCGGGTAAAACGTAACGGCAATCATGATTTTACGTCGGTTGAACTGGAGCGCTATGTCGGCGGCGGACTGAACCAGCGAACCGGGGCAGCAGGGGTGCGTCTTAAAGATCCGGATGTCGTCGTTAAGCTGGAAATCAAACACGAACGCCTCTTTGTGGTGCAGCAACAGAGGCCCGGTCTCGGTGGTTACCCGCTGGGCACGCAAGAAGAAGTAATGACGCTGATGTCCGGAGGGTTTGACTCAACCGTAGCGGCCCACCAGATGATTCGCCGCGGTGTAAAAAGCCATTTCCTGTTCTTTAATCTGGGCGGTTCGGCTCACGAAAATGGCGTGAAAGAGGTGAGCTATTACCTCTGGAAGAAGTATGGCAGCTCGCACCGTGTGTTGTTTGTATCGGTGCCGTTTGAGTCGGTGGTGGAGGCGATACTGACGCAGGTGCCAGACCGATACATGGGGGTGGTGCTCAAGCGCATGATGATGAGAGCGGCTGAAAAAGTGGCTACCGGGTTGGCTATTCCCGCTGTGGTTACCGGTGAAGCCCTGTCCCAGGTCTCAAGCCAGACGCTGCCCAACCTGAGCCATATCGATGAAGTCACCGATCTGCTGGTGCTTCGACCACTGATCGTGACCGGTAAGCCGGACATTATCGATCAGGCTCGCGCCATTGGCACGGCCACCTATGCGGAAAAAATGCCGGAATTCTGTGGCGTTATTTCACGCAAGCCCAATGCCGCCTGCAAGCGCGCTGATGTTCACGCAGCCGAGGCGGGTTTTGACTGGGCCGTTCTGGATGATGCCATTGCCAGTGCAAAGCGAGAGAGCATTGAAACCCTGAGTTGGGATTCCCAGAGCGATCTGTCGATGGGCATAGCAACCGTGTCGACGGCAGAGCAGGCGGTGGTCATCGATGTCCGCCACCCGACCGAAGCAGATGATATGCCCTTGCCAACGATCAATGCGCCGGTCATGCAGATTCCGTTCTACAGCCTAAACCGCAAGTTCGCTGACCTGGATCAGGACCAGCATTACCTGTTGTATTGCGATAAGGGCGTTATGAGCAAGCTGCACGCCATGCATTTGCATGATGCCGGTTTCACAAATGTCGGCGTTTACTCGCCAGATCGTTGAATCCTGCTGGGTGCCATGAGTGCGGGGTGCAGGCCGATGTCATTTCGCCCGCGATCAGAGGCACATCCCTGTGCCGCTGATCGGGACGCGGGCGTCCTGCCCGCTGCTGCATGACATCACCCTGCACCCCTTTGATTGGAGGCTATTTCAGGCTAGTGCCGTGAGTTTGAAATTCGTGTTGATTCAACCTCATGCTTTCCAAGGAATGCCGGGTGCGCCTGCTGGAGGTCGTCATGCCGCATGGATGCGGCATCCGAGCCCCTATGGAAGGGTTTACGGCGTACCTCCAGCAGGCGTACCTGGCGTTCCGAATGCCATCGCAACACCTGTAACCACCAGGGTTAATTGAGCTGCGAATTGCAAACTCATGGCACCAGCCGGACTCTGCCAACTATCTTGCCAGTGCCTCAATCCAGCCGCGCATGACCTTGGCTGTGATATCTGCGTCTTCGGCGGTGACGGCTTCATCGGGGTGGTGGCTGATGCCCTTTTCGCAGCGCATGAACAGCATCGCGACCGGGCACAGGGCTGCCATGGCCATGGCGTCGTGGCCGGCGCCGCTGACCAGATAGCGGGGGCGTATGCCTTCGGCCTCTATGGCGCTGGCGAGAGCCAGTTGCAAATGGTCGGCGCAGCTTACGGCCGGAGCGGCGTGGGTTTCCTGCCATTGCATCTGGATGCCACGTTCGTGGCAGGCGACCCGGGCGGTGTCCCAGATCATGGTTAGGGCGGCATCGCGTTCGCTGTCTTGTTCACTGCGAATGTCGAGGCTGAAACTGGCTTGTCCGGCGATGACGTTGACGGCACCCGGTTGTGCGCTCATCCGGCCCACCGTCGCGACAACGCCGTGTTCGCGGGCGACGCGTTCGACGATCAGGGTGATTTCTGCCGCAGCGGCCAGCGAATCCTGGCGCAGGTGCATGGGTACCGTGCCTGCGTGGCCAGCCATGCCGGTCAATTCGATGTTAAAACGACGGGCACCGGCGATGGCGGTGACAATGCCGACCGGTAACTCTTCCGACTCCAGCACGGGGCCCTGCTCGATGTGCATTTCCAGAAACGCCAGAGGAGGGTTGGTTGTGCGGGCTGCATCGGCAATGTCGGCATAGTTTAGGCCAAAGGCTTCAAACGCTTCGGGCAGGCTTTGGCCGTTGGCGTCTTTAAGGGTTTCCCATTTCGGGTCCCAGGTGCCTGCGATGGCGCGGCTGCCGAGCAAGGTGGCGCCAAAACGCGTGCCTTCTTCATCGCCAAACCCGACCAGATCCAGATGGAAGGGCAGGGAAACACCGTCTTTTTTCAGGGATTCTATGACCAGTAGAGGCAGTACTACGCCGAGAATGCCGTCATAAATGCCGCCGTTGGGCACGGTGTCGAGATGTGAGCCAATGACGACTGTCGGGGCCTCCGGGTCGGCAGCGGCCAGTCGGCCCCATTGATTGCCAGCTGCGTCTTGCCAGGTCTGCAGGCCGATCTCCTGCATCCAACCGGCCACCTGATCGTTGGCCAGGCGGTGTTCCCGCGTCAGGTAGCGTCGATCCATCAGGCCGGGGGTTTGAGTCAGTTTGGCCAGGTCATCGCACCACGAGAGTGCGCGTTCGCCCAGTGTGCTCATGATGCGGTTCCTTGTTCTGCGTTTTGGTAGACCTGGTAGGCGGCGTCTGTGGCGGCACCGGCGGTCAGGGTTTGTCCGGCGCGGCGCAGTGTATTTTCCAGCGCAGCGAGGGTGACCAGCACGGCGTCGGTGCGGGCGTTATAGCCCATGGTGCCCAGGCGCCAGACTTTGCCTTTGAGTGGCCCGAAACTGGTGCCAATTTCGATGTTGTAGTCATTCAGCAGGGTGCTGCGCACGGCTTCGCCGTCTACGCCCTCGGGGATATAGGCTGCGCAGACGTTGTGCATTTTGTGGCGCAGGTCGCCGAAGGGTTTCAGGTTCATGGCAATCAGCCCGGCCAGCATGGCATCACCCTGAAGTTTATGGCGAGCAATGCTGGCGTCTAGTCCCTCTTCCAGCAATACCTGACCGCATTCTCGGGCGCAATACAGCATGCTGGTAGCTTCTGTGTGGTGGTTCAGGCGTTTCTCGCTCCAATAGTCGAGAATCATCGGTAGATCGAAGTAGTTCGAGCGAATGCGCGGGCCCAGGGCGTCGGTATCGTCTTCGGTGCGGATGCCGGCTTCGATGTGGTGACGACGGCGAATGGTTTTGACAAAGCGGTCGCTCAGCGTAATGGGTGCGATGCCGGAAGGGCCACCAAGGCATTTTTGCAGGCCCACTGAAACGGCATCAAGCCCCCACTCGTCTACTTTTAAGCGGTTGCCGCCGATTGAGGCGGTTGCGTCGCAATAGAACAGGGTGTCGTACTGGCGGCACAGGGCACCCAGTTGCTCCAGAGGCTGCAGCATGGTTGTCGAGGTATCCCCCTGCACTGTAGCCAACAGTTTTGGCCGGATACGGGCCAGGGCTTCTTCGATGACTTCCGGTTCAAACACTTCGCCCCAGGGAACTTCAAGCGTGTGAACTTCGGCGCCCGCTCGCTCTGCGATCTCGGTGAGCAAGTGTCCGAACCGGCCGAAAATGGGCACAAGCACTTTATCGCCAGGCTCGATTACCGACACCATGACGGCCTCAATGCCGGCCCGGGCGGTGCCGTCTACCATGAGTGTCCATTGATTGCTGGTTTCAAAGACGTCCCTGTACAGGGCCATTACGTCGTTCATGTAACCGGTCATGACCGGGTCGTATTGACCAATCAGTTGGGTCGAGAGGGCGTTCAATACTCTTGGGTAGGCGTTGATAGGACCTGGCCCCATCAGCAAACGGGGTGGAGGCGATAGTCGGGACAGAGAGGAAGACGGCATTTGGCGTGGCTCCACGGTGTATATGGCAATTACTGTAACATTCGTTTCTATTTTTTTAAAATGAAACAAATGTTTCTTTGGTCGGTCTTGGCGTGAGTCAGTCATTGGCAGGTTGCTTTGGGGCTTGGCCCGCTCAGGGCTCCAGTTCGCCCAGATCCTGGTATTGCTGTTCGATCTGCTCAATGCGCTGACGCGTGGCCTCGGGGAAATGCTGCATCATGCCGTTCGACGCGTGTGCGATCCAGCTTACCGGGGCGGCGTAACTGGCAAATGGACCCCGGCTTTCAATCGATAACTGGATATGGGCGGTCAGGTGCGGCTGGGTCGGGAAGTCGGGTTCGGTGATGAGCACGGTTTTGGCGCCGCTGCGCAGCAATGCTTTGAGCAGTTGTTGAAAGCCCCGGTAACGTCGGCGAAAACCAAATACGACGACAACATCTTCCGGGTCCAGCTGCACCAGGTGTTCAGACAGGGACTGCCCTGGTTGGGGAATCAGACGGGTATTTGCGCGCAGCTGAGTCCATTGCGTGTGGGCATGCAGTGCCAGCGGGAAGTTGTTGCGCTGGCCGAGGCAATAGAGCGTCTTTGCGGTAAATAGCAGATCAATGATCTCGGCGCTGTGCTGCAAGCTGGTTTCAGACAGCCACCCAGCGAGGTTGCTGGTCTCTTGTTGGACATGATGATACAGATCATCGGATTGGGTGATTGGCCTGGCCAGGGGGCTGCCGGGGTTCGGTTGCTGGCGCATGGCTTCTCGCGCCTGGTTGAAGTCGTCGTAGCCGAGTCGGCGAAACAATCGGCTAACCGTCGCCTTGCTTACCCCATGAATCTGACTGAGTTCGGTGAGTGAGTAGGTGGCCGCCAATCTTGCCTGGGCGGCGACAAACTGAGCGACGCGGCGCTCGGAGGCCGGCAGTTCATGCCAATAATGCTGGATGCGTTCGGCGAGCAGTTCAGACGCGGTCACAGGCTCTCCCCCGGCTTCGTTAAAACGCTATTGAAACATGCGTTTCATCCAGGTGCCAGTCCGGGTGATCGGCGAAGACGGCGCAGCGGCTACTGGTCGGAAACTTCCATCCGGTTCTTTCCGGTGGTTTTGGCTTTGTACATGGCCAAATCCGCGGCCTGATAGAGCGTGCTGAAGTCGTCGCCTTGCTCCGGGTAAAGGGCCACACCCAAAGAGCAACTGCAATAGAGCTCGGTGCCTTCCCAGTCGATGGGTTTTTGCAGTTGTTCGTGGACCTTGCTGGCCACCAGTGAGGCTTCTTCGGCGTCATCCAGGGCGGCCAGGATAATGAATTCGTCGCCACCCAGTCGGGCCACTGTGTCGCTCTGGCGCACGGTTTGAGTCAGGCGATTGGCGATGGCGCGCAACAAAGCATCGCCGGCCGGGTGGCCGTGACGGTCGTTTATCTCTTTGAAATCATCGAGATCGATGACGATAACCGCCACCCGGCCATTGCAGCGGTTGGCCTGAAAGTTCAGTTGCCTGAACCGGTCTTCGAGCAGCAGCCTGTTGGGCAGTTGCGTGAGAGAGTCGTGAAACGCCATGCGCTGGAATTCATCCCGGTCTTGCTCAAGGCTTTGCTGGCGGTTCTTGAATTCAGTGATGTCCTGCACCGCACCGACTACATAGGTGATACCCTGAGTGTCAATGGCGGGCTGGGCCGTAATGCGCAGCCAGCGAGGCGGTTCGAAACCGTCCAGAGGAATCTCAAGGTCGGAAGCCAGTCCACCCTCCAGGGTATGCCCAATTTGTTTGAACAGCTGGTTCTGAGCATCGTCGCTGAACAGCTTCTGAATATTGGTCAGGCTGGTGTTGTATGTCCGTGGAATGGCCAGGATTCGGAACGACTCTTCCGTTAGCATGAACTGATGGGTCTGAGCGTTGTATTCCCAGCCGCCGACACGTGCCATGCGGTTGGTTTGCTCGAGCATGTTCTGGCTGTGTTCCAGTGCGTTCAATACCCGTTTGTAGGCTCGAATATCCCGGATAATCACCCAGCTGCCTGAAATGCCTCCGTCGCGGTCGCGCACCGCAGTCGCGCGTATCGACACTGGAATGATGGTCCCATCCCGGTTCAACAGCTCTTTTTCAAACACATCGGAATAGCCGCGCTCCTCGACCTGCTGAGCAATTTCCGTGTCAATGTCTTCCCAGCCAGGCGGCGTCATTTCGTGAAAAGTCAGTTGGCTCAGTTCGCTCTGTGTATAGCCGGTCATGGTCAGGTAGGCGTTGTTGGCGAACTGCAACTGATGGTCCGGTGTCCACAAGCCAATGGCGTCCATGCTGGTACGAAACAGCGATCGGAACCGGCGTTCACTGTTGGCCAGGCTTTCGATCAGTTGGTTGCGCATGGAGACGTCGCGGCTGACTGACCAGACGCCGAGTGGTTCACCCTGCTCGTCGCGCACCAGAGCCAGGCGAATAGACATGTCGACTGGTGTGCCATCGGAGCGCAGGAATCGTTTGTCATACACTTCGCTAACATCGTTACTGAGCAGTTGCTCCCGGATGCGACTTTCTTCGAAGCTGACAACGTCTTCCGGCGTGAAATCACGGTAGTTGTAACCGATGACGTCCATGGTTCCGCGATCAAGCATGGCCAGAAAAGCGGGGTTGGCCAGCTGTATGGTGCCGTCTAGCAGACTATAGGCAATGCTGTCCTGACTGCTGTCGAACAGCGTCTGAAGGGGTAATTCCGGGTCTCTGACATCGCTGACCGGTAGGAGGCTGATCCAGTAGTGCCGTTCAGTGGCAGTGCTGATTGGTTGAAAGGTTGCCTTTACCGGGTTTGTCTTGTCGTTGGGGAGAAACAGCGTTAGGGATCGAACCGTGCGATTGCTCATTCGCTCCAGGTGCTCAGGCAGAACATCGGGTAGCCAGGAGGACAGGTGAGTTTCTTTCAGGCGAGACGGATCACTATCCAGCCATTTGATCATGGCCTGATTGGACTTGAGAATGAGACCCTGACTGTCACAAAGCCATTGAGCAGTAGTGCTTTGCTCAAAAGCCGAGGCTAACAGCGACGCTACCAGATCCTGATCCACAGGATGCCCCCACCGTCATAAACCATTATGTCAGACTGGCACCTTACTAGAGCCGGATATGGATCGCCAGTGGTTCGGTTGGTGGGGTCAGAATCCGCCGTTGAATTCGACCCCACCCTTTCAGAGGTGCTTAGTTCGTTGCCGGTTGCTCTGCAGACTCGTCTTTACCTTTCTTGTTCTGCAGGTAAAGCGCGTCAAAGTTGACCGGAGCCAGCATCAGGGCCGGGAAGCTACCCTTGGTGACCGCGGTGTCAACGGCTTCACGAGCATAGGGGAACAGTACTGACGGGCAATAGGCGCCAATCATCTGATCGCGGGTTTCATCCGGAAAGCCAGATACGGTGAATACACCGGCTTGTTGAACTTCAGTCAGGAAGGCGGTTTTCTCACCGATCTTGGCTTCAACCGTGATGATGAGCACGACTTCGACAACATTTTCGTCCAGGGTGCGAGTGCGGGTATTCAGGTCCAGTTTGATCTGGGGTTTCCATTCTTCGCGGAAGATGGCGGGCGCGTTGGGCGATTCAAAGGATACATCGCGGGTGTAAATGCGCTGAATGGCAAACTGGGGTTTTTGTTGTTCGGTCATTGGGACTCCAAAAAAATCCGTTTCTCGTTAATAGTAGGGTGAAAACTGCCGGTGGTGGTTAGCGTGTCAGCGTCACCCGGCATGACTGGCTTCAGCCAGCATTGTATCGAGCCGGCCCGCACGCTCCAGAGCATAGAGCTCATCGCAACCACCGATGTGATGCTGGCCTACCCAGATTTGTGGCACGGTATGCTGGCCACTGAGTTGCATCATTTCCTGACGCAGTTCCGGCTGACCATCAACACGGATCTCACGATAAGTACTGCCCTTGTGATCCAGTAATTGCTTGGCGCGAACGCAAAACGGACACCAGGCGGTGGTGTAAAGCGTAACAGGCGAGGCTGTTGACATAGTCAGACGACTCCGTAATCAGGACTTAACCAGCGGCATGCTGCTGTTTTGCCACTCCATAATGCCGCCCCGTAATTTGTGCAGCTGGTTGAAGCCGGCTTTAGCCAGCAATGCACCGCTGGCGCCGGATGAAGTGCCGGTTTTGCATACCACGATGATGGGGGTGTCTTTAAAGGCTTCAAGTTCAGACAGCCGCCGCTCGACGTCGCGTGCCGGAATATTAATGGCATTGGGCAGGTGGCCCTTGCGAAAATCCTCTTTCGAGCGCACATCCAGGACTTTCGCGTCCTGGGAGTTGATCAGCAAGGTGGCTTGCTGCGGTGAGACCGCCGAGCCGCCTTTACTCCCTTCGGTCACGACCAGCAGGACCAGCAAGGCAACCCAGATGGATGCCAGGATCCAGTGATTGATAACGAATTCAAAAATTTGCTCCAACATGATTCGGGCTCTGCAGTTCGATGAAAAAGTGAGCGCGGCAGTATACACCAGCGCCCGGATATGCCCATAGAGAAGGTCTGTTTTTTCATGGCCGCCTTTCATGGGGCTGATTCGTCAAAACATTCGCCAGATGGGCGGAGAGCCAGTACACTTATTGAATTGTAATTTTCCTACATTTTTATCGGGAGGTTGAATCATGGCACCTGCTAAACCGGCAGTCCTGTTGATCCTGGATGGTTTCGGATACAGCGAAACATCTGCGTCGAATGCGATTGAAAAGGCCAAAATGCCGACCTGGAAGCGGTTGTGGAAAGAGTATCCACACAGTCTGATTCACACCTCCGGCATGGATGTTGGCCTGCCAGACGGGCAAATGGGCAACTCTGAAGTGGGTCATATGAATTTGGGCAGCGGGCGAATTGTCTATCAGCAACTGACCCGGGTGACCAAAGCCATTGAAGACGGCGATTTTTTCGAGAACCCGGTGCTGACCGGTGCCGTCGACAGTGCGGTGCAGGAAGATAAAGCGGTTCACTTGCTGGGGTTGTTGTCGCCCGGTGGCGTGCATGCTCATGAAGATCACTTTCACGCCATGGTCGACCTGGCCGTGAAGCGGGGCGCCAAGCGGGTGTATGTCCATGCGTTTCTGGATGGTCGGGACACACCGCCGCGCTCTGCTCTGGCGTCGATCGAAGCGCTTGAAGCGAAGCTGGAAAAGCTTGGCGTCGGTGGGATCGTTTCAATGATCGGCCGTTACTACGCGATGGACCGTGATAGCCGTTGGGAGCGGGTTCAGGCGGCCTACGATCTGCTGACCCGGGGTAGCGCTGATATTGTGGCGTCCACTCCGATGGACGCCCTGCATGCTGCTTATGAGCAGGATAAAGACGACGAATTTGTGCCGGCCACCTCTATTCGTGCTGACGGAAGTCAGCCGGTGACCCTGCAAGACGGCGATGCTGTGGTCTTTATGAATTTCCGGCCAGACCGGGCACGCGAGCTGACCCGGGCGTTTACCGACGATAAGCTTGACAGCACACTGGATCGGTCAGTGCGTCCGGCGCTGGCAACGTTCACGACTTTGACCGAGTACGCTGGAGACATTGACGCGCCCGTGGCTTATCCGCCTGAAAATCTGGTGAATACCCTGGGCGAGGTGATGGAGCAGCAAGGCAAAAACCAGCTGCGCATCGCGGAAACCGAGAAATACGCACACGTAACCTTTTTCTTCAGCGGTGGTCGCGAAGACGAGTATCGCGGAGAAGACCGGATTCTGGTGCCATCGCCCAAAGTAGCAACCTACGATCTCCAGCCTGAAATGAGCGCACCGGAAGTCACCGACAGGCTGGTAGAGGCCATCGAGTCGGGCAAATACGACCTGGTGATCTGTAACTACGCCAACGGTGATATGGTGGGTCATACCGGCAAAATGGACGCCGCCATCAAGGCGGTTGAAGCGCTGGATGTGGCCCTTGAGCGGGTTACTGCAGCGGCACTCAAGGTGGGTGGTGAGTGTCTGATCACCGCCGATCATGGCAATGTCGAACTGATGGTTGACCCGAAAACCGGGGGCGCCGTGACCAGCCACACCATTTTCCCGGTTCCCCTGGTGTATGTCAGTAACCAGGCAGAAGGCGTGAGCCTTAAAGAAGGACGACTCGCAGATATCGCCCCGACTTTGCTGACCATGATGCAACTGCAAGTTCCGGCAGAAATGACCGGCTCCAGTCTGATTCAGCGCGGTTGATGGCTGGCCCATTCTTCCAGCCTTAGGCTATGAAGCGGGCCGGCGCAGGTCGTAAAGACAATGAAATGAGTGGGCCGCGCCTGCGGCTCTACTTTAAACGAGGCTGCGCATGCGGTAGCCTGCCCGTTAGTCATCGCCCCCTGCATGGATGGGGCTCACCCCAACCTGAATGAGTTCGCCGTATCTGTGTTTCAATTGATTGCGTTTAAACGCACCCTGTTCTGGCTTTTACTCAGCAGCTTGGTTGGCTACTCGGTAGCTGAAGACGACCTGACGCTGCGTGAGCGGGATCTCGAACAATTGCAATCACAGATAGGCGACTTGCAGCAGCAGCTCAACCGCAATCGTGAGAACGTATCGGAGCAGCGTCAGGCTCTGGAAGAGACCGAGCGGCGCCTGGGCCAGTTGAATCGTCAATTGAATGACCTGGCCGGGCGCCTGAGCCAGGCAGTCAGCCGGCGTACCGAGCTGGAAACCGAACAGATCCGGCTAGAGCAACAGCTGGACGAGCAACGTGAAGACATGGCCGAAATTTTACGTCTGGCCTATAAACAGAATAATCAGCCCCTGATCAAGTTACTGTTGTCGGGTGAACGGCCGGAAGATCTGGCCCGTCAGATGCACTATTTTTCGATTTTGAACCGACAGCAAAATGATCAGTTGCAACAATGGATTGAACAGTCCAATCGCCTGGGCGAAGTGATTCGGGAGCAGACCCGGCTAGCAGAGCAGTTACGCCGTGACCGCGATGAATTGGCCCAAGCCCAGGCGGAAGCCGCCAGTCAAAAGAATCGTCGGGCCCAGATTCTTGTGAATCTGCAAGCCGAAGCGTCGCAAACAGAGCAGTCACTGGAGCGAAAACAGGAAGAGCAAACCCAGCTCACGCAACTGGTCGAACGCATGCAAGCGGAACTGACGGACATGAATCTCGAATTCCCGGCCGATATTGACATGGCCGATGTCAGAGGCGGGTTGCCCTGGCCGCTGGAAGGATCGCTTCGAGCTCGCTATGACACCGCTCAGGACAACTCAGGTTTGAAGTGGCAGGGATGGTGGCTGGCTGCAGACATGGGCACCGATGTACAGGCCGTGCATCATGGGCGTGTGGTGTTTTCAGACTGGTTAAATGGTTTTGGGCTGTTGATCATTCTTGACCACGGCGATGGACTGATGACGCTTTATGGTCGAAACCAAACCCTGTTGCGTACTGTAGGTGAATGGGTAGAAGCCGGAGACACACTGGCAGAAGCCGGGGCCTCAGGTGGTTTTGATGAAAGTGGTTTGTATTTTGAGGTACGGCGCAATGGCCGACCTGAAAATCCGGCCAATTGGCTTGAAAAACGCTAGACTTACGGCCTGGGTCCCGGGGCATTAACGACAGGTGTGAATGTTCATGGCCAGGCAATCCAATACAGTACAACCTAATACAGATGTGAAAGGAACCGTTATGAAGTTGATCCGCAGTCCCTGGTTGAGCGCAATTACCGCCCTGGTCGTTGGCGTTTCTATCGGTATCGCGAGCAGCGTTCATGCCGAACGGGTGGAAACACGCCTCCCGGTCGACGACGTTCGAATGTTCTCGCAGGTTCTGGAGCGCATCAAGCAGGCGTATGTTGAAGATGTCGAAGACAGTGAGCTGATCGAGAATGCCATTGAAGGCATGCTGTCGGGCCTGGATCCACACTCCGATTATCTGACACCCGAAGATTTTGAAGACTTGCGCGAAAGTACGCGCGGTGAATTTGGTGGGCTGGGTATTGAGATATCACTCGACGACACCGGCTTTGTGCGGGTTGTTGCGCCTATTGATGATACCCCGGCTTATCGGGCCGGTATGCAGTCCGGTGACCTGATTACCCAAATCGACAATACACCGGTGAAGGGCATGACCATTGGCGATGCCGTGAATCTGATGCGTGGACGTCCGGGTACTGATGTCATCCTGACGGTCGCTCGGGAAGGTGAAAATCAGCCACTGGAAATCGAAATTACCCGTGACATCATCCAGGTCACCAGCATTCGCAACCGCATGATTGAACCCGGTGTCGGCTATGTGCGGATATCCCAGTTCCAGGAACGTACCGGCCGTGACTTCATCGAAGCCATGGCATCCCTGCGCGACGAAAACGAAGGCGCGCTTGACGGCTTGGTGCTCGACCTGCGCAATAACCCGGGTGGCGTCTTGCAGGCATCAGTGGATGTCGTCGATGCCCTGATCAGCCAGGGCCTGATTGTCTACACCGAAGGCCGCCTGCCCAATTCGGCCAGTGAGTTTGAGGCCAATTCAGATGACCCGAGTGATGGCGTGAATCTGGTGGTATTGATCAATGGCGGATCTGCATCAGCTTCGGAAATTGTGGCCGGTGCCGTACAGGATCATCGTCGTGGCGTGATCATGGGCACTCGCAGCTTTGGCAAGGGTTCCGTTCAGACCATATTGCCGTTGAACGATAACCATGCGATCAAGCTGACAACGGCCCGGTATTTCACACCGAACGGTCGGTCGATCCAGGCTCAGGGTATTGAGCCGGATATCATCGTAAACCCCGGGAAACTGACCCAGGAAAATGGTAACCCGTACTACTCGGAAGCCAATCTGGCGGGTCATCTGCTGGGCGAAAATGAGACCGAAGACGGTGCTGATGACGAAGAGGCCGGTGAATCGGCAGAGACGGATAGTGAGGCAGGAAACGATCTCATCAACGACTATCAGTTGTACCAGGCAGTCACGTTGTTGAAAGGCATGCGCGTTCTGAATGCCTCGCGTTAAGACCGTGGGGCGCCAGGCTCTTTGCTTGAACCTGTGCGCCTTTCTTATCGTCCTTGCAGGGTTTGCGACGGCTTCAGACCGCACTAAAGTGGCTGTCGTTGTCGATGACCTCGGCAACCAATGGCAGTCAGGTCTGACTGCCATTGAGATCCCCTTCATTCAAACCATCGCAATCATGCCGGGTCTGCCGTACACGATCCCCCTGGCAGAATCGACGGTGGATGCCGGCAAAACCGTGATTGTTCACGCGCCTATGTCGAACGAGAGTGATTTTCCACTGGGGCCTCTGGGGCTGACCCGGGACGACGGGGATCAGCAATTGCTGGCGAACCTGTCGATGGGCATGGATGCTGTGCCCTTCGCAGAGGGGCTCAGTAACCATATGGGCAGCCGTTTAACGCGTGATGCCGAAGCTATGGGCTGGGTCATGACCGAATTGCGGGCGCGTAACTGGTTTTATTTCGACAGTGTAACGGTCTCGAACACTCAGGGTTGGCGCATGGCCGAGCAAATGGGCGTGCCCTGGAACAGGCGACAAGTGTTCCTTGACCATGAACCCACACCGGAATTTATTGAACAGCAGTGGCAGCTGGCGCTGCGCATGGCGCGTAAAAACGGTTCAGTGACGATCATTTGCCACCCCTACCCGGAAACCCTGGCGTTTTTCGACAACCTCGACCCGGCCGACTACCCGGATATCGACTGGGTATCGATCAAAGACCTGCTGCATCAGCCCAAGCGGCACCGGCCAGACTGGCGTCCTCACCGCATCCCTGAAGGTGCCTATTCACGGCACACGTCCTGACACGCCCCAACCAAGCGTCGTTCATGACGGATTCAGCTAACTGTGAGAAACTATTACACACGCTTTACACCGTTAGCGGTTAACGCTAACGATTGTCAAAACCTTGGTTTGGCCTGGATTACGATCCTGTTGGTCAGCTCTCTGCTTAGGAAACAGATATGAAATATTGGGGTGTATGGGTTCTCGCGGCTGTGACGGTGTTATCCGGATGTGCCACGCTCAGTGAAGAAGAGTGCATGACGGCCGACTGGTATTCGATCGGCTATGAAGATGGCGCCAATGGACAGTCTGAAACACGCATTGGGTCACATCGTGAAGCTTGTGCCAAACATGGTGTCACGCCTGATCTGCGCGATTATCAGGATGGGCACGATGAGGGCTTGCTGGTTTTCTGCACATCGAGAAACGGGTTTAATCGGGCGCGCAGTGGCTACCAGTACAACGGTATTTGCCCGCCCTCGTTGGAGCCCGAGTTCCTTGATGGCTACGAAGCCGGCCGCCAGATTTATCAGGTCGCCAGCGAAGTGAGTAATCTGGAAGGAGAGCAACTCAGTAACGAGGCTGAGCAACAGCGCATTGAGCAGCAATTGCTGGAAAAAGAAGCTGCTTTGTTCGGTGCAGGTACACCGGAAGAGCAACGTCGGGTAATTTATGAAGAGATCGCCCTGTTGAAAGAGCGACAGGGTACCCTTGAACAGCAACGTGACGATATCATCCGTGATCTGGCGAATTCAGAATCCCGTCTGCGGGAACTGCGTAATCGCTACAGCTACTACTGATCGGCAGATTAGGGGGGCAGTGCCAGGATGACTGGGTTCGACAGTCACTGTCATCTGGATTTTCTGGATCAGGCCGGGTCTTTTATGGCCGGTGCTCAATTGTCCGGCATTGGCCACTGGCTGCTGCCCGGGACCGGCCCCGAACAGTGGCAGCAGGCTCATCGGCAGTTCGGTGACGATAAGCGGGTATTGCTGGCAGCGGGGCATCATCCCTGGTTTTTACCGGATGGCCCGGCTGATACTCAACGGCTTGAGAACTGGCTGGCCCGGCACAACGATGGCGTTGCCCTCGGCGAAATCGGTCTCGATTTTTCCAGGCACCGCCCCGGAACCGCCGCCGCAGCGCACCAGTTTGACTGGTTTGTCGCTCAATTGGCGATCGCCAGTGAACGCAAGTTGCCCGTGATCATCCATTCCGTCAAAGCGCACGACCGCATATTGCAAGGCCTCAAGCAGACCCCCTCGGTTATCGGTGTGATACATGGTTTTGTCGGCCCTTATGCTCAGGCCATGGCCTACGTTGACCGGGGTTTTTGCCTGGGGGCGGGCCGTGTGATTTTCCAATCATCCAAAACGCTGGACGCCTTTAGCCGAATACCGGCCGACCGTATTCTGGTTGAAACCGACGCTCCGGATCAGCGAGTACCCGATCAATACCGGTCAACCCTAACCCCAGCCGAACAAAAGGGTTCGGACAACCCCTTGCTGGACTGGTCTGCGACCTTAGCCCGGTTGGCGGATGCCCGTCAGCTCGATCCCACTTCGCTGATGGCTCAGGTTCGTCGAAATGCGGCTGCGCTCTTTGGCACCTGAGTCAGGGCAGAGCCGACTTCAGTTTTCTTAATCAACTAACTCGAATTCTTTAGATATCTCTGATTTGGGCGCTGAACTACAGTGGCGTCATCTCGTGGCCACTGGCCACAGGACACCCACTTAACTACCCAATCTGGAGTAATACTATGAATGCACTGTCTCCCCTGGCCATGGTCGCCGGCCGCGTACTGATCTCTTTTATGTTTATTCTGAGTGGTCTGGGCAAAATTACCGGCCTGGAAGGCCAGCAAGGTTATATGGAAATGATGGGCGTCCCCGGATTTCTGATTTACCCCGCTATTCTGGTAGAAGTACTCGGTGGCCTGGCTGTCCTGATTGGCTACCAGGCACGCATTGGCGCGTTGCTGTTGGCCGGTTTCTGTGTGGTATCGGGTGTATTGTTTCACTTCGATCCGTCTGATCAGATGCAAATTATCTCTCTGTACAAGAACCTCGCCATTGCCGGTGGCTTCCTGTTCATTGTCGCCATGGGCCCTGGCAAGCTGAGCATCGAAGGCCGCAAAGGCTGAGTAGGCCGCAGTTGCCGGCTACCTGAGCATGGATGGTTCGGCGAAATCGATGACGGTAAATCTTTGATTTCGCCAGATAAGCATCATCACCTTGTTTGGTTATCGTGTTTTGGAAAAGGCGGAATGTCTTTTTCAACAACCTGCTAAAGGGCGCTGCGGCGCCCTTTTTTAATGCATGGTTGTTTCCACCCTGCTCTGAACCGGTTACACAATTGCTGCAGCCTCCCCCTGCCTATTGACGCACGAAAACTGTACAATGCCCGCCCATTTCGCGCAGGCCTGTTGCCATGCGCCACTGTCGATAGGTTTTCGCTTTGATCTCTACCGCTAACATCACCATGCAGTTCGGGGCCAAACCCCTGTTCGAAAATGTCTCTGTCAAATTCGGCAACGGCAACCGCTACGGCCTGATTGGTGCCAATGGCTGCGGTAAGTCGACCTTTATGAAAATTCTGGGCGGCGACCTGGAACCAACCAATGGGCAGGTGATGCTCGCGCCCAATACTCGCCTGGGTAAGCTGCGTCAGGATCAGTTTGCCTTTGAAGATCAAACCGTGATCGATACGGTCATCATGGGCCATACCGAATTGTCCCGCGTTAAAGCCGAGCGTGAGCGCATATACTCACTGCCGGAAATGAGCGAAGACGATGGCATGGCGGTAGCGGAACTTGAAGTCGCTTTCGCTGAAATGGATGGCTATACCGCCGATTCCCGTGCCGGTGAACTGTTGCTCGGGCTGGATATACCTCTGGAGCAGCACAACGGCCCGATGAGTGCCCTGGCACCTGGCTGGAAATTGCGGGTCTTGCTGGCACAGGCTCTGTTTTCCGACCCCGACGTCCTGCTGCTCGATGAGCCAACCAACCACCTGGACATCAACACCATTCGCTGGCTGGAAAGCATTCTGGTGGCGCGCAACAGCACCATGATCATCATTTCGCACGACCGTCACTTTCTGAACAGCGTGTGCACGCACATGGCCGATTTGGATTACGGCGAGCTGCGCCTGTTCCCGGGCAATTATGACGAATACATGACCGCTGCCACTCAGTCTCGTGAACAGTTGCTGTCAGACAACGCGAAAAAGAAAGCACAGATCGCTGAACTGCAAACCTTCGTCAGCCGCTTCTCAGCCAACGCTTCCAAAGCCAAGCAGGCGACCTCTCGCGCCAAGCAGATCGATAAGATCCAGCTAGCTGAGGTTAAGCCTTCAAGCCGAATCAGCCCTTTCATTCGCTTTGATCAGGAAAAGAAACTGCATCGCCAGGCCGTTACCCTGACCGACCTGACCTTTGGTTATGAACCGGATGCTCAATTGTTCAAGAAACTGAGCGTCAAGGTCGAAGCCGGTGAGCGCATTGCTATTATCGGTCCCAATGGTATTGGCAAGACGACCTTACTCAATGTGATGGCGGGCAGCCTGACGCCGCAAGCCGGTGAAGTGAAGTGGACCGACAGCGCCGATGTGGGTTACTTCGCACAGGACCACACCGACGATTTTGCCCACGACGCCACACTCTTCGAGTGGATGTCGCAATGGACGACCCAGGGTGAGCAGATGGTGCGCGGTGCCCTTGGCCGCATGCTGTTCTCTGGCGATGAAATTGGCAAATCGGTGAAGGTTATTTCCGGTGGTGAACAGGGCCGCATGCTGTTCGGTAAGCTGACTCTGACCAAACCCAACGTCATGCTGATGGACGAACCGACCAACCACCTGGATATGGAATCCATCGAGGCGTTGAACCTGGCGCTGGAAAATTATCCTGGCACGCTGATTTTCGTCAGCCATGACCGTGAATTTGTTTCGTCGCTGGCGACGCGGATTCTGGACATGCAGCCGAGCGGTATTACTGATTTCACCGGCAATTACGAAGAGTATTTGCGCAGCATGGGTGTGCAGTAAATAGAAGCGTTCCCTCTCCCCGAACCTTTCCCGTGGGACGGGAGAGGGAGTATTTCCCTTGGTGAATAAAACCTATGTCAATGGCCAGCGACGTTGCTCTTGCTGATCCTCTCTCCACCACAGGGGGAGAGAGTTAGAGAGAGGGGGCGGCGCAGCCGTTACTGCTTTGTTTGCAGGAGTTAACGGGTTCCATCAGGCACCTACCGTCTCACCTGAAGGTGACCTGACTATCGGCAGCCAAACCGAAATCACCGCCGCCAACGCAACAAACCCGGCCGACACCCACAAACACATTTCCAGCCCGTAAGCCTGATACAACCATCCCGACAACACTGTACCCAGCAAGCGTCCGCCAGCATTGGCCATGTAGTAAAAGCCGACATCCAACGACACACCATCGGCATCGGCGTAGCTAACGATCAAATAACTGTGCAATGACGAGTTAACCGCAAATAAAACACCGAACACGAGCAAGCCGCCAATTAAAACGGCGGTTACGTCGCTCATCGTCATCAGACCAACAGCGATGCCTGCCGGAATAACCGCCAATACCAGGGCCCACGTTATGGTGGCGTTGCGCCCGGGCACCTGACCGGAGCGTTTCCCCGTCAAGCGGGGTGCCTGTGATTGCACCAGACCATAGCCGATAACCCACAACGCCATAAAGCCGCCGACCTGAAGGTGTGGCCAGCCGAGAACCTGGCTGAGAAACACCGGCAAGGCAACGACAAACCAGACATCCCGGGCGCCAAACAAAAACAGCCGAGCGGCCGACAACACATTGATCGCCGGGCTCTTGGAAAACATCCGGCTGAACTTGGGTTTGTTTTTGGCTTTGCCCAGATCCTGTTTGAGCAGTCGCAAGCTAAGCGCAAAGACCAGCGACAAGGCGACCGCCATGACCCCGGCGGCACCGCGAAAACCGAGCCAGGCAAGCAGAGCACCCCCCATAAAGAAGCCGACACCTTTGAGCGCATTTTTTGACCCGGTGAGCACGGCAACCCAGTGGTATAGCCGGCTCTGCTGATCACCCGGCACCAGCAGTTTGATCGAGCTCTTGGCGCTCATCTTGTTCAGGTCTTTGGCAATGCCGGATAACGCCTGGGCCGCCATGACCCAGGGTACGGTCAACCAGGTCGCGGGTACCAGCAACATCGACAACGCAATGATCTGTAAGCCGAGCCCGACGTTCATGGTCTTGTTCAACCCGAGTCTGGCTCCCAGCCAGCCACCGACCAGGTTGGTGACAATGCCGAAAAATTCGTAAAACAAGAACAGCAACGCGATTTCCAGGGGCGAGTAACCGAGGCTGTGAAAGTGCAGCACGACCAACATACGCAAGGCACCGTCGGTCAGGGTAAACGCCCAGTAATTGCCGGTCACTACCAGGTATTGGCGCACACCGGCAGACAAGTCGCGCAGCCGCATCATTGGTCGCTGAGCCCTACCATACGCGCCAGCTCTGCGGTGCGATTGGCGTAACCCCATTCATTGTCGTACCAGGCGTAGAGTTTCACCTGAGTGTCATTGATGACCATGGTAGACAAGGCATCAATGATGCTTGAACGAGGGTCGGTTTTATAATCGACCGATACCAGCGGGCGTTCTTCATAGCCCAAAATGTCTTTGAGTTCGCCTTCGGCCGCTTGTTTTAACAGTGCGTTGACTTCCCCGGCCGACGTAGCACGTTCAACCTCAAACACACAGTCAGTCAGTGAGGCATTGGCCAGTGGTACCCGAACAGCGTGACCATTCAGTCGCCCTTTAAGTTCCGGAAAGATCTCAATAATGGCGGTTGCCGAGCCGGTAGAGGTTGGAATCAGGCTGGTTCCGCAGGCTCGCGCCCGGCGCAGATCCTTGTGTGGCGTATCCAGAATGCTTTGGGTGTTGGTCAGGTCGTGAATGGTGGTCATGGAGCCATGACGAATACCGAGCTTTTCGTGAATGACTTTAACCACCGGCGCCAGACAGTTGGTGGTGCAGGATGCGGCCGTCACAATGCGATGTTTTGACGCATCGTAGCGGTCGTCATTCACACCGACGACGACATTGAGTACATCGGGATGTTTCACCGGCGCTGTTACCACAACACGGCCGACGCCTTGTTCAATATATCCATTTAACAAATCGATATCGCGCATCTTGCCTGAGGCTTCAATGACGACATCGCAGCCCGACCAGTCGGTATCGGCAATCGTTTTGCTCTGGCTGACACTGATGGGCTGCTCACCTATGTGAATGGTGTCGCCTTCTGAGGTGGCGTTGTGCTTCCAGATACCGTGTACTGAATCGAAATTGAGCAGGTGGGCATGAGTTGCAGCGTCGCCCGCCGGATCATTGATTTTTACAAATTCGACATCCGGCCAGTCAAAGGCAGCGCGTAATGCCAGACGACCGATGCGGCCAAAGCCATTGATGCCAATTTTCAGGGTCATGATGTGTCTCCACGGGTAACAGAAAATGCGTCAGTTCAGGACGCCGAACGCCGATCCATAAAAGGCTGGGTGCGGTTGGCGATGGCGACCAGTGATAGCATCACCGGTACTTCAACCAGCACGCCCACAACGGTGGCCAGCGCCGCACCGGAGTGCAGCCCGAACAATGAAATGGCCACAGCAACCGCCAGCTCGAAGAAATTCGACGAGCCGATCAGGCAGGCCGGTGCCGCTATGGTGTGCGGCAACCGCAACCACCAGGCGCCAATAAAGGCGATGATAAAGATGCCATATGTCTGGAGTGTTAACGGTATGGCAATCATGCCGATGGCGAGCGGTTGCTCCAGCAAGGTCTCGGCCTGCAGACCGAACAACAGCGTTACCGTCGCCAGCAACCCGAGAATGGACCAGGGTTTGATATTGGCCAGAAAAGAACTCAGTTGGTCGGCCTTGCCGTTGCGGTTCAGCCAGTTGCGAGTCAGTACGCCGGCGATGAGCGGAAACACGACGTACAGAACGACCGACAGCATCAGCGTCGACCAGGGCACCTGAATATCGGTAACACCCAGCAGAAAGGCCGCCAGCGGCGCAAAGGCAACGATCATGATCAGATCGTTTACCGATACCTGTACCAGGGTGTAATTGGGGTTGCCACGGGTCAACTGGCTCCAGACAAACACCATGGCGGTGCAGGGCGCTACCCCAAGCAGGACCATACCGGCGATGTACTCGGTAGCCGTAGCCGGATCCACCCAGGGGGCAAAAATCACCCTGAAAAACAGCCAGCCCATGGCCAGCATGGTGAACGGCTTAATCAGCCAGTTAACCACCAGCGTCAGTGCAAGCCCTTTGGGCCGATCCGCCACCTGGCGCAGTGACGAAAAGTCGATCTGTACCATCATTGGGTAAATCATCAGCCAGATGAATACGGCGATGACCAGATTGACATGGGCAAACTCCAGGCGGGCAACAACTTCAAACAGGGGGGGAACAACCAGCCCAGAGCAGCACCAGTCATTATTGCCAGGGCAACCCAGAGTGACAGAAAGCGTTCAAAGGTAGGCATTATTGGTGGCCCTGTTGGGTTTTTTTTGTGTGGCTGGTTTCGGGCGGGCAGCATTTCTCAGTGCGCTCGGGCCGGTCACCCATGGCCAGCAATCGATTCACATCGTCTTCAATCCAGCTTTCATTGGCGGCAAGGGTGTCGTCCAGTACCGTCAGGCACCAGTCGGGAAGGTTCGGGTTAATGGAATAGAACACCCACTGGCCGTTACGTCTGTCCTGTAATAGCCCGGTTGTGCGCAACTGCGCCAGGTGCCGTGAAATCTTTGGCTGACTTTCCTGCAGGGCTTCGGTCAGCTCACAGACGCACAACTCTTGCTGGCTGTGAATGAGCAGCAAGGATCGCAGCCGGGTGTCTTCAGCCAGGTTTTTGAAAAATACCAGGGGGGTAAGGCTGTGCTGTCGGGCGCGAAAGGGTTTGCCCTGAATCAGCAGGAACATTTTCAGGCGTTCGCTCAATTCGTTCAGGGTGGTCTCAAAAGGCCGCAAACCGGCGCGGGTGACCGGGTCTTCAAAATCCCAGGCCAGAGTTTGTCGCGTGCCCTGAACCGACTGGCATTCGAGCGTAGCTTTGTTGCAGAGGGTGATGACAATGTCGAACGGCTCAGCCAGCACATCTCCCAACGACTTGGAACGTAACCCTTCGGTGGGCACTCCGGCACTTTTTAGAGCTCGCAAGGCGCGCAAGTCAGCCTGGCTCGGTTCCAGACCGGCACTGGCAACCTCGTAGCGGTCGCCCGCCATATCGCGCATCAGCACCTCCGCCATCAGTGAGCGGGCCGAATTGGCGGTACAGATAAAGAGAACACGCTGTTTTGAGCTCATCACAAGGCCCCATAGCTAGTTGATTTGAAAAATCATATATATGAAAAAACGTATGTCAACGAGTTTGAGTCAATCCTGAAAGAATGAAGCGGTTTCGCAACGCCCCGTTGCTCGCGACACCGCCACGCTGTGCGTATGATGGCGATTAGATTTGTCGAACTCTGTCAGGCGCTGATGATTACTGATCCGATTTTCTATGTGTTCGCCGTTCCCGCTACCTTGTTATATGGCCTTTCCAAAGGGGGTATGGGCGGAGGGTTGGGGCTCGTAGCCGTACCGATGATGGCTTTGGTCATCTCTCCCAGCCAGGCGGCAGCGATTTTGTTGCCCATCCTCTGTGTGATGGATTTGTTCGCGGTCTGGGGGTTCCGGGGGGTCTACGACAAGGCAAACCTGCGCATTATCCTACCGGCATCCCTGCTTGGTATAGGCGTTGGGGCGGCGACGTATCAGTACTTGTCTGACGATCACATCAAGCTGTTTGTCGGGCTTATCGCGTTGGTGTTTGCGTTGAACTGGGTCCTGCAACAACTGCGCGGTCGCCCTCCGGAAGCCAAGCCGGTCAGTAAAATTGCCGGCTGGATCTACGGCTCCATTGCCGGCCTGACCAGCTTCAGCGTTCACGCCGGTGGCCCGCCAATCAATATGTATCTGCTGCCCCAGCAAATGAATAAAACGGTGTTTGTCGGCACCACGGTCATCTTTTTTACCGTTGTGAATTACGTAAAGCTCATTCCCTATGCCTGGATAGGGCTGCTCGACAGCAGCAACCTGATGACGTCCCTGGCACTCGTGATTCTGGCGCCTATCGGCGTTCGGCTGGGCATGTACATGCATCACCGCATCAATGAAGGTCTGTTTTACTGGGTGTGCTATGTGTTGCTGGTCGCCGCCGGTGGCAAGCTGATGTATGACGGTTTGATGGGGCTCATACAGTAACTCGGCGACGGTGATTGCCAAAATCACCCTTGATATCTGGTACCGACCGCCTACTTTATTAGTCTAATCAATAACGGGGGACGGTTCATTATGGCCAGTGGCTGGGCTGGAGACGGCGCGGTAAACGAACAGATCGAATCCACCGTGAACGATGCCATTGAACGCGTGCGCAACCAGATGCCGACAGGCGACAGTGCCGAGTTCTGTGAAGAGTGCGAGGCGCCCATTCCCGAAGCCCGGCGCATGGCCGTGCCTGGTGTGCGTTTCTGTGTGAATTGTCAGGCCGAACATGACCAGGAAGCAGCCGGACAAAGCCTGTATAACCGCCGTGGCAGTAAAGACAGCCAGTTGAGGTAGGCTGCTTGTTGGATATTACTTCAGATACAGTACTTTGATCACATGGTAACCAAATTTGGTTTTTACCGGCCCAACCAGGTCGCCGGGCTTTCCAGTGAATACCGCCTTATCGAAGGCAGGAACCATGGCGCCGCGTTTGAATTCGCCCAGGTCGCCACCGCGTTTGCCCGACGGGCACGTTGAATGCTGGCGGGCCAGTTTGTCGAAGTCGGCTCCTTTTTTCAGTTTACCCAGCAGTTCCTGGGCCTTTTTCTCATCACGAACCAGAATATGCAACGCTGACGCATGGGTTGCGCGTGATTTACCCCGGGCAGGCGTCGTCAGGGCGTTCTTGAGGCTGGCTTTCATGATGTGGTCTCCGGTTATGCCGACTGGGCGGCAGTTTACCGTACCTGGGCTACGGAGGCTTGCCTGTTACCGAAATAGGGGGTTGAAAGTGCCAGTATCCTGTATATTATTAAACTCTAATGTATTAAGCCTTAGCTGAAGGAGCTCTTATGATTTTCAGACAGCTTTACGATGCAACCTCTTCGACTTATACCTACCTGCTGGGTGATGAGACCACGCGCGAAGCCTTGCTGATTGACCCGGTGTTCGAGCAAGTACAGCGCGACCTGGCACTGATTCGGGAATTGAAACTCGACTTGAAACTGGTCGTAGATACCCATGCCCACGCCGACCATATCACCGCTGCCTGGGTGCTGAAGCAGAAGTCCGGCTGCCAGATTGCTTCGGGAGAAGCCGTAGAGGCTGAAAACGTAGACATCCCGATTAAAGACGGTCAAACCATTGGCGTGGGCAAAATATCGCTGCAGGCCCGTTCAACACCCGGCCATACCAGTGGCTGCATGACCTATGTGCTCCAAGATCAGAGCAAAGCTTTTACCGGCGATGCCTTGCTGATTCGTGGCTGCGGCCGCAGTGATTTTCAGCAGGGTGACCCGGCCAGATTGTATAAGTCGATCAATGAGCAAATTTTTACGCTCCCAGACAACTGCACCATCTACCCGGCACACGACTACAACGGACGCACCTGCACCTCGGTCGCAGAGGAAAAAGAGTTTAACGCCCGCGTCGGTGGCGACTCCAACGAGCATGACTTTGTCGGTTACATGAACGCGATGCAACTGCCACACCCGAAGAAAATCGACGAAGCCTTGCCGAACAACATGCGCTCCGGAAAGCCTGAAAATGGTCAGTTGCCAGAAGAACAGGACTGGGCCGATTTGCGCATGACGCTGGCTGGCTTTCCGGAAGTGGAGCCGGAGTGGGTGATTCAGAACCAGCCCTCCGTCACGATTTTGGATGTGCGTGACGAGAGTGAATCCGTTGAGCCTGAGCTGAAGGAGCTGGATAACCTGATTCTTATTCCGCTTGACGAATTGCGTGACCGCGTCGGCGAAGTGCCGACTGACAAGCCGGTGGTAACCCTGTGCCGCTCTGGAAAGCGGTCGTCACTGGCTATTGGTATTTTGAAAGATGCCGGGCATGAGAAGGTTGCGAATGTGCATGGGGGCGTTTTGCATTGGCCTTCGGCTTCACGGTAATTCCTGATCTTTTACCAGGTTGTTGAAAAAGGCTTAGTGCCTTTTTCAACACGCTATAACCCAAAATTTCGATTTTGCCGGAACGTCCATATTCCGGTCGCAAGCTACCGACTTTGGACGAATTTCAACAGACTGCTACTAGGCCATGTTAGTGCGTGATCTGGAAACGACAGCAGGTCTCACGGACACGGATGCACACGCCTACGACTGCCACAAGTAGCCTCTATATAAGCTTTTGCAGTCTCGTGTCGAGGCATTGGTTTTACCATTTTCCTCTAAGGGCTATCTTGCCCGACCGCCGATCCCCCGTTTACGAATACGGTCGACGTTACGGTTCATTAAATGGCGGAAGAGGTATCGGAATAGCCACTTCCTCACCCCGGCCAAATTACTGTGAGTGGGATAGAAATCGTCCGGCCGAGCGTAAACACCGAAATCATCAGCAATACCTTCATTTTGTATATAGGTGTTTTCCCCGTGCCAATCAATGGGTGGCTTAGCCAGGCAGGGCGTGGCGACGCCGTACCCCGAAAACGTTTTACATTCATCAGCAAATCGCGCCTGGATCTGGCCTAAATAAGCCCTGTCGATAATGTAGCCTTCAAGGTTGATCCAGCGACCGTCCAGGTAAACTTCCACCCAGCTATGAACGATGCGTTCAGGGGCAAGCGCGAATAAATACCAGGGAATGGCACCACGCTGCAGCTCGTTGTATATGGTGAAGCCGTGGAAGCGATTGCTAATGCCAACGCCCCGGAGCAGCGCCATCAGTAAAGTGCCTTTTGTGTTGCACTGTCCATACCCGTCTTTGAGCACCTGGCTGGCGGGAATGGTGTCGTCGATATTGTACCCAAAGCGGATATCGTCCCGCACAAAGGTATAGATCGCGCCGATGGCGTCATAAGGCGACAACTCGCCCCAGCGTTTCGCTTTGATCAACGCCTGAAGGCTGGCGTGGTCGTAGTCCAGCATTGGCGTCTGCGACAAATAGCTATTATCCGGACAGTTCATTGGCGACTCCTGCTACACAAAATGTACTGTCAGTGTATTTAACAGGCGCCCTTAATAATTGAATAAACTGGCTATGAGAAAAGCCCGCGGGCCTCCCGAATGGACAGCCCTAAAAGGCTTTTAAAGGTCCGGTATTGAGCGACAATTAACTTGTCCGGTCCAGCGACAACTATCTTGGCCGGTTGATCTGATAAGGTTTGGCACAGCAGAACGGAGGGTTCGCTGTGTCAGGCAAAGCCATTACAGAGCAACAGGCCAAGTTATATATGGAACATCGCAAAGCACAGCTCCAGACCGTCGCAGCCGCCAAAGCGGGGATTTCTGAACGGTCCGCACGCCGGATCGACCGTAACCAGCACAATAAGCGTCAGCGAGACTGGCGTACCCGCAAAGACCCCCTGGAGCCCATCTGGGAGAGCATTGT
>NZ_AUIH01000002.1 GCF_000423605.1 Saccharospirillum impatiens DSM 12546
CACCCGTCCGCCGCTCGTCAGCGGGTAGCAAGCTACCCCTGTTACCGCTCGACTTGCATGTGTTAGGCCTGCCGCCAGCGTTCAATCTGAGCCATGATCAAACTCTTCAGTTTAAATCGTTCGGCAGATACCCGAAGGCATCCGCCCAATCTTGCTCGACGCAAGCTACCCTCTGGCCGAAACCAAAAGGCGCCTTTCAACAAATGAATTCATTGACAGGTCGCTTACAGATCGAGTGTCTTTCTAGGAAAGACAATTCTTTATGCTTCCTCTTTCACTTAAGACTTCTCACCGGAGTGATCCGTACTAAAGCGTCCGATTCAGCGTCGACCTACAAGCGCCCACACGAATTACTTGATTCCCAATGTTAAAGATCGACGACAGCGCGTTTGGCTTGCCGTTTGAAGAGGCGCGTATTCTACGCCTCCGCTCCAATGTGTCAACTCTTTTTTTAAGAAATGTTCTTTAGAATCAGTTCTTTAGAGTCTTCACTTCATCTGGCATCCGAGCCGGTTGGAGCCGCTGTTCGGTGACAGCGGAGGCGCATTATAAAGATGCAGCCTAGCCAGTCAAGCTTTGTGTGAAGCCTTATGCCATAAACTTTCATAGACCCGGGAAATACCCGCTACTTCGATATCCAGACTAAACTGGTGACGCACCTTAGCGCGACCTGCCTGCTTCAATCGATCCAGTAAGTCAGGATCAGACAACAAGCGTTCGATCGCATCAGCTACCTGGCTAGAGGAATCAAGATCAACCAGAAAACCCGTACCACCTTCATCCACCATAGCCTCGTAGGCACCAGTGCGACTGGCGATAATTGCCGTCCCAGACACCATGGCTTCTATCGGCACCAGACCAAACCCTTCATAACGCGCTGGCGCACAGACGATATCAAGCTGCCCGTATAGTTCCGGCATCTGTTCTGAGCCAACCTCATCCAGAAAAAACACACGATCCAGGATTCCGGCAGCAGCCAGCCTACGCCTAAGTTGGTCAGCAAACCCCTTATATTTGGATGTCACCTTGCCGGCCACAACAGCGCAGGCCAGCGGATGATTTGGTAATGTGCTACAGAGGGCGTCAACAAAGAGGTCAGTACCTTTTTCAGGCCGTACCCGACCAATCATACCCAGCCTCACTGGGTACCGGGCCCAGGCTTCTATATCGCTGGCCATGCCATTCGATTCATGCTTCTCAAACCGTTCGATGTCTACACCATGGGGCACAACTGCCGCCACGTCCGACAGGTATTCGGCTGCCCGATCGCTTGTCGCAATAACGGCGTCCATGCGGGCAATCAATTGTCTCGGATACCAGCTGTGACTGCGGATAGCCGCACTGGTAAATACCAATTTCACCGGCAACCTACAAACATCCCGGGCCAGGATTCCCCAGAACATTTCATTGTTCCGGCGCACATGCCAGATACGAAATGGCCGACCGACGGGTGCCCGGGCCATTTCGCGAAAACCACTCCACAATGAACACGCGGTAACACTACCTTCAGCGCGGCGGGCCAAAAACATCAATGGGTAATGCTCACCCAGTTTTGGCAGTACAGCGCGTATAGACGCACTGACTCCAGTTATCCGGTGGTGCAAATCGGAAAGAACCAGCTCAGGCGTTCCATCAGACAAATTAACCCCGGTGCGCTTTGGCAAGGTATTCCTCCGATTGCATTTCCTGTAGACGGCTGACGGTTCGCCTGAATTCAAACCCAAGACGCCCGTCCTGATAGAGTGACTCAATGTCTGCCTCTGCACTCATCAACAACTTAACCTGGCGATCGTAAAATTCATCGACCAGATTAATAAAGCGCCGGGCCTTGTCATCATTCTTGCCATGAAACACAGGTACATTACTGATCAGCACCGCATGGAAGCATTGAGCTATCTCTATATAGTCGTTCTGGCTTCTGGGCCCGTCGCAAAGGGCATCAAAATCAAACCAGACAACATCTTCGCACAATCGCTGGGTTTCGATGTTCCGTCCAAGGACATCCAGCGGCTGCCGTTCTTCAACTTCTTCCAAATCCGGCGCAAGCTTTTCGAAGCTGGAGGCCAGTGATGCCTCGGCATCAGCATCAGCAGGGGTGTGGAATATCTTCACCTGGGTCAGGGTCCGCAACCGGTAATCAATCCCCCCATCGACATTCATCACCCGCGTATACTTCTTAACCAGCTCAATCGCGGGCAAAAACAAAGCGCGCTGCAGGCCATCTTTATAGAGCCCATCCGGTTCAATGTTGGAGGTGGCCACGAGCGTGACACCTCGTTTGAACAATGCGCGAAGCAGATTAGCCAGAATCATGGCATCACCAATGTCGGAGACAAAGAACTCGTCAAAACAAAGAACGCGCGCCTCGTGACTGATCTCTTCTGCCACCCCTTCCAGTGGGTTGGCCTGCCCGCGATGATCCGTCAACCCGCGGTGCACGCGACGCATAAAGTGGTGAAAATGCATGCGTCGCTTATCGTCAAATGGCAGGGTGTCGAAAAAGGTATCCATTAAATAGGTCTTGCCGCGACCCACGCCACCCCAAAAATACAAGCCAGTGACTGGTTCTTTTTGCTTGATGAACAGGCGGCTAAAGCGACCTGTAATACTGGCTTCTTCAGCCCGCTGCGCTATCAATTGGTCGTAAAGTTGCTGCAATGCCTTGACGGCTTCTTCCTGAGCCGGATCATGGGAGAAGCCCTCTTTGTTAAGATCGGCCTGATAACGCGTCCAGGGTGTACTCATCCGGTGCTCCGGGCAGGGTGTGGAAGGGTCGGAATTTTACGGGAACCATTTGCACAATCAATGACTGTCAGGCACAAATGTTTCTCGCACCACGCATTTTTAAAGGCTTTATACTGACATACCTGCCCTCCGGGGCAGCACGAAAGGCGCTTCGCTTCATCTATACTGTGTCTTAGAAAACGTTTAATGGAGAACACAATGCTTGAATTGGACTGGATCACCTTTATCGTCATTATCGTCATTGCGCTGCTCGCCGGTGCAGTCTTAAGCCGCCTTTGGGGAAAAGCGCAGGGAGAGGATCCAACTGGTCTGAAGCGTCAACTGGAGGACCTGAAGCGTCAACATCAGAACTATCAGATCAATGTAACCGAGCATTTTAGCCGCACCACTGAACTGATCGACAACCTGAACCAGAGTTACGCCAGCATTCGCGATCACCTGAATCAGGGTGCCGATCAGTTGGTTGCACCGGAATATCGTCTGGAATCGGCCAGAGCCGGCGGTGAAGACTTGCAGGATCTGGCTCCTCAGCCTTCAAAAACCACCAATGAGTTCGACATGCCACGTGACTACGCCACGAAAACCCCCAAAGACATCGGCATGTTGTCGGAATCTTTCGGATTTACCCGGGTGGAAGAAGCAGCGGACGCTGGCGACGCCAATGCCAAACAAGAGCAGGATCCTAAAAAGTCGCGATAGATCTATTCCCAAACGATCTTAAAAGCCTAACAACAATAACAAAAAGCTTTGATATAGTTCGCCCAGATCACATCTGCACTGGACGAACTATGTCACACGACGTCTTTACCCATCTCAAACAGCTTGAAGCTGAGAGCATTCATATCATTCGTGAAGTAGCCGCGGAGTTCGACAACCCCGTCATGCTCTACTCCATCGGCAAAGACTCGGCTGTCATGCTGCATCTTGCCCGCAAAGCATTCTTCCCGGGGCGCTTGCCTTTCAAACTGATGCACGTCGATACCGGCTGGAAGTTCAAGGAAATGTATGAATTCCGCGACCGGCTGGTTGAGGAGTATGAACTTGACCTGATCGTCCACCGCAACGAAGACGGCGTCCGCCAGGGCATCAACCCGTTCGACCATGGCAGTGCCAAGCATACCGACATCATGAAGACTCAGGCGCTCAAGCAGGCTCTGGATCTGCACCGCTTTGATGCGGCCTTTGGTGGCGCCCGGCGCGACGAGGAAAAGTCGCGGGCCAAGGAACGGGTGTATTCGTTCCGTGACAGAAACCACCGCTGGGACCCCAAGAACCAGCGCCCGGAGCTGTGGAACATCTACAACGGCAAGATTAACCGGGGCGAGAGCATTCGGGTATTCCCCCTTTCCAACTGGACCGAGTTGGATATCTGGCAGTACATCCATCTGGAGTCTATCCCGATCGTGCCGCTGTACTACTCAGCCGAACGTCCGGTTGTTGAGCGAGATGGCATGTTGCTGAACGTCAACGATGACCGCATGAAGCTGCGCCCGGGCGAGGCGGTGCAGCACAAACAAGTCCGATTCAGAACACTGGGCTGCTACCCACTGACCGGAGCGGTGGAATCGACGGCAACCACACTGCCGGAGATCATTCAGGAAATGCTGCTGACCACAACCAGCGAACGCCAGGGTCGTGCAATCGACCACGATTCGTCGGGTTCGATGGAGAAGAAAAAGCAGGAAGGCTATTTCTGATTCAAGACCGACTCACCCCGACAGATGTCCGTTGAGCGCCAATCCGCATAGCCGGCGCACTGCTTGAGGAACCAAGACCCATGGCACACCAGTCCGATTTAATTGCACAAGACATTGATGAGTATCTGAAGCAACACGAACAGAAAGAACTGCTGCGTTTTCTGACCTGCGGCAGTGTCGACGACGGCAAGTCCACCCTGATCGGGCGACTGTTACACGACTCAAAAATGATCTATGAAGACCAGTTGGCGGCGATCGAGAAAGACAGCCGTAAATCAGGCACAACCGGTGAAAAAATAGATTTGGCTCTGTTGGTAGACGGCCTTCAGGCAGAGCGCGAGCAAGGCATCACCATCGATGTAGCCTACCGTTACTTCTCAACGAACAAACGTAAATTCATCATTGCCGACACGCCGGGCCATGAACAGTACACCCGGAACATGGCAACGGGCGCGTCCACCAGTGACCTGGCCATTATCCTGATCGATGCCCGTTATGGTGTGCAAACACAGACACGCCGGCACAGTTATATTGCCAGCTTGCTGGGTCTGAAACACGTTATCGTGGCGGTCAATAAGATGGATCTGGTTGACTTCAGCCAGGCACGCTTTGAAGAGATTCAGGCTGACTACCTGGCGTTTACCGAACAATTGAACCTGCCCGATATCCGCTTCGTACCTATCTCGGCGCTCGACGGTGACAATGTGGTCACCCTCAGCGAACGCTCACCCTGGTACCCGGGGCCGACACTGATCGAATTGCTTGAAACGCTTGAGATCAATCGTGACAGCGATCAGAGCCAGTTCCGTCTGCCGGTCCAGTATGTCAACCGGCCCGATCTTGATTTCCGGGGTTTTGCCGGTACCGTGGCGTCCGGTGAAATCAAGCCCGGTGATCGAATCAACGTCTTGCCAAGCGGCCTGTCATCTACGGTTGAACGCATCGTGACATTCGACGGCGACTTGCCTCGGGCTCATGCAGGCCAGGCAATCACCCTGACGCTGACGGATGAGATCGACATTAGCCGCGGTGACATGCTTGTTGGGGCGAACCAGGCTCCCCTTGTCGCCCAGGCATTTCAAGCCAAGCTGGTGTGGATGCACGACGAATCAATGGTCCCCGGTCGCCAATACGACTTCAAGGTAGGCACACAGACCGCTACCGGTCAGTTCACCCGACTCGACCGTCAGATTGACGTCAACAATTTGAATACAATGGCAACCGAGACTCTGCCTCTCAACGGTATAGGTGACGTCAGGCTGCAATTGAACAGAACCATTGTTGCCGACCCCTATCGCAGCCATCGGGCGACAGGCGCCTTTATCGTGATTGATCGGCTGAGCAACATCACGGTAGGGGCCGGCATGATCGAAAGCGCGGCTGAAGTTTCCGACAGCCACCCGGTCAGCGAAACCGAGCGCCAGGCACGCTATCGTCAGCAGCCGGTTTCACTGGTTTTGGCGGTCGAGAATGCAGCCGAACAAGCCGTGAAGATCGAGCGGGCTTTATTCGATCTCGGCCATGTCAGTGTGATTATCAGACCAGAGGACGCGCTTGCTGTGGCACCTTATCTTGAAGCGGCCGGGTTGATTGCCATTATCGCGGGTGAATCTGAGGCACCATTTGGCATCAAGATCAAAGAGGCCAACCCCAGGGCCGTAATAGCGCTGTTGCGTGATGAAGGCGTTATCGAAGGCTGAAGCTGTGCAGCAGGACGGCGGTGGCATACCGCCCCCTGCCTTAAGACCACTGGCTAGACGGGAATGGGCAGGTCGATAAATTCCACGGAAAGCCCAAACCGTTGTGCCAGGTGCAAGCCAAGCGCAGCGGGACCTCCCCGTTCCGTGGCATGGTGGCCTGCGGCAAAATAATGAACACCGCTTTCACGAGCCAGATGCACCGTTGGCTCGCTGATCTCCCCGGACACAAAGGCATCGACCCCGGCATCAATGGCCTGCTGCAGGAAGCCCTGAGCGGCGCCCGTACACCAGGCTATGGTCTCAATCGGGTCCTCTGACTCGCCAATGTGCAAGACATCAAACTCCAATGCCTCCGCCAGTTGCTGACGCAGGCTGGCCCCGGTGTGCTCACCATCTACATCACCCAACATCACCAGGCTGTTCTCGATCTGACCGGTTACATTCCACCCCATCAAGCGTGCCAACTGGGCGTTATTGCCAACCTCGGGGTGAGCATCAAGCGGCAAATGATAGGCATAGAGATTGATATTGTGTGCCAGCAACGCAGCCAGTCGATTGCGTTTTATGCCGGTCAGCGCTGCAGCCTCTCCCTTCCAGAAATAGCCATGGTGCACCAGTATGGCGTCGGCCTGACTGTCGATGGCTTCGTCGATCAAACGCTGACTGGCCGTGACGCCCGTCACCAATCGCCGGATGTCAGTCTTACCCTCAACTTGCAAGCCATTGGGGCAATAGTCACTGAACTGGGAGACAGCCAGATAATCATTCAGGTACTCAGACAGCTCGTCACGGTGCAAGGCCATAAGGCTCAACTCTGCTAGATAGAAAACGGACACCCAGTGTACACCAATTCAATCACGTCGCTGACCGTGCCCAGAGCACAATCGACTCAGCAGCCAGAGACAGTATCCAGCTTGAACCCAGGCGGCTCATCGCGCCCTCTCCAGCCTGGAGCTGCCAATCCGATCCGCCGGGTACCAGGGCATCTGCAACATCAACGCCACAGCTTGCCCCCCGGTTAATCGCCACCAGGCACTGGCTGTCAGCCAGCACCCGGGCAAACACCATGACATCACCTTTGGCATAGAGTGGCACCAAAGCACCGGCCTGAAGAGCAGGCAGCTGTTTACGCAACTGAATCCAGGTTTGAGTGAAAGCCAGGGTATCAGGCTGCCAATCCGCTTCATTCCAGGGAAAGCAACGACGGCAATCCGGATCATCACCTCCGGCCAGGGCAATCTCATCACCGTAATACAGGCACGGGGTTCCGATGTAAGTAAGCAGCAGGCCAAGCGCTATTCGGTACTTGCGCTGGTGACCGTTCAATAGCGTAATAAACCGACGTGTGTCATGGCTGTCGAGCTGATTCAACTGCGCCAGTTGCTGGGCAAACGGTATCGGGCTGCGCGCGAGGGTTAGCCATTGTGCCAGCTCCCGGGCATCCAATTGAACCGGATCATAACGATTATCGTACCCGGCCAAAAAAGTGCGTACCGGGTGAGTAAAACCATAGTAGTTCATGGCGGCGTCTTCCTGGTCTCCTTGCAACCAGGGCGTTGCTTCGAAAAAATGTTCGCCAAGAAGGTAGGCATCCGGTGCTTCGGATTTGATCGCCTGGCGAATAGTTCGAACCGTGTCAGCGTTATTCGCGGCACCGGGGCCATGACCCATCATATGAATCACGTCCATGCGCCAGCCATCAATAGCATAGGGTGGTCGCAGCCACTGCTTGATGATGGCTGAGTCCCCCGTCAGCAGATCCTCCACATTGTCCGCGTTGGCCATATCCAGAACAGGTAATCCGACGTGCCCTTTCCAACCGATGTAACCCGTTGGTGACTGTCCGTCAAAGACATAGCGGGCCCGGGCACGGGGGTCGTTTTGCTGTGCAGCCTGAAACCAGGGGTGAAGAACACTGGTGTGATTGAACACCGCGTCCAGTACCAGCCGCATGCCGCGCTGGTGCAGTTGGCTCGACAAATCAGCGAGCGCAGCATCGCCCCCCAGGTGCACATCAACGGTCTGATAATCCTCAGAATCGTATTTATGATTACTGCGCGAACGGAACACCGGGTTCAAATACAGCGCCGTCACGCCCAGTGTTTGCTGCAGATAGTCCAGCTTTTGCGCGATTCCGGGTAAATCGCCGCCAAAAAACTCAACACCTCCTTGCTCCGCTTTTGGCAGCTCGCCCCACCGTCGCCGAACGGTTGCCTGCCCTTGCTGGCCGTCATATTGACCGGACTCAGGCGTCAGCCGGTCATCACCGGAATGAAACCGGTCCGGGAAAATCTGGTAGAACACCTGTGTTGATACCCAGTCCGGAACCCGATGATGCCGTGACACGCGAAAAGCGTTGTCTAGTGGAGGCACCGCGGCACTCAGTCCGGAGGCGCTGATCCAACTGGAGCGTCCTTGCCACACCAGTTTAAAGGCATAAAGCGTAAGGTCCTGATGGGCCACCCAGGCCGCCACCCCCTGATACCAGGTCCAGTTGCCCTCAGTACGCACCGGACACATGTCGGTGAGCACCTCTTCATTATCCGGTTCTGTGCGCAGATAAACGGCGGCGGGTTGATCGCCCGCCACAGCCAGCGTCAAAATCAGGTGGGTGTGAGTTCGGTCAAGATAACCGGCAACAGCCTGGTGAAATGCAAAAACAGTCATCATGGAGCCTCAACCATCAATTGAGGCCATTAGAACAGAGCAACGTAGAAAAACGCAGGGGGAAACACAGGCAGGGAGGATATGACGCCGGGTCAACCCCGGCATCACAGGCACTGTCAGCTGTTTAACAGGTGCTGTTGCAGCGCCTCAAGCAATCTCTGATTTTCGGCCTCAAAAGAGACGGTTATTCGCACGCAGTCGGCCAGCAGCGGGTGGCTGCCATCCAGTTTCTTGATCAGAATCCCGGCGTCCTTTAATGCTTCGTGCAGCGCGGGAGCGTGACCGGGCTCGGTGCGTACCAGCAAAAAATTGGCCTGACTGTCGTAGACCGTCAAGCCTGGCAATTTGGCCAGTGCCTGTTGCAACAGGCTGCGTTGCCGGGTCAGTTCAGCGGTTTGTTGCTCGAAAACTTCAAAATGCTCCAACGCAAATCGCGCAGTAAGCTGGGTCAGGTTATTGATGTTGTAGGGCAACCTCAACTTATTGATCTGCTCAAGCCAGGCCGGATCGCCGATCAGAATGCCGAGCCGCAAGCCTGCCAGGCCAACTTTGGACAAGGTACGCATGATCAGTAAATTGGGGTAGTCCTCCAGCCATTCCAGGTAATCTGCTTCGGTGAAGGCGGTATAGGCTTCATCCATGACCACCAGCCCGGGCGCCGCTTCAATGATCCGGCGCAATTTTTCGTCGCCCCAGAGGTTTCCGGTTGGGTTGTTGGGCTGAGCCAAAAACACGACAGCCGGCTGTTCACGCTCAATTCGGTTGAGCATTAACTCAAGATCCAGCTCGAACGTTGCTGTTAATGGCACCCCGATGTAGTCCATACCCAAAAACCGGGCAATCATCCGGTACATCACAAAACTGGGTTCCGGCGCCAGCAGGGATCGGTCAGGCCCGGAGACCAGCATGGCAATCAGTTGAATCAACTCGTCTGAACCGTTGCCGAGCAGAACATCCCAGCGCGGGTCAATTTTCATGACTGCTCGCAGCGCGACTTTAACCTCTGGCGCCTCCGGATGGGGGTAACGGTTCACCCGGGCATCTGCCAGAGCCTCATGCCACTGTGCCGTCAGAGCGTCCGGCCAACCATAGGGGTTTTCCATGGCATCCAGCTTTAACAGACCTTTGGCGTCTGGCACCGGATAAGCGGCCAGGCTCGCTATATCGGGCCGAACCCAGCGATGAATCCGGGCATCGACCTGGTCACGCACATCAGTCATTCAGGCGCATCTCCGCACTGCGGGCGTGTGCTGTCAGCAATTCACCGCGCGCCAGAACAGAGGCCACCGCACCCAGAGTTTTTGCGCCTTCGGCTGAAACACCAATGATGGAGCTTCGTTTCTGAAAATCGTAGACACCCAGCGGTGAAAAAAATCGTGCGGTGCCACTGGTCGGCAATACATGATTGGGTCCCGCACAGTAATCGCCCAATGCTTCCGGCGTATGGCGCCCCAAAAAGATGGCTCCGGCATGACGAATGCGCGGCAACCAGGCGTGCGGATCCTCAATCGACAGCTCAAGATGCTCGGGCGCGATGCGGTTAATCAACGCTACGGCGTCATCCAGAGCATCCACTTTTATAAAAGCGCCACGAGCACTCAGTGACTTGCGAATGATATCGGCGCGCTCCAGTGAGGGCAGCAGTCGCCCAATCGCGGCCTCTACCGCGTCGAGATAGTCAGCGTCATGGCTGATTAGAATCGCCTGGGCATCGGGGTCGTGTTCAGCCTGGGAGAACAAGTCAAGAGCGATCCATTCCGGATCAGTCTTGCCGTCACAGACCACCAGTATTTCACTGGGGCCTGCGATCATGTCGATGCCGACTTTGCCAAACACTTGCTTTTTGGCGGTGGCGACGAAGATATTACCCGGACCAACAATTTTATCGACTGCCGGAACGGTGTCTGTTCCAAAGGCCAATGCGGCAATCGCCTGGGCACCGCCCATTAGAAATACCCGGTCGATGCGGGCAACGTGCGCAGCACCCAATACAAAGTCATTTACCTTGCCATCAGGTGCCGGGGTCGCCATCACAACTTCCTGAACGCCCGCCACTTTAGCTGGCATGGCATTCATGATCACTGACGACGCGAGAGGAGCCGTGCCACCCGGCACGTAAATGCCGACCCGATCCATCGCCGTGACTTGCTGGCCAAGCACCGTGCCGTCTGCCTCGGTATAACTCCAGCTTTCACTGAGTTGCCGCTGATGATAGGACTCAACCCGTTCAGCGGCGGTACGCAAGGCTTGTTGCTGTTCGGCAGGCAAACGGTTATAGCCCGCCTCAATGGCAGCGGTATCGAGCACCAGTTGTTTCGCTGCAGCAACCTCAAAGCGGTCGAATCGGCGGGAATACTCAAGCAATGCCTCATCCCCCCGGTGTCGGATGTTTTCGATCACCGTCGCTACGGTTTGTTGTACGTCGGCATCTGAAACAGATTCCCAGGACAACAAGGCGTCCAGTTGCTGATTAAAGTCACCGGCCGACGCCTCCAGGCGACGTAACGTGATCTCGGACATTCGATTCAAACCTCTTGAGTGTTACCCACGTTGATACAGCGCAATCGCCAGATCCCGGCAGCTAGTCTTACTGACTATCTGGCGTTGATCACTGTCGATTGTACAGCGGCTGTCAGTGTTTCTATGATGGGGTTGATGCGATCGTCTTTCAATTTAAGCGCCAAGCGACTGGCTACCAGACGACTGCTGATGTCAGCGATATGCTCTTCCACGACCAGGCCGTTGGCTTTTAGCGTATTGCCCGTGTCGACAATATCAACGATACAGTCGGCAAGCTTCATGATCGGAGCCAGTTCCATACCGCCATAAAGCTTGATCAGGTCAACCTGACGGCCCTGTTCAGAAAAGTACTGCTTGGCTACCCGAACGAATTTGGTCGCCACCTTCATTCTACCCGTCATTGCCGGGGCATCTTTAAGGCGAGCGGTCATAAGCCGACAGCGAGCTATGTGCAGATCCAGGACTTCGTACATTTCTTCTGCACCATGCTCCAACAACACGTCCTTGCCTGCTACACCAAGGTCCGCGACGCCGTACTCGACATAAGTCGGCACGTCGGTGGCGCGGATAACGATAAACTGAACATCTGGCCGGGTAGTTTCAAAAATCAGTTTGCGCGAGGTATGAATGTCTTCGAGCGGCTCAATACCGGCAGCAGCAAACAAAGGTAGGGTTTCTTTAAGAATACGCCCCTTGGACAAGGCGATGGTAATGATATCCGACTCGGATGATGTAGCTTGGCGATTCTGCACTGCATTGTCCTTTATTGGATCCTGGCTATCGGCGCTATGGCCCGCCCACCGAAACCCCCGGCAGCGGGCTAAGCTGACTTAACCCGCGACCCGTTTAATAGTGGCACCCAGTTGCTGCAATTTTTCTTCGATGCACTCGTAACCGCGGTCGATGTGATAAATCCGGTCGACCAGGGTATCGCCGTCGGCGACCAGCCCGGCCAGCACCAGCGAGGCCGACGCTCGCAAATCAGTTGCCATAACGGGTGCCCCGGTCAGCTTCTCGCAACCGGTGATGACCACAGTATTGCCTTTTATCCGGGCATTGGCCCCCATCCGCTCCAGTTCATTAATGTGCATGAAGCGGTTTTCAAATACCGTTTCCTCAACCGTTCCAACCCCATCAGCTATGGCATTAAGCGCTGTAAACTGGGCCTGCATGTCCGTTGGGAAGGCCGGATAAGGTGCTGTGGTAATGTTGACGGCCCTGACCCGCTGGCCATGCATGTCGAGCACGATCCAGTCATCACCCTGGGTTATCTCGGCACCGGCTTCGCGCAACTTGATCAGTACGGAGTCGAGGGTGTCGGGGTCAACATCACGCAATTTCACGCGGCCACCCGTGATCGCAGCGGCCACCAGATAGGTACCGGCTTCGATGCGGTCAGGCAATACGGAATAATCAGCTTCATGCAGGCGCTCGACCCCAACCACCGTAATGGTGTCGGTGCCGGCTCCGCTGATGTTAGCTCCCATAGCAACCAGGCATTTGGCCAGATCCACTACTTCGGGCTCCTTGGCTGCATTTTCGATCACAGACGTCCCTTCAGCCAATGTCGCGGCCATGAGGATGTTCTCGGTACCCGTCACGGTCACCGTATCAAAGAAAATACGTGCACCCTGTAGGCGACCATTGGAGCGAGCCTTGATGTAGCCATCGGATACATCAATGTGCGCACCCATGGCCTCGAGCCCCCGGATATGGAGGTCTACTGGCCGACTGCCAATGGCACAGCCACCCGGCAGTGACACATTGGCTTCACCAAAGTGGGCCAGCAGCGGCCCCAGCACCAGTATCGAGGCGCGCATGGTCTTAACCAGTTCGTAAGGCGCAGTACAGTTTTTAATGTTACCGGCACAGACTTCGACACTCATGTCTTCGCCTACGGTCACATCAACGCCCATACAGCCGAGCAATTCGATCATGGTGGTAATATCGTTCAGGTGCGGCAAGTTGCGCACCGTGACCGGGTCTTTTGTCAGCAGCGTGGCGGCAATAATCGGCAATGCTGCGTTCTTGGCACCGGAAACCCGTATTTCGCCATTCAGGCGACTACCGCCCGTAATCAACAATTTATCCAAGATTTATTGCTCCTGGCCGGACCATTCTTCCGGAGTGAACAGCGCCATGGACACTGCATGAATGTCGCCCGACGTGATTTTATCATTCAACACCCCGTAGACTTGTTGCTGACGCTGAACCGGACGTTTGCCGGTAAACGCTGCATCAATGACCCGGACCGTGAATTTGGCGCCGCCCCCGTCGACTTCGACGGTTGCGCCGGGAAAGGCGGCGGCGAGCATGGCCTTAACTTCGTCTGCGGACATGGTACTTCCTGCTTGGGTATAAATGTAAAGGGGCGGGGATTATACGGAAAATACAACCAAATCGAAATGACTTGTCCCTCAAAACCAGGGCCGGCCAGAATGACCGGCCCTCCCGTTATTGAAACTGATCTTCATCAAAGCTTTCAGCGGTTGTGCGCTCCCATTCATCGATCGTTGCGTCCAGGTCGCCGCCACTATCGCGGTAAATTTGATCAAACTGCGACTTGAACGTAACGCCCAGATTTACCCCATTAACAATGACGTTCTGCATTCGCCAGTCATCCGCTTCACGACTGTAGTAAACGCTCTGGATCATTGGGTATTCCTGGCCATCAGGAGAGATCACATTGAGGTTAACCCGTGTGTTGCGTACGGAATTTTCGCTCTCGTTCTCACTGGGCAGTAACTCCACGTCAAATGAGCCAAAATTATAAAGACCGCCTGCATAGGTATTGACCATGCTTCGCTTGAACACCTCAAGAAAGCGCAGTTTTTGCTCTTGCGAAGAGGATTCCAGCAGTTCACTGCCCATTATCCGGCTAACGATAACGGTATAGCCGATCAGAGGGTCAAGGACCTCCCCGACTTCATCCAGGTAGGCCTGCCGACTGCCTTGCCCACCTTCCCCATTGTACTTTTTCACGACTTCCAGCACCGCGTTAACTCCGTCCATAACGCTCTGCCCCGCAGACTTGCTGGGTGTAAAAGCCTGTGACTGACTGGCCATCAACAACGCGCCGATCAGCATCAGCGCACGCACGATTCCAACTTGTTTCATAGCAAGGCTCCCGATGTCCCTTTTTATCCAACCTACAGCTTAGGCCTGAATCCTGCCTGAATCGACCCCCCATCAGTCATAACCCTGCGTAAATAAAGACAAAATCTGCGTTACACCACCGGCGTCCGACCCCTTCAGACTGCCTGTCAATGTGGTATTCTATTCAACTTGAGAGCAAGATCTAACAGTGTCCGACCGGACCAGGCAGCCTTATTACGATGAAACCAAACCAGAACTATCTGACCTCAGCACAGCGTACTCTTGACCTTGAGATCAAGGCTCTGCAGGGCTTAACCGAACACCTGGACAGTGCCTTTGAAAAAGCGTGTGAACGCGTACTTGCCTGCAAGGGGCGCGTGGTGGTTACAGGCATGGGCAAATCCGGCCACATTGGCAACAAATTGGCGGCCACCCTGGCCAGTACCGGCACTCCGGCGTTTTTCGTGCATCCGGGCGAGGCCAGTCATGGGGATATGGGCATGATCACCGAGCAGGATGTCGTCATTGCCCTGTCAAACTCGGGAGAAGTGGCCGAAGTCGTCACCCTGATACCTCTGATAAAGCGCCTCGGAGCCGGCCTGATCGCCATGACTGGCAACCCGGACAGCACCCTGGGACGCTCTGCCGATGCCCATATTTACTGCGGTGTTGAGCAGGAAGCCTGCCCGCTGAACCTGGCTCCAACCTCATCAACAACAGCGGCACTGGTGATGGGCGATGCACTGGCCATTGCCTTGCTGGAAGCCCGGGGCTTTACTGCTGACGACTTCGCGTTTTCACACCCCGGGGGCAGCCTGGGTCGCAAGCTACTGTTGAAAATCGGCGATATCATGCACGGCGGTCTGGATATCCCCAGGGTCGAACCCGACACCCTGCTGCGCGACGCTTTGCTCGAAATGACCCGCAAAGGTCTGGGCATGACCACCATCATCAGCGCTGATGGCGATTTACTGGGTGTCTTTACCGATGGCGATTTACGACGAACTCTGGATCAGGGCATCGACATTCTGACCACCCCCATCAGGGCCGTCATGCACAGCGGCGCTTACACCATGCACCCAGGCCAACTGGCTGCCCAGGCCCTGTATGAAATGGAAGAACGCAAGATAACCTCACTGGTGATCGTTGACGCCGGCGAGACGGCCGGCGTCATTCACCTGCACGATATCCTCCGCGCTGGGGTAGCCTGATGACAAACCGGCGTCCCAGCCTGATTATCGCCTCCAGTCTGGTGCTGATCGCACTGGCAATCTGGTGGCAAACGAGCCGGGATGAAATAACCGGTCAAGCGCGCCTGGAACTGCCTGAAAACGCTCCTGACCTCTACATTGAACAGCCTGATCAAACCCGTTTTAACATCGAAGGCAAGCCCCAAATGCGGGCAAGGGCCGAGTCGCTGGCCTATTATGAGAGTAAGGGTGAGAGCCTGATGAGGCTGCCAGTGATGACGGTATTGTCCAGCCCCGATAAGCCGTGGCGAATCACCTCCGAACAGGCAGTTCTGTTCGATGACGGTAGCATTAATTTTGAACAGAATGTTGAAGTGATCGAGCAGCAGACTCAGGGCGGCATGGAGCTGTACACCGAGTGGCTGCGGGTTGAGCAGAATGGTCGCTTCGTCACAACGCCCAGGCCTGTTAGACTGCTGCAACCCGGACAAGAGGCTCGCGGCATCGGTATGGACGCTGTTCTGACCGGTGATGATTCCGACATAACGCTCAAATCAGAGGTATCGATTCGCTATGACGCGAACTGACACACCCAACATACATCACCACCGCATCGCCCGGACGATGCTGCTGCTAATCACTTGCCTGGTCGTTCAGGGTGCCTGGGCCCTGCCAGGCGACCGTGATCAGCCCATGACCATCACCGCCGACCAGGGTAATTTTAAAAGCAGCCGCGGCGAAGCCACCTTTACCGGTAATGTGTATCTGAAGCAAGGTACTCTGGAAGTCTGGGCAGACACCCTCGATGTGCGTCGTGACCCGGAAACCGGAGACATTACCTTTCTGGAAGCCAAAGGCGAGCCAGCTCGCTATCAGGAACTGCCCAGTGAAGAAGACGGACTGATCGAAGTGCGCGGCATGCGCATCGAATACCGGCCGGAAGAAGACTTGATTATTACCGAGGGGAATGGGCACCTGACTCAGGCAGGCAGCGACATAGAAGCTGAATACATTCGCTACAACCTGCTGGATGAATCCCTGGAGGTGCGGTCACAGCGCAGTGCCGATAACAATGGGGACGCGCCTCAGGCCACCTGGACCCTGCAACCCGGAGCAATGGACTGAATGGCCCTGCTGGAAGCGAGAAACCTGGCAAAAAGCTACAAAAAGCGGCCCGTTGTGCGCGATGTCAGCTTAAGCGTTGAAAAAGGACAGATAGTTGGGCTACTCGGCCCAAATGGTGCCGGTAAGACCACCTGTTTTTATATGATTGTTGGTCTGGTGCCGGCTGACAATGGCGACGTTCTGATTGGCGATAAAAGCGTGGCCCGGCTACCCATGCACGCGAGGGCCCGGCATGGCATCGGCTATCTTCCACAGGAAGCGTCTATCTTTCGCAAATTAACGGTACAGGATAACATTCTGGGCGTTCTGCAAACCCGCAAAGACCTGTCTCGGCCCGAGCAGAAGCAACAGTTGGAGTCTTTGCTGGGTGAATTTAACATTACCCATATTCGTGACAGCCTGGGTATGGCATTGTCGGGCGGTGAACGGCGACGGGTAGAAATCGCCCGGGCACTGGCGATGGAACCAGCGGTTATTCTGCTGGATGAACCCTTTGCTGGCGTCGACCCCATTTCAGTCGGCGATATAAAAGCTATAATCCATCATCTGAAAGATCGCGGTATTGGCGTTCTGATCACCGATCACAACGTCCGGGAGACACTCGACATCTGCGAGAAAGCCTACATCGTGGGTAACGGCCACATCATTGCAGAAGGGACAGCGGAGGACGTTTTAAACAACGCCACCGTTCGTGAAGTGTATTTAGGCGACCAATTCCGCTTATAACCATGGCCAAAGGCACATATAACGCTCTATGAAGACCTCCTTACAACTGAAAATGAGCCAGCAGCTGACCATGACGCCTCAGCTGCAACAAGCCATTCGCCTGCTGCAACTGTCGACTCTGGATCTGCAACAGGAGATACAGGAGGCACTGGAAAGCAACCCCATGCTCGAGGTCCGCGAAGACGCGGAAGATACAGGCAACGCCGACTCAAAAAACAGCCAGTCGGTTGACCAAAAAGCCACCAGCGATGCGGAGAACACCGCAAATTCGAACGACAGTGACCATCGTGAACTGGAAATTGCCGAACACATACCGGACGATCTGGCGGTCGACAGCTCCTGGGACGACATTTACACCCATGCCCCTACCAGCCATGGCCTACCCTCCGGTGACGACGACTTTAACTTCGAGAACGTCTACGGCACCACCGATTCACTCTGGGATCACCTGAACTGGCAGCTCAACCTGACCACCATGACCGAGCGGGACCGACAGATCGCCGAGAGTCTGATCGAAAGCGTCAATGCCGAGGGCTACCTGTCTTCAAGTATGGACGACATTTTCGAAGGCCTGACCGCACATATGGCGAACGACGATGACCCGCTGGAAATGGACGAGGTTGAAGCGGTACTGCACCGCGTCCAGTACTTTGACCCGCCTGGTGTCTGTGCCCGTGACCTGGCTGATTGCCTGACCATTCAGTTAAATCAAATGAGCGAGGATACGCCCTGGCGTAGCGCCGCCCTCACCGTCGTCAACACCTATCTGGACCTGCTTGCATCGCGCGATTACAGCCAATTGATGCGTAAATCCAAACTCAAGGAGCCGGAACTGCGCGACGTCATCGCACTGATACAAAGCCTCAACCCCCGGCCTGGCAACCAGATCGAAAGCGGCAAAGACGAATACGTCGTCCCCGATGTCATTGTTCGCAAAGACATCAAGAACAATCGCTGGCTGGTTGAACTGAACCCGGAAATAGCACCAAAGCTGCGGGTCAACGCTTCCTATGCGTCCATGGTTAAGCGTGCCGACTCCAGCAGTGACAACACCTACCTGAAAGACCACCTGCAGGAAGCGCGCTGGTTCATCAAAAGCCTGATGAGCCGCAATGAAACGCTGCTCAAAGTCGCAACCAATATCGTTGAACATCAACGTGGTTTTCTGGAGTATGGCGAAGAAGCCATGAAACCGCTGGTGCTGCACGACGTGGCTGAAGCGGTCGAGATGCACGAGTCGACCATTTCCCGTGTGACCACGCAAAAGTACATGCACACACCCCGCGGCATCTTTGAACTCAAGTACTTCTTCAGCAGCCACGTCAGCACTGACAGCGGCGGTGAAGCATCCAGCACGGCCATTCGTGCCATCATCAAAAAGCTGGTCGCCGCCGAAAACCCGCGCAAGCCGCTGAGTGATTCGAAAATAGCGACGCTGCTGGGCGACAAGGGCATTCAGGTGGCCCGACGCACCATCGCCAAATATCGTGAAGCCATGATGATTCCTCCTTCAAATGAACGTAAACGGCTGATTTAAATCAAAAGAACGGTCTGACCGATGGTTGAAAGTGGCCAGTCCAGGCGCCAAATTCTCGAATAGGAGCTAGACTGAAAGAGGCAAAGGGAAATCGGATAACATTGCCCTGCAGGCACCCCGGCTTTCGGGTGCAGCAGATCCATCACTGCAAGAGGAGCGGACTATGCAAGTCAACATCAGTGGTCACCATGTAGAAGTTACCGAAGCGCTGAACGACTATGTCGGTCAGAAACTGGACCGGCTGGAGCGACACTTCGACCAGATTGGCAATGTACAAATCACCCTCAGTGTTGAAAAACAGCGGCAAAAAGCCGAAGCTTCACTCAACATCAAGGGAGCCCAGATTCATGCGGACTCTGAACACGATGACTTGTATGCCGCTATCGATATGATGGCGGATAAACTGGACCGGCAACTGCTTAAACACAAAGAAAAGACAGTTGATCGAATGCACGGGAATTCACGTTAATCATGATACCACTGGACCAGGTCCTGACCGTTGAGCGCGTCTTTGTCGGCGCGTTCGGCGCCAGCAAAAAACGCGTACTGCAAACCTTGGCAGAACGTCTTGCCACTGCGGTCCCGGGCGTCACTGAGCTTGATCTGTTCGATCAGCTCATCGCCCGGGAGCGGCTTGGTTCAACCGGTTTGGGGCAGGGTATTGCCCTGCCCCACTGCCGGCTCGCCAACATCGATCGTCCCGTTGCTGCACTGGTAAAGCTCGATGAAGCCGTCGACTTCGAATCACCGGATCGTCAACCCGTCGATCTGATGTTTGCGCTGGTGGTTCCCGAAGCCGCCACGGACGAACACCTTCAACTTCTGGCCGCCGTCGTAGAACGGTTTAACGACTCCGATACGGTTGCCGCCCTGCGCGATACCCGCGATCCCGATGAACTGTACCGGCTTTTTTTCAAGGGATTCTGATCACCATGGCGACGCAGGCCAAACCATTCCGGCTAATATTAATCAGCGGTCGTTCAGGCTCTGGGAAGAGCACCGTGTTGAACGCGCTGGAAGACGCAGGCTTCAACTGCATCGACAACTTGCCACCCGCACTGTTGCCTGAACTGGTGCGTTGGATGTCTGCCAGTACCGAGCAGCCCAATACGGCAGTGTGCATCGATGCGCGGATGTCGCCTGAGGGCATTTCCCGTTTACCTGAGATTCTGGCATCACTGCAAACGGACCTGGTGCCGGAGATTCTTTATCTGGATGCCGACGAAACCATTCTGCTGCAACGATTCTCCGCTACCCGTCGCAAGCACCCGCTAACTGATCAGCACCGTTCCCTGGCCGAAGCAATCGCCCACGAAGCACAGCTGCTCGCCCCGGTAGCGGCACTGGCCCAGTTAAAAATAGACACCAGCAGCCTGTCCTTGCAGGAACTGCGTGACCAGATCCGGTCCCGGGTTATTCGCAAACCCAGAGGCATTGCCCTTCAGTTTCTGTCGTTCGGGTTCAAACACGGTCTGCCGCGCGACGCCGACCTGGTGTTTGACGTACGCTGCCTGCCTAACCCTTATTGGGACAAGGCATTGCGCGTCTACACCGGCCGGGATGAACCCATTCAGGCCTTTTTGCAACGCGAACCGGCCGTTACCGAGATGTTCGAGGACATTCGCCGATTCGTTGATCGTTGGCTGCGACAGTATGAAGCCAACCAGCGTGCCTATCTCACCGTTGCCATCGGGTGCACGGGCGGCCAACATCGCAGCGTTTACATTTGTGAACAACTCTACGGTACTTTTTCCGCCAGGTATCCAAGCGTTCAGATCAGACACCGGGACATGGGGCACGACGAAGCGTGATAGAAGAACAACTGACCATCATCAACAAGCTCGGCCTTCATGCCCGGGCGGCGGCCAAACTGGTCGGCGTGGCCGGTCAGTACGAGAGCCGAATTGTGCTGGTCAAAGACGGCCGCGAGGCCGATGCAAAAAGCATCATGTCCGTGATGATGCTGGCTGCCAGCCAGGGAACCGAACTCGATGTACGCATCGAGGGTACGGACGCCTCCGAAGCCTGGGGGGCCTTGCTTACCCTGGTTCAAAACCGCTTCGACGAATCCGAATAGGCAATAATGGCGGGATACTGACAGCATTTACAGGCATTGCCATCACTACAGTCCGGATAGTTAGAGTTCTGGCTGGTGCCACCCTGCCCTTTCTTTTAAAATCAGGTAAATCGACCCGGCGATGCAAATCAGAGTTATCCCAGCGACGCCTTTACCCCGGCTGGTTTCCTGACATTACCCAGCCGGGCCACATTCTTTCTGCTTTGAACCTGATCGGGCAGCCACCACCGTAGAGCGCTCATGACGCACCCTGAAGACGACAACATCGAATACGAACTGGTCAGCAAATCCGAAATGAAACGGGAAATGCACCGCTGGCAAGCCCTGGGTGAGCGTTTGCTTACACTGCGTGCCGACCAACTGGCCACCATTCCCATGACCGAACGGCTGATTCAGGCTCTGGACGAGAGTAAGCGAGTGACCCAGCGCGAAGCCCGTCGCCGGCACTTGCAACTGATTGGCAAGCTGATGCGCGACAACGATGTCGATGCCATCCGCGATGCCGTCGACCGGCTCGACCCCAGCAGCGATGTCTATAAACGGGATCTGCAACAGGCAGAAGTCTGGCGTGAGCGACTGATTCGCGACGATAGTGCTGAAGGTGACTGGTTCGAGACCTACCCAAACACCGACCGGCAGCCTTTTCGGTCACTGGTGCGAGCGGCGCGCAAAGAACAACCGGACGACCCGGCGGCACCCATACGGGGCGGCAAGAACAGTAAACGCCTGTTGCGCTGGATCAAAGAAACCCTGGCAGAAAAATAATCATCCACCATGATCCGGATACAAATCGCAGACGTACTTTAAGCTGAGACCCCATGTACAGGTTTAAAAATGTCAGCGGCCAATGTAATCTCGATACTCTCATCGAAAAAAGCACGCACTATGACACAGACGAGCCAAACAGCCGACGACTGGGCTGATCTGCTCGAGGCCGTGGCCCGAAGGCAGGACACAAAGGCCTTTGAGGCTTTGTTCAAGCATTTTGGTCCCCTGATCAAAGCCTTTGCATTGTCATCAGGCTTGCACAGTCAGGGTGATCACTTGCCGGAAGAACTGGTTCAGGACGTCATGCTGGCTATATGGCGCAAATCTGCGTCCTATGACCGGCGTAAAGCCGCACCTTCTACCTGGATCTTCACCATCGCCCGTAACCAGCGCATCGATATGCTGCGACGCCTGAACAAGTATCGGGCCGACGTATCGGCCGATGCGATCTGGGACCTTGAGTCTGACACCGAGCTGTTTGGCGAGATTCGTCAATCACGCATTCAGGACAAGGTAAAGTCGGGTCTCTATGATCTACCGGTTGATCAACGCCAGGTAATGGCCAAGGTTTTTCTGGAAGACAAAAGCCACCAGGAGGTTGCTGACGAAATGAAGCTGCCCCTGGGTACCGTCAAGAGCCGGGTTCGCCTGGCGATGAAAAAGATGAAACTTTCTTTAGAGGCACTTGATCTATGAGTCAGTGGCACCCGCAACCCGATCAACTTGTGGAATTTGCAGCCGGTACCTGCCACACCGGCATGAGTGTGGCGATCTCTGTACACCTGCATTACTGCACCCAGTGCCGCACGGCCCTCAGCGAGCTTGAGAGCACATCCGCGGTTCTGTTTGAACAACAATCGGCGGTACCCGTCACCGATTCTGCTTTTGAGCAGCTGATGCAACGCATCCAGCGTGAGCCAGAGGTTGAACCAGTGGTAGAGCCCGTTAACAATCGCTTTCCAAAGGCGCTGTCTACCCTGCTCCCGGCCTCGCTGGATGACCTGGACTGGCGCCAGCCAATGAAAAATCTGCGGGTCAGTCATCTGATGACAGACGAAAGCGGCATGATCATCGGCTTGCACCACATGAAAGCGGGTGCTCGTGTACCGAATCACTACCACCGTGGCGAAGAAATCAGCGTGGTGTTGGAAGGTGGCTTCTCGGATCAATTGGGATCCTATGGCGCTGGCGACTTTATCCTCCGAACACCGGATGACACTCACTCGCCGCAAACCGATGCCCACGAAGACTGCCTGATGCTGTCCGTAGTGGCTGCTCCGGTTAAACTGACCGGTGCATTGGGTTGGCTGCTCAATCCCTTCCTCAAAGCTTAAGCCCGGTTTCACAGGGAAAGCCATGAACCCCGGCCATGCCGGGGTTTTTTATGTCTATTGAGTGTGATCAGATTGCCGGTCGAGTACTTCAAACAGCGAAAAATAGGTCAGCCCGCTGTGCTGGCTCAGCCCGATTTCACAGGTCCGGCTGGTGGAAATGCCATAAAGGCAATCACCCACCGACCCGGCCAAATGACGCAGAGAAGAGGCATTCAATTCCGGTTGGGTAAAACCCTTGTCCCCGGCAAAGCCGCAACAAGCCATACCCTCGGGTTGTACCCAGTGCGGTGTCACTGCGTTCAATACCCGCTGAAAGCTGGCTTCAATGCCCTGTTTTTGAACACTGCACGTTGTGTGTACCGCGACCCGGCCTGCCTCGGGCTGAATGACCAGCCGATCCAGCAAAAACCGGTCAATGAAATCGACACTGTCGTAAAACTGAATGCCGCGCTCCTCAGCCTGGGCCCGGACCCGCAAACTGCAAGGACTGGTGTCAGACAGAACAGGGAATCGCCCGCCACTTGAGACCTCCCACAGTTCATCGACCAACTCCCGGCGCTGCTGTTCGGCCACCTCGACGTGGCCCTTTGAATGAAACGGCTGGCCACAGCACAGTCCCCGGGTTGGCTGCGGCACCACAACCGCCAAACCGGCTTTACGCAACACACTCAGAGCGGCAGCTGGAATCGGCTGGCGTCCGTCGCCAAGTGCTGGCCCCATGGCCTGTGTCACGCAGGCCGCCCAGTAAACAACGGTATCCAGATCAGTGGGGCGTGTCAGGCGCGTCGGTGCATGAACAGGACGGGCAGACCCCGGCGTAGCGGCTGGCCACAGGGGCGTTCGGCCGCCACTGAGTCGCCGCATCGACAGCGAATAACGCTCTAGCCGCTGCGCACCCGCCAGGCGTTGCAAGCCCTGAGCTGTCCACAGCGCGCCGCGCGTAAGAGTGGCCAACGTTGCAAAATGCCGACCCATAAACCGCGCTAGCCGGTCATATCGGTGATTGTTTCGCTGACGCAGAGTGAGCACCAGCTCCCCGGTGTTGATCCCTACCGGGCACCGAAGTTCACACAACCCGGTCGCTGCACAGGTATCGATACCCTGATAATTGAACGCTTGTTGCCACAGTGGATTGACGCCTTCATTGCGGCTCTGCCGCTGCAGCTCCCGATACAATGTAATTCGCTGTCGTGGTGTCAGGGTCAGATCCCGGGAAGGGCATACCGGCTCACAAAAGCCACATTCGATGCAGGTATCGACAATAGGGTCCGCTGCAGGCAAGGCTTTCAGGTGCTGAATATGAGCCTTGGGATCATCATTGAGAATAACCCCGGGGTTGAGGATGCCAGCCGGATCAAAGACCTGCTTTATCCTCTTCATCAGGCCGTAAGCATCCTCGCCCCACTCTTTGGCCACAAAAGGTGCCATGTTGCGTCCGGTCCCATGCTCAGCTTTCAATGACCCCCCAAGTACACCGGTGACCACTTCAGCTATGTCCTGCATAAAGGCATCGTAGCGGGCAATCTCGCTGAGCTCTTCAAAGCCCTGGGTAAACACAAAATGCAGGTTACCCTCCAACGCGTGGCCAAAAATAATCGCCTCTGTGTAACCATGGCGATCAAACAGGGCCTGGAGCGCGGCAACCCCTTCCGCCAGGCGTTCCACCGGAAATGCGACGTCCTCAATAATCGCCGTGGTACCGGTGGCGCGCATCGCGCCAACGGCAGGAAAAGTGCCTTTACGCAAATTCCAGTATTGCGCAATCTGCATACTGTCGCGGGTAAAACCGGTACTGCGCCAGCCCTGGGGAAAACGTTCAAGCGCCGCCATTACCTGGTCACAATGACCGCTGAGTGCGTCGGCTACCTCGGATCGAACATCTACCAACAGCATTCCGCCTTCAGGCGGTAACTGGCGGGCAAAGTCAGGCAGACCCGGCATATGAGCGACTGACTCGATGGCACGGCGGTCGAGCAGTTCGACGGCGTCAACAGGACAAGACCGCAATGACGTGACAGCCTGCGCACACAGGTGCAGATCATCAAATCCGATCATGATAGAAGCTCTGTGTGGCCAGTCGGGCACGGTATTCAGACTGACTTCGCTGATAAATCCCAGCGTACCTTCTGACCCGACCATCAAATGCGTCAGGATGTCGATCGGGTCGTCAAAATCGAGCAGTGCATTGAGTCCATAGCCTGTCGTATTTTTAAGACGATATTTGTGGCGAACTCGCTCGGTCAATGCCGTATTCGCTTTGAGATCGGCCGACAATTGGGACAGCTTATCCAGAAAGCACCCGTGACTGGATCGAAACTCGGCGATGCTCAGCGGGTCCCGGCTGTCAACAATGCTGCCATCGGCCAGCACGACACGCATGCCGGCCAGGGTGTGGTAACTGTTGTGGCGCGTGCCACAGCACATGCCACTGGCGTTGTTAGCAACAATCCCGCCCATCTTGCAACTGCTAATGGAGGCTGGGTCGGGACCTATTTTCCGACCGAAAGGCTTCAGCCGATGGTTAACATCAGCGCCAATCAGGTCCGGTTGCAAATGCACCCGTTCACCCAGGGGGTCAATACGGCATCCGCGCCATTGATCGGTCAGAACCACCAGAACCGAATCGGTTACTGCCTGTCCGGACAAGCTGGTACCCGCCGCACGGAAAGTGACCGGTACCTGGCATAGCTGGGCTTGAATCAGCAGAAAGCTCAGCTCCGCCTCTGTTTCGACTGCAACAACCAATTGCGGCGTCAGGCGATAGAAACTGGCATCTGTTCCCAGGGCAAAACAGCGCACCGGATCGGTCGTCAGGCGCGACTCGGGTAAACGGTGTTTCAGTGCACGAATAAAACGATCAATCGTCATAACCGGTCCTGTTCTGACATTTGTTATTATCATTAGGGCTCATCGGATCGCTAAGGTGCCATCTTAGCCAACAAAAAACCCGCCGCAACAGGCAACCGGGTCCGCAAAAGTGAGTCATGGTGCCGTGAAAAGCCGTAAACTGGGGAGGAGCCAAGGCAATCCTTTTTAAAAAGTGGTCAGACCAATGACAATACGCAGGATAGATCGACTCTGCCAGTTGCTGAACCAGCAACTGCTGGACGGTGACCTGAAGCCGGGAGACAAGCTGCCCTCGGAACGCCAACTGGCAGTGCACTTCGAGACCAGCCGCCCACTGGTGCGCGAGGCACTGCAACAACTCAAGGGCCTGGGTGTCATCGAAAGTCGCCAGGGGGGAGGAACCTTTGTTTGCCAGAACTACGCTGAACCGGCTGGCTCCCCCTTGTCTTCGTTACTCAAGCAGAGCCAAGACCCGCTGCGGCTGAATGCCGAACTGCTGGAATACCGCATCACCATTGAATCCCGGTGCGCGGCTCTCGCCGCTGAACGCGCCACCGTCGACGATTTGCAACGTCTGGATCTGGCCTATCAGCATTTACGAAAGACTCACCAGCAATGGGATCTTGAACTCGAAGCGCAAGCCGATGCCCGGTTTCACCTGGCCATCGCCGCTGCCAGCCACAACCGCGTCTTTCTCCAGACCCTCCAGGGGCTATTTGGACTGCTCAAAAACAACGTCATCACCAATATTGGTGGTCTCAGCAGCCACCCCGACATTCGAGCTCGCCTGATGGGACAGCATGCCCGGCTGTTTGAAGCGATCCATCAGCGCAACCCCGAGTCGGCAAGAGCTGCCATTGAAGCGCATCTGGATTATGTAAAAGAGTTTACAGAACAGCTCAGCCGCAACCGTCAACGGTTGATAGGCAAGGTTGACCCATGAAACAGGGTCAATCGGGTGCTCGCTGCATCCACTGATGCTCAATGCCATCTTCCAGATAGACAGCACCGACGGGGACAAAGCCAAACGCCTGATAGAAGTGAACGAGATGCGCCTGAGCCCCCAGTGCCATGCCAGAGCCCGGAAACAAAACAGCCAGAGCGCTCACGGCTTCACCCATCAGTTCCCGGCCAAGTCCCTGACCGCGCGCGTTTGCGCGGGTGACCACACGGCCAATCGCAGGCCGTTCACCCGCAACACCAGGCGGCAATAGCCGGGCCACGCCCACCAACTCGCCGGCTCGATAGCCAAGCAGATGCCAGGCCTGATCATCCAGACCATCGGCATCCTGGTAGGGGCAGTTTTGTTCAACGACGAACACAGCGGCCCTCAGAGCCAGCACATCATAAAGCGTTCGGGTGTCGAGCTGCTCGAAGGTCAGGCACTGCCAGATGCAGTCCTGCCGGGTAACCGGCTCGTGAATCATAGCTGTCCCGCTGCTTTCATCCGGGACAGTGTGTCAACAATCGCCTGTGTGTGGGCGTCAAACTCCACGTTTATTTTATCCCCGACTTCAGCTTCGCCAAAGGTCGTCACCGCCAGTGTTTCGGGGATCAGGAACACGTTGAATCGATCGTCACGGACTTCACCTATGGTCAGGCTGCATCCGTTCAAACCGACATAGCCTTTGGGAAACAGGTAGCGGCGCTGCTCACCGGTGATGCCAAACCAAATCACGCAGTTATTTTCAGGCCGCTCTATTTCCAGAATGGGCACTGCATGATGAACATGACCGGACATTACATGACCGCCGATGTCATCACCAAAACGGGCTGCTCGCTCGACATTAACCAGATCGCCATCACTCAGATCCGCCAGGTTGGTAACCCTGAGCGTCTCCATCATGACATCAAAATAGGCACGCTCCCCGTGTTGGCGTGTCACAGTCAGGCAGGCACCATTCAGAGCAATACTGGCACCAATGGTGAGCCCGTCACGTTGTTTGTCCGACAGCGGTACCGACAACGTCCAAAGCTGGGGCAAACGGGCTTCGACTGTGACCGGAGCCCGGCTTTGCACAATTCCTGAAAACATGAGATTCCTTGGGATGCGAAACAGTCGCCTGTTTTAAGACTTTCACACCCTAAAGGCAAGCCTAATTGGCCGCATAGAACGGCCGCTGGTCGTATTCGGTCAATTCGTTGTGGGTAATCATTTCAGTCAGTTCACGAATGTACTCTTCACCGCGAATGGAGTAACCCTCCAGCCCCCAGACCAGCATTAGTGCCGATGCCGGCTCACCCAGGTAACGCAGTTCTGAGCGAATGTTGCGCAGATCCCGGTAAGGCGGGTGGGTATTGACGTTCTGGAAGTAGGCGGCCACCGACTCAGCCACATCGCTGAATACCTTAACTTCGTATCGCTCGCCCTCAGGTCGTCCTGCCGGCACCAGGCCACAGCCTTCGGCAAAACACCACTGCCCCAAAAGATTATTGCCTTCCAGAGCGAACCGGCTGGTACCCCAGGCGCTCTCATTGGCCGCCTGAGCAAGCACCAGCGACGCGGGAATGACGTCTACCCGGTTGAGCATCTGGTCGAAGTAGGCCTCGCTGCCAGGGGTTTCCTCTACTTCATACTCATGCCCCAGCTGGGCCAGATAGGATGCCTGCCAAGGCTCCGCCTCTTCGCCCTGGACCAGATCGGTCTGCATCTGCAACAACCAGATACGCTCGGCGACAATGCGCTGATTGACGCGCTGAATGATTGGGTTTAAAAACTCAAAAAATACCTGTTTTTTGGTCGCAACGTCATCAATACTGGCCATGTCTGGTAAATCTGAGTTAACCGTTTCCAATGGCTTGGGCGTTTCAGCCCATAGCAGCGCTACTGGCATTACCAATAGCAGTATAGTTGCGACCCGAATCCCTGGATTCCACATAATCGTTTCCGTTGTTGTTAACGCTGTTAATGAATTTGCAAGCCGCGTGAGTATAGAGTGACCTGTATGATTTTCAACCAACTCTAGCTCCAGCCCTCAAAGGTTCGAAACAGGACCGGACATTGGATCACTTGACACTCCACCCGCTGGAAGGATTATACCGGGTCAGTTGCCCCAGCCAGGAATGAGTAATAGACGATGAACAAACCAAGCCCCGCCCTCTGGACGCTGATCGCCATGCAAGCGCTGTCTATGTGCGCCCCTCCCATGGTAATTCTGATCGGAGGTTTGATTGGAACGCAGCTTGCGCCCAGTCCACAGCTAGCGACCTTGCCCCTGTCGGTTCTGGTGATCACCACTGCCTTCAGCACTTTCCCAACCGCTATGATCATGCAAAAGCTGGGTCGCAAAAAAGGCTTCCTCATCGGCAACCTGATATCAATAGCCGCCTGTGGCATCGCCATCGCGGCCATTTACATCCAAAGTTTCGTCTTACTGCTGGTTGCGACCGGGGGGCTCGGTTTTAACATGGCCTTTGTAAACCAGTTCCGATTCGCCGCCATGGAGCGCGTTGCGCCCGAACATCAGGGTCAGGCCGTCTCCTGGCTGCTACTCGGCGGCATCTTCGCGGCTGTGCTCGGCCCGGAGCTCGGGGCGATGGGGGAATCACTTCTGGGCGCGCCTTACGCCGGTGCTTTTCTGTTGCTAGCGGGCGTGCTTCTGGGGGTCACTCTGCTACTCACGTTTGCCTACCAGGACTTACCATACCAGGCTCCGGTCAAACACGTCGTTGGACGTTCCTGGGGTTCACTGCTGCAACAGCCAGTGCTGTGGCTGGCTCTGCTGGCGGGTGCAATTTCCTACAGCGTGATGACGCTGGTGATGACGGCCGCACCCCTGAGCATGCACGATATGGATCAGCACAGCCTGCACGCCACTAAAACAGCCATTCAGGCCCATATTCTGGCCATGTTCCTGCCATCGCTGGCAACCAGTTGGCTCATTCGGCGGTTCGGCCCGGAACGGTTGCTGATGCTGGGCCTGCTCATTTACGCGCTGATGATTATTGCCGGTCTCAGCGGCCGAGGCGTCAGTCATTACACCACCAGCCTTATCTTGCTGGGTGTCGGTTGGAATTTTCTATTCGTATCCGGCACAACCCTGCTGCCCAGAGCCTATAAGGATTCGGAGCGTTTCAGGGTGCAGGCAGTGAATGAATTTCTGGTGTTTGGTGCCCAGGCACTGGCGACCCTGGGTGCAGCATGGCTGCTGTTCAGGTTTAACTGGGAGGTCTTGTTGTATGCCACTCTGCCCGCGCTGGTTGTTCTGTCGGCCACGCTGATATGGCACAGACGTGCATTGAACGCCACACCGCAAGGCGCGGACCCGGCTTAGCAGGGCTGTTCAGTTGGGGTTATTTCGGCAGGTAAAGGCATGAGGCCCCTCTCAGGGCCTCTGTGGTCAGAAAGACTGCATCGGACGTTACCGCCGGCGGCGTTCATCGTCCTTTTTCACCCGGACAGGTTCCGGCTTAACGGCCGTACCCTGGCCATATACACGCCAGGCAACGATCCCCAGCAACATTGTCAACAACAGTACGGACATAATTTACCCCTCAAAACGGGTGCATTTGCCAACCGGGGTTGGCGCTATCACCTTGGGTGACCCTTTGAAGTATAGCTAATTTGCTTGCTGCGGCCAGATAAAACCCATGTCGATGTCGTGTAAATACCGCCAAATGCCGTCAAAGAGGCTCTCCCGGATTCAACCGGTGTTTGGGCGTGGCGCCCTTTTGCTGCCGATCCATTCCATAAGTGTCAGCCTGTTAGGGCCGTTTCGAGGGGCCGGAAGCGGGAAACGCTATCACCGGGCCACCTTTGCTTTCGCTGATCTTAGCCACGCCCTCCTGCTCGACCTCATCGATCCGTGTGATGGAATGCATGGGAATGAAGCTGCGTTTTACGCCGCTGAACTCTTTCTTGAGACGCTCCTCGCCCGGATCCACCAATAACTGACTGCGCTCACCAAAGATCAGTTCCTCGATCTCAATAAAGCCATACAGATCGCTTTGATAGACCTGTTCACAATACACTTCATATACCTTGTCCTGATTGATAAAGGACACTCTGTAAATAGCCTTGGGTTGTTTCATTCCCGGGTAAGATCCTGACTGATGCTAATTAATCACGGCCGCGAAACACGAGCGCTCACTGCCTCAATGATCCCGCTAATATGGGCTCCGAACCGATCATATTCAATAGCCAGCACCCGGCTGCTGGAAACTGCTTAAATTCTGTGCTCCGGATGGTTGGGTCGGACCCTTGTTATGCGTATAATCCTCGCCCCTTTTGAGCGTCGGCTTCTGAAACGCTCTTGCTGAATAAAACTGCAGGCTCATGACCAAAAAACTCTTTATCAAAACGCACGGCTGTCAGATGAACGAATATGATTCGTCACGCATGGCCGATCTGTTAGGCGACAGCCACGGCTATACCCTGACCGACAACGCCGATGAAGCGGACGTATTACTGCTGAATACCTGCTCAATCCGTGAAAAAGCTCAGGATAAGGTGTTCCATCAGTTGGGTCGGTGGAAGAAGCTCAAGGCTAAAAACCCGGACCTTAAAATCGGGGTGGGTGGTTGCGTGGCGTCTCAGGAAGGCGAGGCCATTTCAGACCGTGCGCCTTATGTCGACATGATTTTTGGCCCCCAGACCCTGCATCGTCTGCCACAAATGCTGGATGCGTCGACAGGCCAGATTGCCAATGCCGCCGGCAATCGCATTGCAATGGTCGATGTGACCTTTCCGGAAATCGAGAAATTCGACCACTTGCCGGCCCCCAAAAGCGATGGTGTCTCAGCGTTTGTATCCGTCATGGAAGGGTGTTCCAAATACTGCACGTTTTGCGTAGTACCCTATACCCGGGGCGAGGAAGTCAGCCGCCCCTTTGACGACGTCATCACCGAGGTTGTGCAATTAGCGGAACAGGGTGTACGGGAAATCAATTTCCTTGGCCAGAACGTCAACGCTTACCGCGGTCCTCGCCACGACGGCGGCGAAGCCGACCTGGCGGAGCTGATCACCCTGGCGGCCCGCATCGATGGCATCGACCGCATCCGCTTCACCACCAGCCACCCGGTGGAGTTTACAGATTCTCTGGTCGACGCTTACCTCGACATTCCAGAGCTGGTTAGCCACCTCCATCTTCCGGTGCAAAGCGGTTCAGACGCCATTCTAAGCGCCATGAAACGCGGCCATACGGCGTCGGAATACGTCGAGAAAATGGAACGTGTCCGGGCCAACCGCCCCGACATCAGCTTCTCGTCGGATTTCATCATCGGCTTCCCGGGCGAAACCGAGGCTGACTTCGAAGCCACCATGAACCTGATTCAGACCATTGGTTTCGACCACAGTTTCAGCTTCGTCTACAGTCCGAGACCCGGCACGCCCGCGGCCAACCTGGAAGACACAACACCAGAGTCCACGAAAAAGCAGCGACTGGCCATTCTGCAAGACAGAATCATCCAGCAGGCGGCCCAGATCAGCCGCCGCATGGTCGGCAGCACCCAAACAATCCTGGTCAGTGAGCGCTCAAAGCGCAATCCAGCCGAGTTACAGGGCCGAACAGAAAACAACCGTCCGACGTTTTTTGAGCACAATGACGACGAATTGATCGGAAAGTTCGTGCAGGTCCGTATTACCGAGGCTTTTGCCAACAGTTTGCGCGGTGAGGTTGTCAATACTGACCTGGCATATTGATGTTCCGTGGTTGAACGGGTGGTTGAACTTTTTTTTGAGCCAAGACCCCGTATCGGGCACCGGGTATGCCTATCCGGGGTCGGCATGAACCCATCCGTGGGGCCTAGACCGCAGCATCCATGCTGCGGACTTCCCCGGATAGGCATACCCGGCACCCGATACTCACGCTGTGGTTGCAGATTATAATCTGCAACCAATAACTAAAATTCCGGAGTTCGCTGAGATGGCAAGCGACGGCTGCCGGTGGTACTCCTGTGGGGTAGTCAGCAGTATGGATCGGTCCGACGCTTCGGCTGCGGCCTAGGCTCCATGGATGGATGAGTGGGCGGCATTCCGCCCGACCCCACAGGGGTACCCCGGTAGCCGCCGCGGATTCCTGGCACAAAGGCAAAATCAACCTGTATAACGGTGACTGAGTAACAATTCGTTACCACCGTTATCGACTTTTTGACATGGCAGGGATGCAGCGTATTCTTAGCTAAATCCGCTGTTTTCAGTGCAACATGAGAGGAACCAGAACACTTTGACTACCCCGTCTAATCTTGAGGCTGCGACAGCAGCGTCCGATCTGCGGCACTTTGAGCTGCAACCCGATAACCCCCAGAGACTGGCCAGCCTGTGCGGCCTGGCCAACGACAACCTCCGGCAGATTGAAGACCGCCTGGAAATTCGCGTCAAGAACCGTGGCAATCGCTTCGAACTGACGGGTGATGGCGGCAGCGTCGCGGCAGCGGAAGACATCATCAAACGCCTGTATCGGGAGACCAAGGGCGGCAAGGATCTGCTGCCAGACACGGTTAACCTCTACTTGCAGCAATCCGAAGTCGAAACCCTGAATGAACAGGACGGTGCCCAGCTGCAAGAGCATAAACTCTATGTCCTGCACACGCCGAAATCCGTCGTCAAGCCGCGCGGGCCCAACCAGCGCGCTTACGTTCACTGCGTGTTGACCCACGACATCAACTTTGGTGTTGGCCCGGCCGGCACTGGCAAAACCTTTCTGGCGGTGGCTTGCGCTGTTCAGGCGCTGCAAAAAGATCAGGTGAAGCGCATCATCCTGGTCAGACCGGCCGTAGAAGCTGGCGAAAAACTGGGTTTCCTGCCCGGTGACCTGAGCCAGAAAGTCGATCCTTACCTGCGCCCGCTGTACGATGCGCTCTATGAAATGCTGGGTCTCGAAAAAGTCGACCGGTTGATAGAACGCAATGTCATTGAAGTGGCTCCTCTGGCCTATATGCGCGGTCGCACGCTCAGCAACGCCTTCATTATTCTGGATGAAAGCCAGAACACCACCAAGGAACAAATGAAAATGTTCCTGACCCGCATTGGTTTTGGCTCCACCGCTGTTATCAACGGTGACCCCACTCAGGTCGATCTGCCACGCGGCAATCAATCCGGCCTCGCCCATGCGCTGAAAGTACTCGATGGCGTGAGTGACATCAGCGTGACCCGGTTCGGCTCCAAAGACATCGTGCGTCACCCGTTGGTGCAGCGCATCGTCGATGCCTATGATGCGCACGGAGACGACTGACCGCAGCCATGAACGCTAACCCGGCCTTACCTGTTGCCGTCGACCTGGATGTCCAGATCGCCTCGGCGGCGACCGACCTGCCTGACTACGATGCCTTGCTGAACTGGGTTTCCACTGCCCTGCATGACCACCAGGAATCTGCCAGCCTGACCATCAGATTGGTTGATGACCCGGAAAGTCAGCAATTGAATCTCGACTATCGAGGCAAGGATGCGCCCACCAACGTGCTGTCGTTTCCGTTTGACTGCCCACCTGACATTGACGACCCCGACATTCAAGCGCTGCTCGGAGACCTGATCATTTGTGCTCCGGTGGTCGCGCGCGAGGCCGCTGACCAGGGCAAACCCGTATTGCATCACTGGGCGCACATGGTGGTCCATGGTACCTTGCATTTACTGGGGTATGACCACATTGACCCTGACGAAGCAGAGGTTATGGAATCACTGGAACGCCGTATCCTGGCCAGGCTCGACATTGCCGACCCCTATTGAATCGAGAACCACTTGCCGACCGGTACCCCCCCTCTATAATGAGCGGACTGAACCGGGAAACACTAGCAGAGGACACGCACTAGCATGAGCGACGAACGACCCACGAGTAGCAACCCCGGTAGGAAATCCTGGCTGGAACGCCTGTCAGATGCCTTCACCGGGGAGCCTAAAGATCGCGACGATTTGCTCAGCATCCTGAACAGTGCCCAGGAAAACGACATTCTTGACGGTGAAGCCTTCAAGATCATTGAAGGCGCCCTGAACGTATCGGACATGCACGTGCGGGACATCATGATCCCCCGCTCCCAGGTGGTCAGCCTGGAAATCAACGACAGCATTCAGCACTGGCTGTCGCTGATCGTAGAATCCGGGCATTCCCGCTTTCCCGTGCTGGGCGAAAACTCCGACGAGGTCGTCGGTGTACTGCTAGCCAAAGATTTGCTGGGTCTGGGCTTGCAGACACAGTTTGATCTCGACGAAATGAAAAAGCGGCTCAAGACTATCATCCGCAACGTCAACTTCGTGCCTGAAAGCAAACGCCTCAATGTCCTGCTCAAAGACTTTCGCAGCAATCGCAACCACATGGCGGTGGTTGTCGATGAGTACGGGCAGACTGCAGGGCTGGTCACCATTGAAGACGTGCTCGAGGAAATCGTCGGCGAAATTGAGGATGAACACGACGACACGGTTGATGCCAACATACGCCCCAACGGCAACGGCGGCTTTCTGGTTCAGGCTTTAACCCCGATCGAAGATTTCAACGAGCATTTTTCCACCGAATTCAGTGACGAAGAATTCGACACCATTGGTGGCATTGTCATGCACCAGTTCGGCAAGGTCCCCCAGCGTGATGAATCAATCACCCTGGGTGAGCTACTGATCCGGGTTGTGAATGCTGACAATCGCCGGGTGCGAGCCTTTGAAGTGAATCGCCTGCAACCACAGGTTGACTGAACTGCGCGGGTCCACCATCCGGACCCGCCTTCCCGCCCTCCCCGCCTGCCTGATTGGACTTCCCTGCTCAGAGCACTAGAGTGTGTGCAAAACTGAACAAAGGAATACCTCCATGCGCATAGAGAAAGACAGCTTTGGCGAGTTATCCGTTCCTGACGACGTTTTGTACGGCGCACAAACAGCCCGGGCGTTGTCGAACTTCGGCTTATCGAAAGAAGTAATGCCCTCTGGCTTCATTGAGGCCTGCCTCAACATCAAGGCGGCAGCTGCGGCTGCCAATGCCGAGCTGGGTGTGATTGCGCACGAAAAAGCCAGCGCCATCCAAAACGCTTGTCTGGCGGCTCGTGAACACATCAATAACCGTCAGTTCCCGGTCGATGTGTTCCAGACCGGGTCGGGCACCAGCACTAACATGAACATCAACGAAGTTGTTGCCCACCTCGCTGCCTCAGCCAGCGGGCTGGACATCAGCCCCAACGACGATGTCAACGCCAGCCAGAGCAGTAACGATACCATTCCAGCGGCGATACAGATCAGTACCGCTTTGGCACTGGAAGAAGATCTATTGCCCGCCATTACCGCGCTGAAAAACAGCCTTAGCCTGCAAGGTGACACCCATCAGAACACCGTCAAAACCGGTCGCACCCACTTAATGGACGCCATGCCGATGACCCTGCAGCAGGAGTTTTCTGCCTGGATAGAAGCCCTGGACAGCTGCCAGCGACGCATCCATCAGTGCCTGCCCCGGCTTAAAGCGCTGCCACTGGGTGGAACCGCCATTGGCACCGGTATCAATGCGCCCCGGGGCTTCGCTGAAGCGGCCTGTCAGCAGCTGAACCATGGTACTGGCAATGATTTCTGTCCGCACAACAACCCCTTCTACGGCATCAGCACTCAGGATGTCTCGGTTGAGGCTTCAGGCCTGCTCAAGGGCCTGGCAACCAGCCTGATCAAGATCAGCAACGACTTGCGCTGGATGAACAGCGGTCCACTGGCCGGCCTGGGAGAGGTGGTATTGCCGGCGCTGCAGCCGGGGAGCAGCATCATGCCAGGAAAAGTAAACCCGGTGATACCCGAAGCCGTGCTGATGGCCTGTTACCAGGTTATCGGACACGACACGGCCATTACCCTGGGGGCGCAATCGGGCAATTTTCAGTTGAATGTCAGCCTGCCGCTGATCGCCCGGAACCTACTCGACAGCATTGCGCTGTTGAGCCGCAGTTGCGAACACCTGGCACATAAAGTCATCGATGATCTCTGGGTCAATCAAGACGCCCTGGCCGAGCCTCTGCACCGCAACCCGATACTGGTCACCGCACTGAACCCGGTACTGGGCTATCTTAAAGCCGCAGAGATCGCCAAAACAGCCTACGCAGACAACCGTCCAATCATCGAGGTTGCGCTGGAAAAAACCGATCTGAGCCGAGAAGAGCTGGAATCACTGCTCGACCCGGCCCGGCTGGCCCACCCACACCGGCAAAACGACTGACCTTTCAGTCTTCGGTGCGATGATGGCCTTCAATGGTTCCGAATGGCCGCGTCAAAACGATCAGGCGCGGCAACAAGGTCAGTGATCCAAGCAACGCGACCGCCATCGCCAGTGCGGTTAGCAAACCAAAATAGAGGGTAGGCCGAAAATTGGACATCATCAGAATGGAAAAGCCCAGAATGATGGTCAGCGAGGTATAGAACATCGCCTTACCAATGGTGTTATGGCTGCGTGACAGCGCCCGAACGTAGTCGCCATCTTTGGCAAACTCACGTTTATACCGGACCAGATAATGAATGGTATTGTCGACCGCCATACCAATGGTGATGCTGGCAATAGTAATGGTCATCATATCCAGGGGGATGCCGAACCAACCCATTATGCCCAGCACAAAGGTCGCGGCCAGTATATTTGGCGCCATGGCCAGCAAACTGAGTTTAAAACTGCGAAACAAAATCATAAACATCAGCAGTATGCCCATGAAGACAATACCCAACGTCAGAATCTGGGAGCCAAAGAGGCTTTGCAGCATATTGTTGTACAATACCATCATGCCAGTCAGCTGAATCTGGCCCGGTTCAAACCCCAATTCATCCATTGCCTCGCGCTCAATCCGCTCAAGAAAAGCGTCACGCTTCAAGCCGTCCATCGAATCCAGAATGCGGACGTTCAACCTCGCCTGGTTGTGCTCAACCGAAACATAGGGGTCAATCACCAGATCGCGAAACTCGCTGGGGATAACGGTATACAGCAACGCCAACTGAACATTCGTTAACGGTTCATCGTCATTGAACCCTTCAGCGATTTCGATCATCGTCGCCAGTGACAACACCTTACCGGTCTCCGGCTGCTCATCCAAATAGCGATGCAGCGCCTTGATTCGCGCTACTTTGGACTGGGTGTACCAATATTTTTCCGGATCTTCTTCCGCTCCAAAATCGTCGCTAAAACTGCCTACCGAGGCACTCCCACCGCCAAAACCTTCGTCTACAAAGCCGTCGTCTTCAGCAAACCCTTCATCGACAAAGCCTTCATTCGTAACACCGTCAGATGCTTCACTGGCCGAGCGGGAACTGGAGTCCGGTACCGGGGTGTCTTCAAAATTAATCAGCACTTCCAAGGGCGTGGTGCCGCCCAATCGTTCATCGATAACGGTCATCCCCTGGTAGATGTCCGTGCTCTGATCGAAATAGTCGATAAAGCTGTTTTCAACCACCAGCCGGGTCACGCCCACCACCGTAAACGCGGCCAGCGCCAGGCTGGCTACCAGCACGGCATTGCCGGATTTCAAAGTAATGCGGGCAAGCAAACGGGTGGTCTTGCCACCGGATGCCTTTTCCGCCGTGCGTTGATCTTTTCCAGCCAGCAACAACAGAACCGGGAACAGCGAAAACGTCACCAGAAAAGCGCAGGCGATGCCCAGTGACATCATCCAGCCGAAGTTAATCACCGGGCGAATACCACTGAATAGCAGCGACATAAACGCCACGCCTGTGGTCAGGGCCATATACAGGCAGGGCACAGCGATGCGTTTGACAGCAGTCATCACCAGTTGAGCCTGATCCCAGTCGTGATGCTTGCGCAACAGCTCGCGGTACCGAACGATCAGATGAATGGACATCGACAGCGTCAGAATCAGCAACAGGGAAATAAAATTGCTGGAAATTACCGTCACCGGCCATCGGCCCAGTCCCAAAATGCCCAGCATGGTCACTACCACTGCGCCACAACAGAGTAGCGGCATGATTACCCAGCGCGGCTGCCTGAAAATCACGGTCAGTGTGGCGATCAGCAAAAACAATACGCCCAGTCCGAAAGTGATCAGGTCATTGCGTACGAAGGTAATGATATCGTCGGCAATCATCGGCACTCCGCCCAGAAACAACTGAGCATCATCCTGGTGCTGTGCCATCACCTCCCGCACAGAAGCAATGGTTTCGTGGACCATGGCCGCCCGCCGGTCACTCTGCTGACCCAGCATTTCATCAACCCGGTTCAGGTCTGCCTGGATCGACTCGCTCACCGGTCCGCCGGAACGAGACTGCTCGGATAACGATTCCTGCAACGTCAATAGTTGTTCGCGAGTCGTGTCGCGGGGCAGATTGATCTGCAATGCTGTGGTGTTCTCTTCAAGGTTAAGCAACAAATTAACGTAGAGAGGGCTGTTGGCCAGCTCGGTCCGCGCCATGGCGACATCCGTTTCCGGGTCTTCCAACGTCTTGATATTGGACACAAGCTCGGTCATTGGCACGGGGGGGTTGGACAACAGCGGCACGTCAAGCACCGTCAGTACCGACTCAACCCCGCCGATCTGACGCAAATCATCACGCAGGGATTCAAGTCCGGCCAGAGAGGCATCGGAAAACAGCGTTGTCGGTGGCGTATAGGTCATCACCAGGAAATCCTGAGCCCCATAGCGCTCAGCGGTTTCACGGAACAGGGCAAGATCTTCGTCATCTTCCAGCAGCAGCGCTTCGGCAGATGCATCAAGACTGAAGTGACGGGCCTGTGTCGCCAGCAGACCAACCACCAGCACCAGACCAAGCAAAACCCAGAGGGTGTACCCTGTTAAAATGCGCTGATAAAGCGCCCACATACGTTGGCCCATATCAGGCTCCCTGTCGATGATCCAAGCAGATGTCGGCAAGTGCCTCTTCTGGCTTCACAGCCAACGACGCACCCGCTGACAATAGGCGGTGTAAGACTGCCCGTGTCGTTCAAGCAATCGCTTTTCTTCCGGCCGGACAAAGAGCTGGTGTAAGGCAAATACAAAGACCGGTAAAACAACCCAGGATGACAGCGTACCCACCCAGATGGCCAGGCCCGCTGCAATCATTATCTGACCGAGATACATGGGGTTTCTACTGAGCCGGTACAACCCACGCTCAACCAGAGGACCCTGGACATTGCCGAACTCCACCGAGGCACCGGCGCGTTGCAGTTCCCGGTCAGCGACCAGATTCAGCCCTGCCCCCAGAACAACGGGGACCAGGCCGACAAAATTCCACGGATACGGGAACAGCAAGGCCAGAGGCTTGATAAAATGCAGTGAAAAAATGGCCAGCATGACCAGCAGACCGAGCGCCGGAGGTAAAAAAGGCGGCTTGTGAGACATGAAACACCACTTATAACAGATTCAAAGCCCATTACAGGCACGATTTGGTATTCGGATCACGTCTGACCAGAACGTAGCCCAGTGTAGAGGCCCTAGCTCCCCGATACAGCCGTCGAAAGTCACCTTTATTGACTCAGCTGAAAGGACGCCGCTTCCTCGCTGCATCTCTGATAACAGTGACAATCGGTCAGGTGGTCCATAACCAGGCCGGTTGCCTGCATAAACGCATAGCAGATGGTCGGTCCAACAAAGTTGAACCCCCGGTGCTTCAGTGCTTTGGACATGGCCCGGCTGTCGGTCGTTTCTGTAGGCACCTGAGCCAGCTCCGACCAGTGGTTGATCAGTGGCCGGTTACCGACAAAACCCCACAAAAACGGAGCAAACTCTTCACCCGCTTCACGCATGGCAACGTAGGCGCGAGCATTACGGATCACCGACTGAATTTTAAGGCGGTTGCGTACAATACCGGAGTCACCCATCAGGCGGTCAACATCGGCGTCGGTGTAGTGGGTTAACGCGTCGGGGTCAAAATTGGCAAAGGCAGCTTCGTAGCCCGTTTGTTTGCGCAGAATAGTGATCCAGCTCAACCCGGCTTGCTGCCCATCCAGACACAACTTGGCAAATAACGATTGTCCATCCGCCACCGGACGACCCCAGACCTGATCGTGATAAGCCTGATACAACGAATCCTGACCACACCAGCCACATCGGTTCAGCGTCACGGAATGTTCATTTTCAACCAATTGTCATCTCCCTGGACCATAAAATGAGCCCATTTCGAAGTGCTGCCGGGCATTCAGAGGGGGGGGGGGTAATGCAAAACACGAGAGGTCATTACAACAGCACCAGATTATCCCGGTGCACCAGCTCAGGTTCGTCGACGAACCCCAGAATCGACTCAAAGGTAGCCGACGGCTGACGACACAGGCGGATCGCGTCGTCCCGGTCGTAATTAACCAGACCACGCCCGATGGCGACGCCCTGTTCAGACACCAGTGAAACACATTCACCCCGGCGAAACAGCCCCTTGGCATCGGTCACGCCCACCGCCAGCAGGCTTTTTCCCTGCTCGGTTAACGCACGCACCGCACCGGCATCCAACACCAGTTCTCCCCGGGTCTGTAATTGACCCGCCAGCCATTGCTTACGCGCCGCAAGAGGCTCAAGGTCAGGTGTCAGCTGGGTGCCCAGCGCCTCACCCTGACGTATCCGGGTTAACACATTGTCGTTGCGCCCCCCTGCAATAATCGTCACCGCGCCACTGCGCGATGCCAGGCTGGCAGCCCGAACCTTGGTCGCCATACCACCGCGCCCCAATTCACCACCACCCGTCGCCATTTGCCGCAACGCCGGGTCGCTGGCCGATGCCTGACTGATCAGTCGGGCATCCGGGTTGGACCGGGGATCTGCGCTGTAAAGACCATCCTGGTCGGTCAGCAGAATCAGAGCATCTGCCTCAACCAGGTTCGCCACCAGAGCACCCAGGGTATCGTTGTCGCCGAACCGAATTTCGTCGGTCACAACCGTGTCGTTTTCATTAACGATCGGAATCACCGGCAGCGGCAACAAGGCACGCAATGTACTGCGTGCGTTCAGATAACGGCGCCGGTCAGACAGATCTTCGTGGGTTAGCAGGATCTGAGCGGTGTGCAAATGGTGATGCTGAAACAGATCTTCATAAGTCTGCACCAGCTTGGTCTGTCCAACCGCTGCCGCTGCCTGCAGCAACTCCATTGATTCAGGCCGGCGACTCCAGCCCAGGCGATGCATGCCCGCCGCAACAGCCCCTGAAGACACCAGAATCAACTCAACACCACTGGCCCGCAACGCCGCCATCTGGTCAACCCATTGACGAATGCGAACCACATCGAGGCCGCGGCCATCATCAGTCAGCAACGCCGACCCGATTTTGACTACCCAGCGCTGCCCCGCCGTTATGGCCGGATGTCTAACCAAGCCTTCAGACACACCTGCTTCCTTTTTCAATCTGCCGTAAACTCCGATTCACCCTGCCTCACAACCGGCATTGTCCGAAATCAAACGCCCGACAGGATCAGGGCGTGTAAATCACTTCGACGTCATAATCATCATCGTCGTCATCTTCATCACCGTCGTCAGCCTGTTCGGCCTTACGCTTATTACGACGACGTTCGGACAGCGTCTGAATGCGCTCACGCGCCTCGCTTTCAACCTGGTCCCGGTGTTCGGTATCCGCTTCCAGCAAATCCGGGTCATCGGCCAATGCCTGGCGGTGCTCCTCCAGCCAGTTCATCAAATCACGCACCAGAGGGTGAGTCCCCTCCGCAGATATCGCGGAAATCACATAGACCGGGCCTTCCCAATCGAGTGCTGACACCACAGAATCGACCAGCGCCTGTCGCTCATCTTCAGGCACCATGTCGATTTTATTCAACACCAGCCAGCGCTCGCGCTGCGCCAGTGATGGACTGAACTGCTCAAGCTCATTAACAATGGCGACGGCATTTTCAGCGGGCGTCGACTCATCAAAGGGGTACATATCGACCAGATGCAGCAGTACACGGGTGCGTACCAGATGCTTCAGAAATCGAATACCAAGCCCGGCTCCGTCAGAAGCCCCGGCGATCAGCCCCGGAATGTCGGCCATAACAAAAGACCGCAGTGCATCCACCCGCACCACGCCCAGGTTGGGCACCATGGTGGTAAAAGGATAATCAGCTACCTTGGGTTTCGCCGCACTGACGGCACGAATTAACGTCGATTTGCCCGCATTGGGCAAACCCAGCAAGCCAACGTCAGCCAACACTTTCAATTCCAGGCGAAGATTTCGGCTCTCGCCCGGCGAACCTTTGGTAAACTGACGCGGTGCCCGGTTGGTACTCGATTTAAAACGTGTGTTACCAACTCCGCGATGACCACCCTGAGCAACCTTGACGGTATCGCCCGCCTGGCGCAGGTCAGCCAGCACTTCTTCGGAGTCGGCATCGATCAGCGTGGTTCCGACAGGCACCACGAGCGTGATGTCGGACCCTTTATGACCGGTCATATCCCGGCCTTTGCCACCCTCACCGTGATCTGCATTGTAAAACCGCACAAAACGGTAATCGATCAGCGTATTCACGTTTTCATCGGCACGCACATAAACACTGCCACCGTGACCGCCGTCGCCACCGTCCGGCCCGCCTTTTTCAATGTACTTTTCCCGCCGGAAGCTGACACAGCCATTGCCGCCTTTGCCGGCTTCCACGGTAATTGTGGCTTCGTCTACGAACTTCATCTGATCAGCCTCTGGGGAATAAAGGCCAGCTCACCTGAACCGGCCCCGAAAATTGGGTTGTTTGCTCGGTGGCTATTGCCACAAAGCGTCAATATAGCATTTGTACAAATCGCACAGACTCCTGGCATTGGAGCAATGGTTAGAACTCAAGTTTCGACGTTCGGGTTGCCTTCGAGGCACTGGCCCGCACCGGATACCGGGTGTGCCCCTGTGGGGTCGGGCGGAATGCCGCCCACTCATCCATCCATGGAGCCTAGACCGCAGCATCCTTGCTGCGGACTACCCCACAGGGGCACACCCGGCACCCGGCGCTAGTCACTTCAACGAACGCCGAAACTTGACTTCTAAATCCATATCCGCGGCTTAAGCAACCACGACCCCAAGTGCCGGTGGCTGGGTAGGCCTGTCCGGGGAAGTCTGAGGCATGGATGCCGAAGCCTAGGCCCCATGGACGGGTTTACGCCGAGCGATGTGTCGCACCACCCGTCCAGGCCTACCCGGCTGCCGGCACGACTTCTGCCACTGGACAACATAAAGCCATCCATAAAAAAAGCCCTGCAGGGCAGGGCTTTTCAGAGTGTGTCAACGTGCCAATCAGGCAACGATGTTCACAAACTTGCGGCTATGCTCGCCCTTGGTAACAAATTCGACCTTTCCGTCTGCCTTGGCAAACAGGGTGTGGTCTTTACCGATACCAACGTTGGCGCCAGCGTGAAAACGCGTACCGCGTTGACGGATAATGATGGAACCGGCTGTGACAGTCTGACCGCCGAAAGCTTTTACGCCAAGGCGTTTGCTCTGGGAATCGCGACCGTTACGAGTACTACCACCTGCTTTCTTGTGAGCCATGGTTTCTCTCCGTTATGCTGAAATACCAGTGATTTTAACTTCAGTGAACCACTGACGGTGGCCCATTTGCTTCATGTGGTGCTTACGACGCTTGAACTTCAGGATCTTCACTTTCTTGTGACGACCGTGAGCAACCACCTCAGCAGTTACCTTGGCACCGCTAACAACGGGAGCGCCAATGTTCACTTTCTCACCGTTAACCACCAACAGGATTTTATCAAAATCAATGCTAGCACCGGTCTCGGCTTCAATTTTCTCCAGCTTCAGCGTCTCGCCTTCGCTGACGCGGTACTGCTTACCACCACTTACGATTACAGCGTACATGTATCTCTCCAATGATTAAAACCAAGACGACCCGCAGCGGTTCATTTCTTAACCTGTGTCTAAAGGCAACGCCTACGCTGGGAGCACCCTATAACAGGGAATGAAGCAGGTCGATCAGGGCGCGAAATGATACGGATTTCCACGCCCGGAAGCAACCCCCAATCAGCCATGATAAGCCGGAGCAGGCCAGCGGTTCTTGACACGGCCGCAGGGGCTACCTAGCATCGCCCGCTGGCGTTTATCACAAAGACCCCCCGCATGGATCAAAAAGCTGTATTTGCCACCGTCAGTCAGGAGTTCGAGGCGGTCAACCAAACCATATTGTCTCAGCTGGAATCCCGCGTGCCGCTGGTTGAAAAGATCGCCGACTACATCATCAGCAGCGGTGGCAAGCGGCTGCGTCCGCTGCTCACGCTACTGGCAGCCGGTGCCTGCGGCGGTATCACTAGCCGCCACTACCAATTGGCCACTGTGATTGAATTCCTGCATACCGCCACTCTGCTGCATGACGATGTGGTCGATACCTCCGACCTTCGGCGCGGTCGACCGACCGCCAATGCGCGCTGGGGTAATGCCCCAAGCGTACTGGTAGGTGACTTTCTGTACGCCCGTGCGTTCGAATTACTGGTCGACATAGGCGCCATGCCGGTCATGAACCGCCTTGCGGTTGCGACGCGTACCATCGCCGAAGGTGAAGTGATGCAACTGATGAACGTGCGCAACCCGGATGCGACAGAAGCCCAGTACATGGAAGTGATCAAAGGCAAAACCGCCATCCTGTTCCAGGCGTCCAGCGAAACCGCTGCACTGATCAACCAGCAGTCCGAAGCTGATATCGACAAGCTGGCCGCCTACGGATTGAATCTCGGTCTGGCGTTCCAACTCATTGACGACGTACTCGACTATGACGGCAATACGGAAGCACTGGGCAAAAACGTCGGCGATGATCTGGCAGAGGGTAAACCCACCCTGCCCCTGATTCACGCCATGCAGCACGCCAGCGCAAACGATGCTCAACTGATCCGACAGGCCATTCGCAAAGGCGGCCTTGACGACCTGGAGGCCATCATCGATATAGTGCATCACTGCGGCTCAATCGATTATGTCCGCAACAAGGCGCTCGCACACGCATCACTGGCACGAGATCAACTGGCCGGCTTTACCGACTCGGTCTATAAAACCGCTCTAATGAGCCTGACCGACATCGCTGTTCAGCGTGACACCTGAACCCAGCCAGGGGTGACTACCGATCCGCACCCCGGGCTATCTGGGCGTTGACAAAAGCCTGCAGCGCCAGAAAGTCCATATCCGAGACAAAATTAAACTCAATACCGTAAGCAGCCATGCTGTTGCTAAGTTCGAACTTGTCGAGCTCGGCTCTGATCCGGCTTTCGATGGTTATAACCCGGGTTACGTGTCCCACCGTCACTTTACCCGTCAGTAACAGGGTGTCTCCGGTTTCACCGCAGGGCTGCAGCGTTTCCAGTCGTGCACCGGTTGTAGACAGATCGACTATGGCACCAAAGGCCCGCTCCTGACCGGGTTGGCTCTGGTTAACTACCGATACCTGAACGTTCGCCAACACTCGCTCAGCTTTGCGAATTTCCCCCGCTTCGACCCGGTTCGGCCAAGTCAAATGCAGATAGGCCGTTGGTATGGAACACAGATGCTGAACCTGAGTGCGGAAAGCACAGGCGTTTTTGTTGGCAAAAAACCGCAGAATAACGGGCTGCTCCTTCCGTACCAGCAAGTGCCGTCCATCTCCTACGACGGGGGTGGTCACTAACACAGAACGACCCTGAATGTGGCCAATCAACTGGCAGTTGTAGCGCTTCTCGTCGCCGGCAATCTCCAGCTTCATACCAAGGCCGACGGGCAACCGCAATGACGGGTAATCAACACTGGCCATGGCCAGACTTCCTTCCATTAGACCGACAAGAAAGGCTCTGGGAGCCTGTCTGGCGGTTCAGTTTGCACCAACTGCGGCTACTTGAACGGCAACTGTTCTCGCGTTGACTCTATCAATTCACGCAATTGTCGCTCGTTCAATGCCGCGCCATTAGACAGCCAGGGTTCCCAGAAATCACGGGATGGCATTAAACGGTCATCGGTCGCTGGCCGAAAACCTTTACGTGTTTGTGCATCGATGCGCCGCAAGTAGCCCAACATCTCCAGCCCGGCAACGTTGGCGACCATGTCTTCGGCGCTGAATCCGGAACTGCGCGTTTCCGCGTCCGACCACTCTTTGTAGGTCGCCAATTCCAGCGCCGCGTCCGGATTCATTTGCGTACCCAGCCACATCGCCAGGGTATAGTGCCGCGCCAGATCATAACGCCCATGCAACGTCAGCCGCTGACCGGGCATACGCGGCAAATCAACGCCGGGCCTCATTCCCGAAACCGAGCCAAGGGTCGCATAGGACAGCGCACCGAAGACAGCACTGCCATCCTGATTGAAATCCAGGTTTGGTCTCTCAGCCAGCGCTATCAACAGGTCTCGCAACGGAATCCGCTGTCGGCCATCAGCGATAAAAAATTCACGGACCCACTCGACTTCTTCAACCAGGCGCTCACGTTGACCCGAACCCGACCAGAACGGGGCAAAATCATTAAGCCAGCCGGTTAACTCAGGATCTGTCCATTCTGTTGAAAATGTCAGGCTGCCATCACCCATCTCAATAACAGGGCTCAATGTCTGCCAAAGTTGCTCGGCATCGCGGACCGCCGACACCTCTGCGAGACGCTCATTGATGCGACTCACAATCCAGCCAGGCATGGCAACGCCACTGATCCAGAAACGCTGCAACCGAAAAGGCTCGTCTGGCGACCAGGTCAGTTGTAACGGTAAAAATCGATCCAGCCAACGGGTTGGGTACCAGGCTTCCAATTGCAAAGCATCCGGCGTAATGCGCGCCCTGAACTGCGTATGAGTTAATACAGCCTGGGTGGAAGCCAGGAGAATGGCGAGTTTTTGCACGTCATCCTGCTGCACCGACAGTGCTACAGTTTGCCCTGACTCCAGCCTGGCCGGATGGTAATCATCCAGCCATTGACGGTACTTGCTCAGGTCAGAGAAAGGAATGATTGTTCGGGGTGCACTGCTGCCTGGCACGGTCACCAGCCAGAACAGCAAAAACAGTAACAGCGCGAGGAGCAGACCCCCCAAGCCCAAACCCCGCAGCCACCTCACGAGGGCGTTCCGCTGCCGGTCGACGGGGGAGGCTCAAAACACATTTTTAACGCATCCTGAACACCACGACGCCAGGGCAACTGCTTGATACCGAAGGTTGCCAGAATCTTACGTGTGCTCAGCTCAAGGTTATGCGGCCGCAAACTGTCATCCTGACCGGCCGGGTAAATGGCCTCGACCGACTCCACCTCAACATCGATGCATGACTTAGTGGCCTTAACGATGGCTTCGGCAAAAATATGCCAGTGGGTCACATCACTGCCTGCATAGTGGTATGTCCCCCACAGCGGAGGATCCACGTCGCAATCGACCTGCTCCAGCATCGCGATGACAACCCGCGCCAGGTCAGCCGCCGCTGTAGGGCACCCGCGCTGGGTATCAAGTATCCGGATAACGTCCCGCTGCTGGGCTTCACTGACAATATGAGTCAGAAAATTGTGTCCGTCCGGACCAAAAACCCAGGATGAACGCAGGATCAAATGGCGTGCACAGCGGTCGCGCACCGCCTGTTCCGCCTCCAAGAAAGCCTGACCCGTCGATGTAATCGGCTGGACCGCATCATGCTCGGCATAGGCCGTGGTCTTGTTGCCGTCAAACACCTGCTCGCTCGACACGTGCAACAGAGCAACTCCGGCCTGTTCACAGGCTTCGGCCATCACCGCAACACCGGTTTCAATCAGGTGCGGCCAACGCGAATCGACAGTAACTCCAGGTTTCAGGTCATTGTGGACATAAGCATTGATGACATAGTCGGGTTGGTGCTGCTTCAACAGCGCCGCTATGGCAGCAGCATCGGTAAGATCCAGCTGTGCGTCAGCAATCAACACAGCGTCCATACCCCGTTCCGACATCAGCCGACCCAGTGCTCGCCCCAACAGACCTTCAGCATCAGTAACCAGTAACTTCACCCGAAAATACCTTTAAAACGGGATATCGTCGTCAAAATCGTCGAAGTTATTAGCAGGCTGATGACCGGTCTGGGGCGCTGGCTGGCTCGGAGCCGGCGCTGGCGCCGGTGACGGTTTGCCACCAAAGCCACCCTGAGGCTGGCCACCACCAAAACCACCCGATGACTGGGGCGTATTACCCTGGTAGCCGGCATTCTGTCCGCCCTGATTGGCAAATCCACCGCCCTGGGCGGCGCCTGGATTGTCACTGCGCCCACCGATAAACTGCATTTCATTGGCCACGATTTCAGTGCTGTATTTTTCAACACCGTTTTGATCCTGCCATTTGCGCGTTTGCAACCGGCCCTCAATATAAACCTGTGAGCCCTTGCGCAGATAGGTCGCCGCGTTTTCAGCCATACGCCCGAAAATCACAATGCGATGCCATTCGGTGCTGTCTGACCGGTTGCCCTGTTCGTCACGAGGGCCCAACTCATTGGTGGCGACATTCAGGTTGACCACCTGGGTGCCGGAGGCGGTTGCCCGAACATCCGGGTCCTGCCCAAGGCGACCGAGGATAATGACTTTGTTAACTGTTCCGCGTGCCATAATGTTGCATCCTATTCTGTAAAAATCGTTTCAGGGCGGACACCCGCGCATCTGCACCCGGAACAAGGGTGTTCCGGCGACATCCATGACTGAGCTGTCATGGATGTCGGGAGGAAAGCAAACATCACGCTTCCTGCTTTCCGTGCTTTGAAAAAGACAGGATGCCTTCTTCAATAACCTGCCAGTGTTCCCCGCGTCGGTTACTGCTATCTTTGAACCGGTTGTGCGATAAATCAAGAGACTGCCGTTCAAGCCTGCCTGATCATGAACGCTGAGTCATGTTCGGATCATCGCCAGCCAGCGGGCGGTTCGAGGCTTCTGTCTTTGGGTCAACAGGGCCGGGCACACCCTGACCAAGGGCCCATAGTAACATCATCCACACCAGCATCGCTGCGATGCCAATCATAGCAATGCCGGCCATTCCCCATTGCTGGTAAGCCCAGCCACCGCTGAGTCCGCCGAGGGCGGCCCCTAAAAACTGACCGGTTGAAAAAACACCCATGGCGGTACCCCGTGCATTTTCGGGTGCTCGCCGGCTAATCAGGGACGGCAGGCTGGCTTCGACGAAATTGAAACCCACGAAAAACAGCCAGACCAAACCGATACTTAACCAGGCTACCGTACTCAGACCCAACCCAGCCATTGCCGCTATAATGAAGGCCCCCGCCAGAATGAGAAAGAGGCGGTGTGCCTTGCGGCGTTCGGCCAGGGCAATCATCGGCACCATACCGAGAAAGGACAACACCATTACCGGCGCATAAACCCAGCCAAGCTGGTCGCCCAGTATACCTTGCTGCACCAGCACGACGGGCAACCCAACAAACATCATGGTCATGGTCAGGTGAAGCACGAAGACGCCCAGATTCAGGGGGACCAGTTGCCGGTCACGAATCACCGGCCCGAGCTGACTGCCCTGCCAGCGGCGCTCTTCATGCACCCGGGCCGGCGGCGGTGCCGGCAGCCAGTAAACAATCACCAGCCCCGCCAAGGCCATCAACGAGGTCGCCCAGAACACCCCTGATAATCCAAAGGCACTGGCGATAACCGGGCCGATTATGACGGCCAGAACGAAGGAGCCACCAATAATGGCACCGACAATAGCCATCGCCTTGGTGCGTTCTTCCGGGCGGGTATAATCGGCCAGCAACGCCAGAATAACACTGGCTATGGCACCCGCACCCTGCAGAGCACGGCCGATGACCACGCCCAACACATGGTCAGACAACGCAGCGATCACCGAACCGACGATAAAAATCAATAACCCTGCGGCAATCACCGGCTTACGACCAAAGCGGTCTGACAGCATCCCGAGTGGAATCTGCAAAATCGCCTGGGTAATGCCATAGATTCCCAGCGCAATTCCCAACAACACCGTAGTAGCGCCGGTCAGAGACTGGCCATACAGAGTCAGAATCGGCAACACCATGAACAGCCCGAGCATGCGCGAGGCATATAGTAGAGCCAGACCTGTCAGCGCCTTTTTTTCAAGAGTATTAAAAGCCATATACCGGCGATGTCCGTAATATCCCGGGTGCGTCACCGGGCAATCAGTTGAGTTTGTTAACCAGCACGGTCACAAAGTCGCGCATGGTACCAGAAATGATCCCCGTTAGGCTTGCCACATGACGCAATTTGCAGGTGTTTTGACTACTCAAATTTTGCGACCACGATGGTCCAGCGCCGGGCCTCGGGTGTGAGGCTGGCGGGCGTCTAGTGCCGCTCGAATGATTCAGAGACGCCCAGCAGCGTCCCGCCAGAGCCACACCCGATGGCTGGCGCGACCGATAGCCACTAAAGCCGGAACAACCATCGTCGAACTTGGGTTCTGTACGTTTATACAGTAAACTGGCCCGCTTGTTTAACTGCCCTGACTGGCAGTAGCAACCATCATCGTAACAGCCGGATAAAGAGGAAGGCATGGACAAGATTTCCGTCCAGGGGGCTCGCACCCATAACCTGAAAAACATCGACGTGGACATCCCGCGCGATAAACTCGTCGTCATCACCGGCCTGTCCGGGTCAGGCAAGTCTTCCCTGGCTTTTGATACCCTCTATGCCGAAGGCCAGCGTCGCTACGTCGAATCATTGTCGACCTATGCGCGCCAGTTCTTGTCGATGATGGAAAAGCCCGATGTCGATCACATAGAAGGTTTGTCACCGGCCATCTCCATCGAACAAAAGACCACTAGCCACAACCCACGCTCAACTGTAGGCACCACCACAGAAATTTACGACTACTTGCGCTTGCTCTACGCACGGGTCGGTGAACCGCGCTGTCCGGAACACGATGAACCGCTGGAAGCGCAAACCATCAGTCAGATGGTCGATCAGGTGCTGGCGCTGCCCGAGGGCAGCAAACTGATGATGCTGGCGCCGATCATTGATGATCGCAAAGGCGAACACCTGCATGTGTTTAACGAACTGCGCGCCCAGGGCTTCGTGCGGGTACGGGTCGATGGCACCGTGATGGACCTTGACGAAGTGCCCGAGCTCGACAAAAAACGCAAACACAGCATTGAGGCAGTGGTTGACCGATTTAAAGTGCGCGATGATCTGAAACTGCGCCTGGCGGAATCCTTCGAGACCTGCCTGACACTGTCTGGTGGCATCGTGAAAATGGTGTATATGGACGGTGACGGGCAGGACATGCTGTTCTCGAACCGTTTTGCCTGCCCGGTGTGTGGCTATTCCATCACCGAACTTGAACCGCGCATGTTCTCATTCAACAACCCGGCCGGCGCCTGCGAGCAATGCGACGGGCTGGGCATGAAACAATATTTTGACGGGGGCAAGGTCGTGCGCGACGCCGGCCTGTCACTGGCTGAAGGTGCCATTCCCGGCTGGGACCGGCGTTCGGTTTATTACTTCAGTCAATTGCAGTCAGTGGGCGAGCACTACGGTGTCGACATTGACCAGCCATTCAATGACCTGCCCAAACGCTTTCAGCGCTATGTACTGGATGGGACGGCTAAAACGGAGATCGAGTTTTCCTACGTCAACAGCCGTGGAACCACCTATTCACGCATTCATGCCTTTGAAGGCGTGATGCCCAACATGGAACGCCGCTACCGCGAAACCGACAGTCAAATGGTGCGCGAGGAGTTGTCGAAGTTCCTTACCGAACAGGATTGCCCCGGCTGTCATGGCAGCCGCTTGAAACAAAGCGCACGCCACGTCTTCGTCAAGGGCATTAATTTGCCCGAAGTAACGCACATGGCCATCGGCGACTCACTCACCTACTTCCAGGAACTGACGCTGACCGGCTCTCGTGCCCAGATTGCCGACAAGATCCTGCGCGAGATCGTGCAGCGCATGACATTCCTGGTCAATGTCGGACTCGACTACCTGACACTCGATCGCAGCGCCGATACGCTCTCCGGCGGCGAGACGCAGCGCATTCGATTGGCCAGCCAGATCGGCGCGGGGCTGGTCGGCGTCATGTACATCCTGGATGAACCCTCCATCGGCCTGCACCAGCGCGACAATGATCGTTTGCTGGAGACCCTGACCAACCTCCGGGACATGGGCAACTCCGTCCTGGTGGTCGAACACGATGAAGATGCGATTCGCGCCGCCGACTTTGTGCTCGACATCGGCCCCGGAGCAGGCATTCACGGCGGACACATCGTTGCCTCGGGCACACCGGCCGACATCATGGCCAACCCCGAGTCCCTGACCGGGCAATACCTCAGTGGCAAACAACGAATTGAGATCCCCAAAAAGCTGACGCCGACGGACCCGAACAAGCTGTTAACCATTAACGGCGCGCGCGGAAACAACCTCAACGACGTCACTCTGAACCTGCCGGTTGGTCTCTTTACCTGCGTGACGGGTGTCTCCGGGTCGGGCAAATCGACTCTGATCAATCAGACGCTGCACCCACTGGCGGCCACCGTATTGAATAAAGCCACCACCTTGACCCCGGCAGCACACGACAGCATCAGCGGACTGGAGCATTTCGACAAAGCGGTCGATATCGACCAGAGCCCGATTGGGCGAACCCCGCGTTCGAACCCGGCGACTTACACCGGTATCTTCACCGCGATACGCGAATTGTTTGCAGGCACCCAGGAAGCACGGTCACGCGGCTATCAGCCGGGCCGGTTTAGCTTTAACGTCAAGGGTGGCCGGTGCGAGGCTTGCCAGGGCGATGGTCTGATCAAGGTGGAAATGCACTTCCTGGCCGACATCTACGTCCCCTGCGACGTTTGCACCGGCAAGCGCTACAACCGCGAAACGCTCGACGTCCGCTACAAGGGCAAGAACATTCACGAGGTACTGGAAATGACCATCGAAGAGGCGCGCAGCTTCTTTGACGCCATTCCGGCGCTGTCACGCAAACTGCAAACGCTGATTGATGTCGGTCTGACCTACGTGAAACTGGGGCAAAGCGCGACAACGCTGTCTGGCGGTGAAGCCCAGCGCGTCAAGCTGGCGCGAGAGCTGTCAAAACGCGATACTGGCAATACCCTGTACATTCTGGATGAACCGACCACCGGTCTGCATTTTCACGACATCAAGCAACTACTGGCCGTACTGCATCGGCTGCGTGACCACGGCAACACTGTCGTGGTGATCGAACACAATCTGGATGTCATTAAAACGGCTGACTGGATCATTGATCTGGGTCCGGAAGGGGGTAGCCGGGGTGGCTATATCATTGCTGAAGGCACGCCCAAAGAGGTGGCCAACAACAAGGCCTCAGCGACCGGAAAATACCTGAAGCCACTGCTGAAAGCTGGCGCCAAAGCGCTGGAAACGGCCTGAAACAACCCCGTTACCGGGGTTCTTTCGCCTTGGCCTGGTTCCAAAACGCATCCAGGCTGTCAAGACTGTGGGTGGACCAATCGCCACCGCCAGCCTGGACCTGCTGTTCGACCCAACTGAACCGCGATTCAAACTTTCGCGCGGCTTTACGCAGTGCCTGCTCGGGATCAACCGCCAAGTGACGCGACAAATTGGCGATCACAAACAACAGATCGCCAATTTCTTCTTCCGTATGGGCGGTATCGCCCGAAGCCGCGGCCGCTCGCAATTCAGCCAGTTCCTCATCAACCTTATCGAACACCCCCCCGGCATCCGGCCAGTCGAACCCGACCCGGGCAGCCCGTTTCTGCAGTTTGCGGGCGCGCAGCAAGCCAGGTAATGATCGCGGTACATCGTCTAGCAGTGACTCAGCACGACCACTATTCTGCTTCTCAACGTCCTTCAACCGATCCCACTGGCCATTCACCGTGCCAGCATCCGTTTGCTGCTCCGGATCTATCCGGCTATCGAGCGTGCCGGCAGGAAAGACATGTGGGTGGCGGCTGATCAGCTTGGCCACCAGGTCGTGTATAACGTCATCGAGGCCAAAGCGTTGTTCTTCAGCCGCGATCTGAGCATAAAACACCACCTGAAACACCAGATCACCCAATTCCTCCCGCAGGTGCTGATAGTCGCCACGTTCAATGGTGTCGATCACCTCATACACCTCTTCCAGCGTATGCGGCACAATAGACTCGTAAGTCTGCTCCAGGTCCCACGGACAGCCGGTACCGGGGGTGCGCAACCGCTGCATCAGCGTTTTCAGATCGTGATAATCGTATCGTTGAGTCAAATTCGCTTACCTGTATTTAGCTCAAGTTTCGGAGTGCCACTAATGCTTCACGCGCGGCATCACCCGGCGCACGTCCGCCACATTGGCGATTTTCGACAGCTGGGCCATCACCTTGCCGAGCGAATCAATGTCTTCAATTTCCACGGTCAGTCGCATGTCCGCCTGGCTTTCGTCCTTGTTCGACAGCGTATTAACCGAGGTCACGTTAATATTGCTGTTGGCCATGATCATCATGATGTCGCGCAGCAAGCCGGTTCGGTCATAGGCCAGAATGTTCAGCTCAACCGGGTAGGTTCGGCGAGTCTCGCCGCCCCAGCTGACTTCTATAATCCGCTCGGGCTCGCGGTCTTTCATCTGCAGCAAATTCACACAGTCCTGGCGGTGAATCGAAACACCCCGCCCCAGGGTGATAAAGCCAACAACAGGATCACCTGGCACTGCCTTACAGCAGTTGGCAATCTGCGTCATCATGTTGCCGACCCCGTGAATCACCAAATCGCCACTGGGTTTCAACTCGGTTGCCGTCGACAATTGAATTTCATCCGGCCGAGCGGGGTTAACCATGGCTTCAGCCGAATGCACCACCTGCATCAATCGCAGGTCACCGGCGCCGATGGCCGCGTACATGTCATCGGCCAACTGAAAATTAACCCTCCGCGCCAACTCATCCATATCCAGCTTGGGCAGGTTAAACCGCTGCAACTCGCGCATCAGTATGGCCTTGCCTTCGCGAAGGTTTTCAGTGCGATCCAGTGATTTGAACCAGTGACGAATCTTGGCCCGGGCGCGTGAGCTGTGCACATACCCCAGATCCGGGTTAAGCCAGTCACGACTGGGAGCAGGGTCACGGCCGGTCAACACAGACACCTGATCACCAATTTTCAGGCGATGGGTCAGTGGCACAATGCGCCCGTTCACTTTGGCACCGCGACAGCGGTTACCGACGTCCGTGTGGATTTTATAGGCAAAGTCGATGGGCGTAGCGCCCTTGACCAGGTCAATCACATGACCTTCAGGCGTCAGTACATAGATCCGGTCGGTGGCGACATCCGCGCCCCACTCTTCAACCATTTCCTGTATATCACCGAGTTCGTCGTGCCATTCAAGCACCTGCCGCAGCCAGTTGACCTTTTCTTCGTAGCCGCGTGAATGCGCCCTGCTTTTAGCATCAGTGCCTTTGTAAACCCAGTGAGCACAGATGCCCAGCTCCGCATCGTCATGCATTTCGTGCGTGCGGATCTGCACTTCCACGACCTTACCTTCCGGCCCGATCACAGCCGTGTGGAGGGAGCGATAACCATTGGCTTTGGGCGACGCAATGTAATCGTCAAATTCACGGGGAATATGGCGCCAGAGCGAATGAACAATGCCCAATACTGTGTAGCAATCGCGCACGTCCGGCACCAGAACACGGAAGGCCCGAATATCATAGACCTGACTGAAGCTGATGCTTTTGCGCTTCATTTTCCGCCATATCGAATAGATATGCTTCGCACGCCCCTGTATTTCGGCCTTGATCGCGGCTTTTCCTACCTCGTCTTGAATGATGTTTTGCACATTTTCAATGTAACGCTGTCGATCCAGTCGCTTTTCATCGAGCAGCTTGGCAATTTTCTTGTAGTCGAGGGGTTCGATGTAGCGGAAGGAAAGATCTTCCAACTCCCACTTAAGGTGGCCAACCCCAAGCCGGTGAGCCAACGGAGCGTATATGTCGAACACCTCACGTGCTACCTTGTAGCGGCGCTGTGCCGGTGCGTTCTTGACCGCCCTAATGGCGCAGGTCCGCTCAGCCAGTTTGATCAGCGCCACACGAACGTCATCGATCATGGCGACCAGCATCTTGCGAACCGCCTCTCCCTGGGTCTCATGCTGGCCCAGAACCGCTCTGCGTGTCGACTTGTGCTTGGTATGAATGGCTGCCATGCGCAGTACGCCTTCGATCAGCATGGCGACCTGCGGACCAAACTGGTCACGCACCGTATCGAGGGGCAGCTCTTCCTCCCGTACCGTGCGATACAGGATAGCGGCGATGATCGCTTCCTGATCCAGGTTCAGTTCCGAGAGGATTTCAGCCATTTCCAGACCGGTTCGATAGGCCGACTCACCCTCACCCCAGTGGTTTTTTGGCGTTTCAGCCTCTTCCTCAGCAACTCTGGCGATGCGACAGGCCCGTAACAGCTCTTCCCGGTCCAATACCGGGTTTTGCTGCTCCACACGGAGCAGCCAGGACTCCAGGTCCACTGTTCCGTCACTGAACACGGGTTGATCTTCGCGTACCTTAACCATCAGCTACTCATGTATCGTTCAAATCATCACATAGCCAAACTATGCACGGACTTCCTGCCATGGGGTGCACCCCGAAACCGGGCGCACCTTAGCCATTGAACCCTCCCGGCGCAAGGCCGTTCTGGTTATGACCCTTCGCCTTAGCCAGTTTCGGGCCAGATCGCTCCTTACCGGAATACCCCAGTCGACAGATACCGGTCGCCCCGGTCACAAATAATGGCCACTATCACCGCATTCTCAAGTTGTTCGCTCAGGCGCAAGGCACCGGCTACCGAGCCACCGGACGAAACGCCAGCAAAGATGCCTTCTTCGGCCGCCAGTCGGCGCATGGACACTTCAGCCTCGTGCTGGTTAATGTCCAACACCTGGTCGACCCGGCTGGCTTCATATATTTTGGGCAGGTAGGCCTCTGGCCAGCGACGAATACCCGGTATTTGGGAGCCTTCATCGGGCTGCAATCCCACGATCTGAACGGCCGGATTTTGCTCTTTCAGATATCGCGACACACCCATTATGGTGCCGGTAGTGCCCATGGATGATACAAAATGGGTCACTTTCCCTTGCGTATCTCTCCAGATCTCAGGACCCGTGCTTTCATAGTGTGCCCTGGGGTTGTCCGGATTGGCGAACTGGTCCAACACCCGCCCTTTTCCTTCGGTCTGCATCTGCAACGCCAGATCACGCGCGTACTCCATGCCCTGCTCCTGAGTGACACTGATGATCTCAGCCCCATAGGCTCGCATGCTGGCACGCCGCTCTTCACTCAAATTCGCTGGCATGATCAGGATCATCTTATAGCCCTTGATCGCGGCTGCCATGGCCAGCGCAATGCCGGTATTACCGCTGGTGGCCTCGATCAGGGTGTCGCCTGGCGCTATGTCCCCTCTGTCTTCAGCATGCCGGATCATACTGATTGCCGGCCGGTCTTTAACCGAACCCGCAGGGTTATTGCCTTCCAGTTTAAGCAGGATGGTATTGCTCGTCTCTCCCGCCATGCGCTGCAAACGCACCAGGGGCGTATTGCCGACAAAGTCTTCAATCGTCGGATATGAGGGCATTGCCTGCCTCCTGTCAAAAAAGTGCGCCTATGATACTGCGTTCAGACGCCCATGCGTAATAGCGCCTGCTTTTAACCAGCATTGACTGCGCTATATCAAGACGACGAGACATCCGTTAAAACGCATGAGACGTGCTCTGTCGCGGGGTTTCAATTGACCGGCTGGCAAGGGCCGATTACAGTTCCTTTACTACAAAGACAGGCAATCAAATGATTTCCACGGGTATTCAAAACCGTATCCTCTTTATCGCTCTGGCGCCGGTTCTGGTCTTCGGAATTGCCTTTACCGCCTGGTTTACGAAAAATGATATGGACCAGCAAACCAACGCCTTTAACAATCGCACAGAAACAGCGGTTAACCGGCTGGCGGACGCCTTGTCGCTGCCACTGCAGGAAGGTCGTACCGAGCTGGTTCACGCCCTGCTGCGCCGTACTCTTAACGAGCGTGATGCCCGAGCTGTTCGCCTGTTCGACCCCTTTGGCAGTGAGTGGCTGGAATCGGGCCCAACCATGCGCGGCCCTGCCTACCCCTATTCCATTCAGGACACAAATCGCCTGACCCGTTACCGCAGCCAATCGACATTACGCTATCTGATCCCGGTCTACCCGCCGTCGGACCTGCAATTGCGCATGAGCACCTCGGCGCCAACAGGCTGGCTCGAGCTCGAATTCGACTACGCCAACACCCAGGTCGCTCACTACCGGACCTTACTGATCAACCTGATGATTCTAACCCTGGGCCTGATCGCCGTGTCCGGGCTAGCGGTCTGGCTCAGCCGGGAAATCAGCCGTCCGGTGCGTAATATGATTACCACAGTTGACGCGATTCGCGAAGGCAACCTGGACGCCCGGGTGGACCTTAAAGCCAACGGAGAACTGCACGACCTCGAAGTGGGCATTAATTCCATGGCAGAAACCCTCCGCGATGCCTATGAAGAAATGCAGAACAGCGTCGAACAGGCTACTGAAGACTTGCGCGAGACACTGGAAACCATCGAAATCCAGAACATTGAGCTCGACATGGCCCGACGCGAAGCCCAGCAGGCCAATCAAGTAAAAACCGAGTTTCTGGCCAATATGAGCCACGAAATTCGCACACCGCTCAACGGCATTATTGGCTTTGCCCGGCTGCTGGCCAAGTCCAACCTGACCCGCAAGCAAGAAGACTACATTTCCACCATACTGTCGTCGTCTCAGGGGTTGTTGACCATCATCAATGATGTCCTCGATTTTTGTAAAATCGAAGCAGGCAAACTGATGCTCGATAACCGCAGCATGAACTTGCGCGAAACCATTGAAGATGTGCTGGTGATGCTGGCGCCAGCATCACAGGCCAAACAACTCGAAGTTGTCAGCCTGTATTACTCGGACGTACCCGAGCAACTGGTCACCGACCCGTTGCGGCTCAAGCAGGTGCTGACCAATCTGGTCAACAACGCCATCAAGTTCACACCCAAAGGCAGCATCGTCGTGCGGACCATGATCGAGCAAGCCCAGGGCAACAAACTGATGGTTCGCATCAGTGTTACCGATACAGGTATTGGTCTGACCAAAGCAGAACAAAAAGCGCTGTTCCATGCATTCACCCAGGCTGACTCTTCAACCGCTCGTGAATTCGGCGGTACCGGACTCGGTCTGGTCATTTCCAAACGTCTGGTAGAACAGATGGGCGGTGATATCGGCCTGGAAAGCCAGAAAGATGAAGGCTCCACGTTCTGGTTCAACATCAAAGCCGAGGTCGCACCAGCTATCCAGCAGCCCCCAAAACTGACCGATCTGAACGATTTTACCCTCGCGATTGTAGAGCCGCGAGAAATGTCGCAACTGGCCTTGCGCCACCAGGCTGAACAGTGGGGTATGGAATGCCTGGTGATGGAAAAGCTGGACGAATTGCACCAACACTTGAAACAACCGGACACTGTGCGTCCTGATATGGCTCTGGTGGACGTCAGTGGCTTTGGCAACGATGATTCCCTGTACCGTCAAATACTCCATATTGAGCGGGAACTGCACTGTCCAACCCTCGTGCTGGCCACGACACGGGACGAGGATATCAGCTACAAGCTACTGGAACAGGGAGCCAAGCACTACTTGTCGACCCCGGTACGATACAGCCAACTCTACCAGACGCTGGTCACCATGCTGCGCCCCGAAAAAGCCGGGCAAGCCGACGAACAGTCATCACTGGCCCTGGGACTGGTCCGCTCTTCGGTGCGCGTATTGGCCGTAGACGACAATCCGGCCAACCTGAAACTGATCATCACCCTGCTGGAAAGCATCGGCATCCAGGTCGACGGTGCGCGCAATGGAGAGGATGCGGTGAAGGCCGTCCAAAACGCCCAGTATGATCTTATCTTTATGGATATTCAGATGCCCGGCATGGATGGCAAGCAAGCCACACGCCGTATTCGCCAAATGGAACCGGCGCATTCCCGCGTACCCATCATTGCGCTGACCGCCCATGCCCTGGCCGAAGAACGGCAAAGCATGCTCGACAGCGGGATGGACGACTATCTGACCAAGCCGGTCGACGAGGATCAGTTACACCGGACGTTGTTTAAATGGACTGGTACAACCCTGAGCTATGAGGATGCTCCGTCAGTCACGTCACCGGCAGACACTGAAGCGCCCGCATCGCTGGATATGGAAAAGCTGCACGCTCTGCCAGTGGTTGATTTCGTTTCCGGACTGGAGAAAGCCAGCGGGAAACTGGGCCTGGCGCGGGATATGTTCACCATGCTGATGGACAGCCTCGAAAAAGACCAGCGCCGCATGAACGCCCTGTATCAGCAGGGGGACTACAAAGCCCTGCTGGAAGACGTTCACCGGTTGCATGGTGCTACCCACTACTGCGGTGTGCCGCGCATCCAGATGACCGCCCTGTACACGGAATCACTGCTCAAGCAAGGCCACTACGCCATTCTGGAGGATGCGCTGTTCCTGCTGAATGAAGAGATCAATGAACTGTCACACTGGTCGAATGACCACGACTGGGAAAAGGTGCTGGATCAGGCGGTCAAGGTCTACGCCTATCAGATGCAACAAAAATCGGGTAAGCGTCAGCCCAGCTGATGCTCTCAGGCTAAGACTGCAAACGCCACGACATAGTCGAGTTCATCGGCCAGGCTGATGTGAACCTGATCCGCACCAAGTGACCGCTGCTTCTCCTGCGCTGCTCCGAATAACTGAGCTTTCGGGGCTCCGTTGGCATCCGGCAGTATCTCTATTCCCTGAAAGGTTACCCCCTGAGCAATCCCCGTCCCCAAAGCCTTGGCAATAGCTTCCTTGCCAGCAAAACGATTGGCCAGAAACTTCACCGGTGCTCCGCGCCGCTGATACTCATCCTGTTCAGCCCGGGTTAGGATGCGACGCACGAAACGATCACCCTGCTGAGCCAGTACTTGCCTGATACGGTCGATGTTGACGATGTCAGTTCCGATATTCACTGCCGGAGTCTCTTCATAGCTGCAACCCTATGGTCAGCATACCCAGTTTTTGCTGTGCCAGGAACGGCCGTCAAGCACCTGTTGAATCCGGCTGGCGTTAATCAACCGGGCTGTTGCAAGGGCTCTGGCAGGTTGCCAGTTGTTGTCAGCAATGGCCTGAATAAGGCTCCCCGGTAATTCATCGGCACGACTGCCCAGGCAAAACCCCCGAGCCGGATCAAAACGATAGAAACCGTTGGGCTCAATCCACTCCCCGGTGTCCATGGTCTGGCGATAATCAAGCCCAAACCCCGTAGCTTCCAGCAATTTTCGTTCAAAGTACCGCAACGCAGGCGCCTGTTGCGCAGGTCTTGCCAGCAGCAGCAGGGTGCTGGCGTACACGCCAAACAACCCTTCATCAGCCTGAAATCGGGGCACCAGCCGTACGCAGAGCTCATTGATATAAAGCCCCTGAACCAGAGCAGCACCGCGCTGCAGCGGCGCTGCACCCTGATAGCGCCAATCGTTAAGCTGTTTCAGTTCGGAATGCCCGTGAGTTCGGACCAAACAGGGACAAAACAGGGCGGGACGCTGGGTTCGGCCCACCGCAGTGAAACGCCCCAGGTCCGGTGTGAGCAATTCCAGCAACCAGTGAGCCTCGCGAAACGGGCGGGCATGCAAGACAAAGGCGGGCTGATTGGGCGCACGCCGTCCGGTCATGATTCGTTAAAGTAGCCCAGGCTTTTCAGGGCACGCTCATCATCGGCCCAACCGCCCTTTACCTTAACCCAGAGGTTAAGCATGACTTTGGCATCAAATAATTGTTCCATATCCACGCGGGCATCCTGCCCGACCTTTTTGATACGGCTGCCTTTATCGCCGATGACTATCTTCTTCTGGCCCTGACGTTCAACCAGAATCAGACCGTGAATATGCAACACGCGGTCCTCAAACTTGAACTGCTCGATCTCAACCGCCATGGAGTAGGGCAACTCGGCACCAAGTTGGCGCATCAGCTTTTCGCGGATCATCTCAGCCGCCATGAATCGCTCAGTCCGATCCGTAATTTGGTCTTCCGGAAAATAAAACAGACTCCTGGGTAGCCGTTTGGCAATTTGCTCAACCAATGCATCGAGGTTATTGCCCCTCAACGCCGACAAAGGGACCACTTCCGCAAAGTCGAACTGTTCAGCCAGGCGCTGCATGTGGGGTAACAGGCTTTGCTTGTCCTCCAGATGATCCACCTTGTTGATCGCCAGAATGACGGGCGCCTTGTTGGCCTTAAGCTTGTCGAGGACCCACTGATCTTCTTCCGTCCAAACAGTGCGATCAACAACCAGAACAATCACATCAACATCGGCCAGAGCCGAATCGGCAGCCCGGTTCATATAACGGTTGATGGCCTTTTCTTCACCACGGTGCATCCCCGGCGTGTCAACAAAGATCATCTGGACTTCGCCTTCACTGTGGATGCCCATAACCCGATGCCGGGTTGTCTGGGGTTTGCGAGAGGTAATGGACACCTTCTGACCCAAAACATGATTCATCAACGTCGATTTACCCACATTTGGCCGGCCAACGATGGCAACAAAACCACAGCGGGTATTCAGTTCATAGGGTTCATTCACTTGGCATGCTCTCCGAGCGCGTTCAGGGCAGCGCGTGCCGCTTCCTGTTCCGCAATACGTCGACTGTTACCAGCGCCGACCGTTGGTTGCTCCAGCCCCTCTACTTCACAATCTACGGTAAAGGTTTGATCGTGAGCTTCACCGGTCACTTCGCGTACGCTGTATTGCGGCAAGGGAGCCTTTCTCGACTGCAGAAACTCCTGCAGCCGGGTTTTGGAATCTTTGATGTTGTCGCTGAGGTTCAACTCTTGCAGCCTTTGATCAAACCAGTGAACGATAACGTTTTGAGCCATGTCCAGCGAATGATCAAGGCTGATTGCCCCGATAATGGCCTCAACCGCGTCAGCAAGAATACTGTCGCGCCGAAAACCGCCGCTCTTCAACTCACCACTGCCCAGGCGCAAGCACTCACCCAGTTCAAATTCCCGGCCCAACTCGGCCAGTGTTTCGCCTTTTACCAGATGAGCCCTTAGCCGGGACAATTGCCCTTCCCTTGCCTTGGGAAAGCGATCATACAGCTGCTGGGCAATGGTACAGTTAAGTATGGCGTCGCCCAGGAACTCGAGCCGTTCATTGTTCTTGCGCGCAAAACTGCGATGCGTCAGTGCCTGCTGCAACAAAACTGCATCGGTAAACTGATAACCCAGCCGTTGGCTGAGTCTTTCGATCATTAATGACACCGCTTAGAGTCCATATTCTTCGTAAAAGGTCAGTACAACATCGATGTTGGCGGCGATATGCACTCTTTTTTCATAGTCAAGAACGACTTTGGGCTCTGTCGCACGCAGATCGAAAGTCAGGTCTTTACGCAGATCGAGCTCAATGTTGTTGATACTCAGGTTCTTGGACATTCGGCTTCTGAATTCAGACTCCAGAAAATCACCGCCACTCATCTCCTGACTGGTCCGACTGATCATCTGGTCAATGGTGAACTGGTCATAATAGGGGCCAGACAACTTGATGATCAGGGTGCCGAAAAAAATGACCATAAACAGTAAAACAGCCATCGCAAGAATCGTTATGCCCTGCTCTCGTTTCGGAGTCCGCATTATCATTTATCCTGTTTGGGGCAACGCCCGTCGCATTGCCAGTCTCGTGGAGCAGATGGAACACCGGTTTACGGCAAGCCCTTGCTTTGGGGTAAACTCGCGCAGTCCGGCGGGTTAGTCAATAGCACCAACGCGGGAGAACGCCGGATACCAGCCTTTCCAGGTCATCCAGACCGCGACCGCCTCGCCCAGAATCGCGTTTTCGTCGACAAAACCCCAGGCATTATCGCCCTGATTATTATAGTCGCTTTGCTCCAGGCGCCGCTGCCCTTCCCAATACCGGGAATCGTGACTTGCATCACGGTTATCACCCATTACAAAGTAGTGCCCTTCCGGCACCTGCACGCCTTGTACTGGCACCCATTCATGGGGGTGACGGTTCGGTCCTGCCTGATTCTGATAGATAAAATGCTCTACATCGCCCAGCTGTTCACTGTACAGAGTGTATCGACCCTCGGTGTCTGCGGTTCTTTGCTCAAAGGCGATATCAATCTCATTTCCATTGATGCTGAGCTGACGTCGTCCGTAATCGTATTGAATCAAATCTCCCGGCAAACCAACGACGCGTTTAATGAAGTTTTTACTGGGCTCATGCGGCGGACGAAACACGATGACGTCACCCCGCTCTGGCTGGCTGATAGGGATAACAACATCATTGGTCACTGGCATACGCAGGCCATAGGTAAACCGGTTAACAATGATGAAGTCACCAATTTCCAGTGTCGGTTTCATCGAACCTGAGGGAATTTGAAACGGTTCAAACAAAAAACTGCGTAGCACGAACACAATCAGCAGAACAGGAAAGAAAGACCGGCTATTTTCAATCAGGCCGGGCTCCGCATTAAGGTCTTCACGGACTGAGTCAAAATCCGTCATGCTTTGTTCGGCAGCCGCCAATACGTTGCGACGGGCCGCCCGCAGCAGCAGTATATCGGCCAGATAGACAAGACCGGTAACCAGAGTAGCCACGGCCAGCAGCAACGCAAAATCAAAGCTTTGCTGAATGGTCTGCCAGATCAGCGCCAACAACAGCGCCAACAGTGCGTAACCCAACCCCCGCTCTAGCATGCTCGGGGCAAAGAGTGCCTCCAAATGGGCCCGGTTCCAGTCGGTTTGATCAACCGCATCCGCCAGGTGTCGCCGTTGCCGGATAAAAATAACCGTCGCCAGCACCACTGTCATGACCAGGCTGGCCCAAAAAAGCACTATCACGTTCATTCCATACTGTCCTTATGCAAACACGGTAGCCAGCCGGGGCCATCAGGGCCGGTCAACTTTCAACTGTCAACTTTCAAGATTGCCAGGAAGGCATCCTGCGGGATCGAGACTGAACCGACCTGCTTCATCCGCTTTTTGCCTTCTTTCTGGCGTTGCAGCAACTTCTTCTTACGACTGACATCACCGCCATAGCACTTTGCGGTCACGTTTTTGCGCAGCGCCTTAACGGTAGTGCGCGCAACAACCTGATTACCAATAGCGGCCTGTACAGCCACGTCAAACATCTGCCGGGGAATCAGTTCCTTCATCTTTTCACACAGCAACCGGCCACGGCGTTGCACGTGATCCCGGTGCATAATGACCGCCAATGCATCCACTCTGTCTCCATTGACCAGCACATCGAGGCGCGTGAGGTTCGACGCCTCAAAACGGTCGAACGCGAAGTCCAGCGAGGCGAAACCGCGGCTGACCGACTTCAGTCGGTCAAAGAAGTCCATCACGATTTCAGCCATGGGCAAATCATATTCCAACGATACCTGACCACCCAGGAACTGCATGTCACGCTGAACCCCCCGCTTTTCCACGCAAAGAGTGATGACATTACCAACGTGTTCCTGAGGCACCAGTATCGACGCCCGAACAATGGGCTCCCGAAACTCTTCGATGTTATTGACGGCAGGCAACTTGGACGGGTTGTCAACAAAAATGACCTCTCCGTCAGTCTTCATGATCTCGTACACCACGGTCGGTGCCGTGATGATCAGGTCCAGATCGTATTCGCGTTCAAGCCGCTCCTGAATGATCTCCATGTGCAACATGCCCAGAAAACCACAGCGGAAACCGAAGCCCAGCGCATCAGAGCTCTCCGGCTCATAAAACAAGCTGGCATCGTTCAGGCTGAGTTTTTCAAGCGCGGTTCGAAAGTCTTCGTAGTCATCGGCCGATACCGGGAACAAACCGGCATAAACCTGAGGTTTGCTCTTTTTAAAGCCCGGTACAGCCGCCACATCAGGCGTGCTTGACAGGGTAATGGTATCCCCGACCGGCGCGCCTCGAATTTCTTTGATGGACGCACAGATATAGCCTACTTCACCGGCCCTGAGCCGACTTTTTTCGGCCATTTTGGGCGTAAAGATACCAAGCTTGTCGACCACATGAATGCGACCGGTGCTCTTGATGATAATCTTGTCACCCTTATTCAGGGTGCCATGACGAACCCGGACCAGTGACACCACGCCCAGATAATTGTCGAACCAGGAGTCAATGATCAGCGCCTGAAGGTCGCCATCAAGATTCCCCACCGGCGGCGGAATTCGCTCGATCAGTTGCTCCAGCACGTCTTCAATGCCCAGGCCGCTTTTGGCCGAGGCATGCACCGCGTCGTGCGCATCGATGCCGATGATTTCTTCAATTTCCTGCGCAACACGCTCTGGCTCGGCCTGGGGCAGGTCCATTTTGTTCAGGACAGGCACGACTTCAAGGCCCTGTTCAATGGCGGTGTAGCAATTGGCCACGGACTGGGCTTCAACACCTTGTGCGGCATCCACAACCAGCAGAGCGCCTTCACAGGCAAACAAAGACCGCGAGACCTCATAGGCAAAGTCGACATGCCCGGGCGTGTCAATGAAATTCAGCTGGTACACTTTGCCGTCGCGAGCCTTGTAATCCAGGGTCACGCTCTGCGCCTTAATGGTAATGCCCCGCTCACGCTCCAAGTCCATGGAGTCCAGCACCTGTTCGGCCATCTCACGCTCGGTCAGGCCACCACACACCTGTATAAAACGGTCTGCCAGTGTGGATTTGCCATGGTCGATATGGGCGATGATGGAGAAATTACGTATGTGGGAGAGATCACTGCTCACAGAAGCAAATACTCAGCTTAAAAATGGGGTCGCGAGTTTAAACCATTTGGCCTGTGAACACCACGACAGCCCCGGCCGATGACGCACGGCCGGGGCTGAGTGTCACTCGGTGGGAATCGCCAGATACACGATGTTGGTACCGCGCAGGATACGAACCGCCACGGCGCCATTTTGCGGTAATTCGCGCACGATACGGTCGAAATCTTCTTTATCGCGAACAAAAGAGCCACCCATCATGGTGATCACATCACCGGATTGCAGACCCGCCTCTTCAGCGGGGCCTGTCAGTACCTCCTCAACCAGCACACCATCACGCTCTCCTGCGTCTACGACCACGATGTTCAACGAGTTGTCTGAACTGGGCTCCGGAGGAGCAGCCTGTTCTGCAATGCGGGTCTCATCAAGGATTCCGATGGTCACTTCTAGGGTTTCGCGCTCACCATTGCGCAGCACCAGTACGTCAACACTATTCTCAGGCCTGACCTGACCGACCAGTGGTGGTAAATCGGAATAACGACGCACCGGCTTTCCGTCGAACTCGAGAATGATGTCGTCAGCTCGAATACCACCTTGCTGTGCCGGACTGCCGTCAAATACCCGGGCAATAAGAGCCCCCTCTGCGCGTTCCAGGCCCATGGAGCGAGCCAATTCGAGGTCTTCATTGAATGGAGGGTACATTTCGACACCCAACCAACCTCGCTGGACTTCACCCGTCTCACGCAATTGATCGGCGATGTTTATGGCAATATCAATCGGGATGGCGAAAGAAACGCCCATAAAACCGCCTGAACGGGTATATATTTGCGAGTTGATACCGACCACTTCACCGTCGAGGTTAAACAAGGGGCCACCCGAGTTACCCGGGTTAATGGCAACATCCGTCTGTATGAAGGGCACATAGCGGTCCGATCCACCCAACGCCCGCCCCTTGGCACTGACGATTCCTGCGGTTACTGAGTATTCAAAATTGAATGGCGAACCAATCGCCAACACCCACTCTCCTACTTTAAGGTCTTCACTGCTGCCCATGGTTACCGCATGCAGATTCTCTGCCTCAACCTTTAACAATGCCACGTCACTTTGAGGGTCAGTACCCACCACCTCAGCTTCATAGGAGGTACCATTGGTCAGCATCACCCGAACGTCGTCAGCTCCGTCAATCACGTGATTATTGGTCAGAATATAACCGTCTTCGGAAAGAATAAAACCGGACCCCAGGCCTTCTCTCGGCGTAGGATTGGGTCGCTCAAAATCGAAATTGGGAGGCAATTGGTCGCCAAAGAAGTAGCGGAAAAATTCCGGAACCTCCTGATTGCTGTCTGGTCGGGCCGATCGTGCAACCGGTTCGGTTGAGGTTGTGATTTTAACAACCGAGGGTGAATGGTCTTCCACTAACTCGGTAAAATCGGGCAAGCCTTCGGCCATGGCCTCGCTGGCCAAAAACAAAACGCCCACGACTGCGGTAACAATGGATGTCCGTTGTAACATGTAAGAGTACTCCACTCAGCATTGAGTTGAACGGGGATGTTAGGCCTAAGTGTGTCTTATCAAAGCACCCGAAGTGTTCGTTTTACATGCCATTTACGCCCTGCCAGCGAGGACTGGTACCATCACTAGCCGACCTCTCGGGCAATTATCTCAATCGCAGGTGTCTCTATCGACAGAATACGTGGCTGCCCCGCTTCATTCGGGCTGGCAAACCGCCAACGGGTGACCGCCACCGCAGACGCACCCGCCAGAACCGCCATCAGCAACTGAACAGGTTCGGGAATGGACAAATGAGATCCGGCCCAGAGCATCAGAAAGGCAGGCAGCAGCGGCCACAGATACATCCAGATTGCCGCCCGGGACAAGGCATCTTCAGGGACCCCCAGACGCACAACATCGCCTGGCCGCAAGGCCCGTTCCGTTTGCGCCCCTGCATCTTCGATGAAAAAGTGGTTTTTAGCGTCCTGCCGTTCACTGCCACCCCACTCACTCAACACGGCCTGGCCACAACCCTGACGGGCTTTGCAGCTTTGGCAGGCACGGGTTTGCACGACGGAAACAACGGCTCCCCTTGCACTCACCTCCACCACCTGACCACTCTCTTCAACCACTCGACATCCGCCTGTTATCGGGTACGTGCCACTTATTATACCGACTCACTTGCGGCCAACAATGCTCCCGGCTCAATGATGGCACCCTGGGTGAGTAATCGACCAGAGTTTGGTTATACTGGCGCTTCAGGGCTCTGACCTACCAGGCCCTGCCTCTCTTTAAGTTGTGCATGGAGTATGCGTTGATGCCTTCACGATTGTCCGCTGATGTTCTGGTCATCGGTACCGGTGCGGCCGGCCTGACGCTGGCACTCAGCCTGCCACGAAACCTGAACATCTATCTGGTGTGCAAAGGCGAATTGGGCTGGGGTTCAACGGCCTGGGCCCAGGGTGGCGTCGCCGCCGTGCTGGATAAAGTCGACTCCGTCGACGATCATGTCGCCGACACGTTAAAGGCCGGTGGCGGTCTGTGCGAACCCAAAGCCGTGCGCCACACCGTGGAACGCTCGGCCAGTGCAATACAGTGGCTGATTGACCAGGGTGTCCCCTTCACCCATGAAGACGGTTCCGAAGTCGACTACCACCTGACTCGCGAGGGAGGCCATCGTCATCGTCGTATCATTCACGCTGCGGACGCCACCGGTCGGGCCATTTCCGAAACACTGATCAGAAACGTTCAGCAACGGGCCAATATTCATGTACTGGAACAACACATAGCGGTGGATCTGATCACTCGCAACAAGGTATTCGGCACCTCTGAGACGCCTGACCGCTGCCTCGGGGCCTATGTTCTCGATCAGCGTAACGACCGGGTCGTGACCATCGGCGCTCGCTCCACGGTGATCGCCACTGGCGGCGCCAGCAAAGTATACCTGTTCACCAGCAACCCCGATGGCGCTACCGGGGATGGCATAGCCATGGCCTGGCGGGCCGGATGCCGGGTGGTCAATATGGAATTCAATCAGTTTCATCCAACTTGCCTGTATCACCCAAAAGCCAAGTCATTTCTGATTTCCGAAGCCGTTCGCGGTGAGGGCGGGCTGCTGAAGCTGCCCAATGGCGAACGATTCATGCATCGTTTTGACAAACGGGGAGAGCTGGCCCCGCGTGACATTGTTGCCCGCGCCATTGACCATGAAATGAAGCGATTGGGGGCCGATCATTTGTATCTGGATATCAGCCACAAACCCGCCGACTTCATTCGCAGTCACTTTCCCAACATTTACGACCGCTGCCTGAGCTTCGGTTACGACATGACCCTGGAACCCATTCCCGTGGTTCCGGCCGCGCATTACACCTGCGGTGGCATACGCACCGACCTGCATGCGCGAACTGACCTGGCTGGTTTGTATGCGGCGGGCGAATGCGCCTACACCGGGTTGCACGGTGCCAATCGGCTGGCATCGAACTCCTTGCTCGAATGCATTGTGTTTGCACGTATGGCCAGTGCCGACATTCTGGACAGCGACACGGGGCCCAGTGATCCGGACGAATTACCATTGTGGGATGAATCACGGGTATCAGACTCAGACGAAAAAGTCGTTATCAGCCATAACTGGGATGAGATTCGTCGATTCATGTGGGACTACGTCGGCATTGTTCGCAGTGACAAGCGCCTGGAACGCGCCTTGCGCCGGGTGCGATTGCTGAAACAGGAAATCCAGGATTATTACGCTAACTTCAGGGTCAGTGCCGACCTGCTGGAGCTGCGTAATCTGGTCGTTGTTGCCGAACTGATCATCGAATCGGCATTGTCTCGAAAGGAAAGCCGGGGGCTGCACTATACCCGCACTTATCCCGAGCCGCAGGAGCAAACTGAGATTACGGTGCTGTCTCCGGAACGCCCGCACTAATCATCTAGCGGAGCTAACGACTCCCGGCGCAAGGCGCTGGCCTGAATACGGAACCAGGCATTCAGGCTGCGCCAGCTCGGGTCGGTGACACTGTCACGCCAGACCATCAGCTCACGGCGATACCCCGTCTCGACACACGCCAGCTCAAAACGAACGTAGAGCGCATTGCGACGCCCCCGCCCTCGCCACTGGTAGCGCTCCCCCGCCGTGGATGCCAGTTGGTCATACACCCATAGATCAGCACCGGCCCAACGCAAGTAGACCGGTTGTGGCTCAGAGCGAACGACAACAACCAGCGCCGCACCCAACACTGTGGCCAGGCCACCCAACAGCAAAACAGGCAAAGCACTGAACCCCAACAGAATCAGACACCCCGCCAATGGCGCCGCCATCATCAGCCAGCGCAACCGTGAGGGTTTTACGCGACATTCAATCGGGTTGAACACGGTCCAGTATCTTGCGCACCATGTAAGCCATCTCGGGGTCTTCGGGTTTGGATTTTTCCAGAAACCAGTTCCATAAATCCTGATCTTCATTGTCAATCAGGCGGCGATAGATTCGCTGATCATCTTCATTGAGCCGAGGGTAAACCGACTCGGTGTAGGGTACCAGCAGCACATCCAGTTCAAGCATGCCACGGCGACTGTGCCACCAGAGGCGACGGTGAATCAAAGCTTGCTCTTCTGTCATTTCCACGATAAATCGCCCACACTCAGATCCATGATGATACGCCGGATATGTCGGAGGCTCTGCCACTCCTGTCCTAAACGACATGAGTACATCAGGCACCCTTGATGAATCCGGCCAGTAAGCGCAAAGTGTACCAGTAATGCCAGCGCAATCCGAACCAACCCAGTTTGGTTTGGCGGGCGCTGCGCACGACAAAGACGTTACCATTGACTATCCGGCCAATCACGGACACTGACAATATGCACCCGGCTACCAAGCATTCCACAGACCCCGCCACGCCCGGCGACACCCCAGTATTTTACCCGCTTGACCATCTTGCGGTGATCGATATTACCGGTTCCGACGCCCTGAACTTCCTGCAAGGGCAAGGCACCCAGGATTATCTCAAGCGCCTGCCTCGCGAACCGCTACCTGGCGCTTTCTGCACCCCCAAAGGTCGCGTCGTCGCTAATGTCTGGAATGTCCTGCTTGCGTCTGAACCGGCCACCGTCAAACTGGTCACCGACCGCAGCAGTGCAGAAACACTGGGACGTCACCTGGGGAAGTACATTCCCTTTTTTCGCGGATCGAAGCTGACTGATCAGAGCCAGGCTCTTCATGGACTGGGGTTGCACGGCGCCCAAACAGATAGCTGGCTGACCCGTGTTCTGGGTAACTCCATTGATGGCATCTGGCACAAGGGTGGTCACTTTGCTTTCCATCTCCCGGACGGGCGCGCCCAGCTCTGGCTGGATGCGCTGGCCGAAGACTATGAACAGCTCATGGAGCAGATTGAACATTCCCGGGTTCAGCCCCCAACCGACTGGCAACGCCTGGATATTCTGGCAGGTTACCCTTGGGTTAGCGCCAGTTTGACCGGTGCGTTCGTGCCTCAGTCAATCGGGCTTGAGCGACTTGACGGCATTTCATTCAACAAAGGGTGTTACACCGGCCAGGAAGTGATCTCACGGCTTCATTACAAAGGCCAGAGCAAGCGTGGATTGCAACGGTTGCGCTGGCACGGTGACGCCGAACCTGAAAGCGCAGACATCTACACCCAGACCGGCACAGCGGGTACCTGGATCAACTGGGTGACCGGGGGCGAACACTGCCTGGGACTGGCCATGATTAAACAATCCACCGAGACCCCAACGCTTTTCCTCGACAGTGAACGGCAGATACCATTGGAGCTGCTAGACTAGTTCCAGCGGGTTTGTATGAGTCAAACTGCCTGACGACTCAAGCCCGTGTTACACTGCCACCACAGACAAACGGCATCCCGGCATCAAGGAAACGTTGGCCCCTATGAGCAAACTGTTAGAGACAGTCAAGCAAGACATCATTGACGCGCTGAACAACGACCAACTGGTTTTGCCCAGCCTGCCAGAGGTTGCCCTGAAAGTGAGGGACACGGCCGAAGACCCGGATGCGACGATCAAGCAACTGACCGACATCATTTCCCGCGACAGCGCCTTAAGCGCCCGTATCATCAGGGTAGTCAACAGCCCCTTGTTGCGTGCACCACAGGAAGTTCGGGATTTATCGATGGCGGTCAGCAGACTGGGCATGAACTACACCTCCAATCTCGCCATTGGACTGGCCATGGAGCAGATGTTCCAGGCGACCTCAGACATGATCGACAAGCGTATGCGCCAACTATGGCGCCTGACTGGCCAGGTCTCGGCCATGGCGACCATTCTGGCGCGCCAGACAGCTGCGGTCGGGCCTGAAGAAGCGTTACTCGCGGCACTGGTGCACAGATTGGGCGCCCTGCCTATTCTGACCTTTGCCGAGGAACGCGACGACCTCATTCTCGACAACATCACTCTGGGTCAGATCATCGACCAGTTACATGGCCACCTGGGCAGCGTTATCCTGGAACGCTGGGATTTTTCACCCCAGTTAAGCCGGGTACCGCGCGACTACCGCAAATTCGATCGATCACCGGCCGACGCTGATCTGACCGACATCATCACGGTCGCCAATCTGATTGTGTTAAAAGACAGCACCAGCGGCTGGTCTCGAATGGACTGGACCAAAGTCAGGGCTTTTGAACGACTGGCCCTGCCGATTGATCGCGAAGATCCGCTCTACGCCGAGCTCGAACGCGAAGCGACAACCGCCCAGGCCGCCTTTTTATAGCAGGCTGTTGAAAATCGCCGGCTACCAGTCAAGGAGGTTCTTATGAAACCCTCGACTGGTAAGTCGTTGATTTCGTAAGAAAAGTAAAAATCACATTGTTTGCTTTTCGTGTTTTAAAAAAGGCAAGAAACCTTTTTCAACAACCTGACAGAGGTTTGGAGCTGATTTCCAAAGCATCCAGTATGCGCAAGGCCTCCTCGCGACTGTCCCCACAGAACGCTGCCTCGGCCTGAAAGGCCGAGCACACAGCGGGGCGCTCAGGGCGCCCAAACAGCGCACAACGAGCGTCATCCAGCAAATGGACACAACGTACACCAGCGGGCTTGCCTTCCGGCATCCCATGGAACGCCTGATGAATGGACGGTGCGATGCAACAGGCACCACACCCGGAACGACATTGCATAACCTACCTCTGGTAACATACCCGAACTGACAAACCCGCCATTGAGCGCAGGAGACTCCGAGAAATCATGGAACTGTACAGCGACACCCTGGGTTCAGGACCTGACCTGGTGATTTTACATGGCCTGTTCGGCAGTGGTGATAACTGGCGCAGCATCGCCAAATCGTTATCAGAACACTACCGTGTACACTTGCTGGACTTGCCCAACCATGGCCGCTCTCCCTGGGTAAAGCAACAGTCCTATCCGGTGTTTGCCAGGGCCGTGTCCGACTGGATGTCTTCACAGGACATCAAGCAGACCGCCTTACTGGGCCATTCTATGGGGGGTAAAGTGGCCATGCAGCTGGCGTTAAACCACTGTCACGTCCAAATCGACAAACTGATCATTGTCGACATCGCTCCGCGCGCCTACCCGCCTCACCATCAGGACATTTTTAATGCGCTGGCCAATACGGATCTGACTCGGCTTAAAAACCGGTCAGACGTCGACGATGCACTCAAAGACGGCATCGAAACCACGGGCATCCGGCAATTCATTCTTAAAAGCCTGTACCGGAACGACAATGGCCAGCTTGCCTGGCGCTTCAATCTGGACGCCTTGCAACAGCAATATAACACCATTGCCAGCGAGCCAGACTTTGACCATCCGTTTAATGGCCCAACACTCTTTATCAAGGGCATGAACAGCCAGTACATTCAGTCGAGCGACCAATCGGCCATTACTGAACGCTTTCCGCATGCGACTGCGAAGATCATCGAGGGTGCGGGCCATTGGCCGCACGCGGAAAAACCCGCCGCATTCCTGAGAATTTTGGAGCGCTTTTTAGAAGCAGGCTGACGCAGCCTGGACGGCCGGGCAAATACTCGGCCGGCCCAAACACTCAACTCAAAAAGACTTGGAACCACCCTGCTCCAGGCGGCTCAGAAAATGTCGCAATCGAATCTGACCTGGCTCCTTGAACCGCACTTTACCCAGTCGGGGCCGCAGCCCCTGCTCATCCTGTAACCGGGCGCATTCCTGCCTCAAGGTTTCGAGCTCAGGGTCGTGCCGGATTGGCATGTCCAAAAAGAACTGCCACTCGTCCTCGTCGGCCTCCCCCTCAAGCGCCCGGGTAACAAGCCCCTGAACACTGTCCTGAGTTGGCCGGTAAACCGGTGCTTTACCCCAGATCATGGCCAATGTAACGCCTACGATAACGACGAGAGTGACGCCAAAGACGAGCAAAAATTCAGACACCCTCTACCCTACCCAAACCCGTGCATTGCGGAACATCCGCAACCAGGGGCCATCTTCCTGCCAGTGGCCTGGTCGCCATGAGTTCGTCACTGACCTGAAAACCCGCTCGGGGTGCGGCATCATGATCGTAATTCGACCGTCACCGTTGGTGAAGCCGGTCATACCCGCCACCGAGCCATTGGGGTTAAATGGATAACGCTGCGTGACTTCGCCGTAATTGTCCACGTAACGCAAGGCTACCAGGCCGCTGCTCACAGCGGCGTCTGCATGAGCCTGGTCACGAAACTCGGTAAGGCCCTCGCCGTGGGCGACCGGTATTGGCAACCGGGAGCCCGCCATACCGGCCAGAAAAATAGACGGTGACTCGGGCACTTCAACCATGACGGTACGCGCTTCAAATTGTTCGGATTCATTGCGCACATAATGCGGCCAATGATCGGTTCCGGGCATCAGATCACGCAGGTTTGACAGCATCTGGCAACCGTTACACACCCCCAACGAAAAGGTCGAAGAATCGTGAAAAAACGCCCTGAACATTTCACGTATCGTTTCATTGAAACGAACGGTTTTAGCCCAGCCTTCGCCGGCCCCAAGCACGTCTCCGTATGAGAAACCACCACAGGCAACCAGCCCCCGAAACTCGCCTAAGGAGCGCCGACCAGTTAACAGATCGCTCATGTGGACGTCAACGGTATCAAAACCGGCGCGATCAAAGGCGGCTGCCATTTCTACCTGACCGTTGACCCCCTGCTCTCGCAATACCGCCACTTTCGGGCGTACCGACACATCGACGGACTTGGTCACATCGCTGTTCGGGTCAAAGGTCAGGCTAGCATGCAGGCCGGGATCATTGGCGTTCAGCCAAACATCGTATTCTTGTCGGGCACAGGCTTCGTTGTCTCTAAGAGACTGAATGCGGTAGCTGGTTTCTGTCCAAAGGCGCAGCAAATCGGTACGAGGTTTGACCAGCACTTCGTCGTCCTCATCGCTGAACCGGATGAAGTCATCGTCATTGCACTGACCAATCACCGCGGAACAGTCGCCCAACCCGGCAGCGGTTAATTGTTGCAACACCGCTTCGGTCTGAGACTGGGCAACTTGAATGACGGCGCCAAGCTCTTCGGCAAACAAAGCCGCCGCCGCATCGTCTGCGGCGAAACGCTCCAGTCGCACATCAATACCGGTACGACCGGCAAACGCCATTTCACACAGTGTTGCAAACAAACCACCGTCTGAACGGTCGTGGTAAGCCAACAACTTCCCATCAGCAACGAGACCTTGCATCACTGCCCAGAACGCTTTCAAATCTTCACTGTCATCCAGATCAACTGGCACGGCACCGACTTTACGGTAGACCTGAGCCAGCGCCGACCCGCCCAGACGGTTCTGCCCGCGACCCAGGTCAATCAATATCAGGTCTGTCTCACCCTGATCCGTGCGCAACTCGGGCGTAACGGTTTTTCGAACGTCCAGCACCGGTGCCAGGCCCGAGACGATCAGGCTGAGCGGCGCCGTCACCGCCTTGGTGCGTCCGGCCTCTTCCCAGGTGGTGCGCATCGACATGGAGTCTTTTCCGACCGGAATGGTCAGGCCCAGATCCGGGCACAATTCCAAACCCACCGCTTTGACAGTGTCATACAAAGCCTGGTCTTCACCGGGATGGCCAGCTGCAGCCATCCAGTTCGCCGACAAACGCACCAGCTCGAGCTCGCCAATCGACACCGATGCCAGATTAGTCAAAGCTTCTGCAACGGCAACCCGGCCAGAGGCCGGCGCACTCAACAGGGCCAGAGGCGTTCGCTCCCCCATCGACATGGCTTCGCCGGTATAACCGGAAAACCCGGTCGTAGTCACGGCGGCATCCGCAACCGGAATCTGCCAGGGCCCGACCATTTGATCACGTGCGACCATGCCAGTAATCGACCGGTCACCAATGGTGATCAGAAAACTCTTGCTGGCCACGGCTGGCAGGCGCAATACCCGCTCGGCCGCTTCGCGCAAGTCGATCCCTTTGGTTGAAAACGGACTGGGTTCAAAACTCTGGCGTTCAAACTGGCGCTCCATGCGCGGTGCTTTACCCAGCAGAATGTCCAGCGGCATATCGACCGCTTTATTGCCAAAGTGCTGATCATTCAACACCAACTGCCGCTTTTCCGTAGCGGTACCGATGACAGCGAAGGGGCAACGTTCGCGCTGGCAAATAGCCTCAAACTCCGCAAGTCGTTCCGGGGTAACCGCCAAAACGTACCGCTCCTGACTCTCATTGCTCCAAACCGCCAGCGGTGACATGCCGGGTTCGTCGTTAGGTATATCGCGCAATTGAAAATCACCGCCGCGGCCGCCGTCATTAACGAGCTCGGGGAAGGCATTTGACAAACCACCGGCGCCAACATCGTGGATGAACGCCACCGGGTTATTGGCGGCCAACTGCCAGCAACGGTCGATGACTTCCTGGCAACGCCGTTCCATTTCCGGATTCCCACGTTGCACCGAGGCGAAATCCAGATCTTCATTGCCTTCGGCACTGTCCATAGACGAGGCTGCACCACCTCCCAGACCAATCTGCATGGCCGGACCACCCAGCACAATCAGCGCCGAGTCAGCCGGAATGGCATCCCAGGCTTTATCGACATGATCTTCACGAATGTTGCCGTAGCCACCGGCAATCATGATCGGCTTGTGATAACCGCGTACTTCGGTTCCATTAACCCCGGCGGCAGGCATTTCAAACGTCCGGAAATAACCGAGAAGATTTGGCCGGCCAAATTCGTTATTAAATGCGGCGGCACCCAGAGGCCCATCGATCATGATATCCAGCGCCGAGACAATGCGGCCCGGCTTACCATACTGGCTTTCCCAGGGTTGTGCGAAACCGGGAATATTAAGGTCAGACACACTAAAGCCCGCCAGGCCTGCTTTAGGCTTACCGCCTGTACCGGTTGCGCCCTCATCACGGATCTCTCCGCCAGCTCCGGTCGCAGCGCCAGCGAAGGGTGCGATAGCCGTTGGATGATTGTGGGTTTCAACCTTAAACAGGATGTGGACGTTCTCTTCGTGATACCGGTATTGATGATCCGCATCCGGATAGAACCGACCCGTACGAAAGCCCTCAACCACGGCCGCGTTGTCTTTATATGCCGACAACACACCTGCCGAGTTATTCTGATATGTATTCTTGATCATTTTAAACAACGACCAGGGCTGCTCTTCGCCATCAATGGTCCAGGTCGCGTTAAAGATCTTGTGCCGACAGTGCTCGGAATTCGCCTGGGCGAACATCATCAGCTCAACATCAGTGGGGTCGCGCTCCAAACGCTGATAGGCTTCGACCAGATAATCCATCTCATCATCCGCCAGCGCCAGCCCCAGCGACTGATTGGCCTCGGCCAGTGCCACGCGGCCACCGCTGAGAATGCCTACCTGACGCAAAGGCTCGGGTTCATGGTGACTGAACAAATGCTCTGCATCGGGCGTCTGATACACGACGGACTCGGTCATCCGGTCATGAAGAGCCTGACCTATCTGACGAAGCTCCTGGTCAGTCAATGGCTCATCAGTGAGGATGCAATATCGCACGCCACGCTCTAGTCGCCGTATGGACGACAGGCCGCTGTTTCTGGCAATGTCGGTCGCCTTGCTCGACCAGGGCGAGATGGTCCCAAAACGGGGCAACACCCAAACCAGGGCGCCATCCGTCGGTTCGGACTCTACCCGGGGCCCATAATGCAACAGTTGATCGAGAATGCCCTGCTCAGTTGGGGTCAGGTCGTGTAGGGTCTCTGCAAAATGCATGTAGTCCGCGTATACATCCCGAACCCGGGCGGCAAGCCCGGAATCCAGTACAGTCGGCAGCCGGGCCAGCAAACGCTGGCGGCGAAACGTGGATAAAACGGGATTTCCTCGGAGTATCAGCATATCGGGGCCTGTTCTGGATGCGGGCAAAAATCGGCGCGTATGGTAGCCGAAAAACAGGTAAAATGGCACTGCAATCACAGTCGAATCGATCTTCGGGGATAACGCTTGTTACTGACCAGACGTTCAATTTTTACACTCTGTCGTGGCACTATTCTGGTGGTGGTGCTGGCGGGGCTCGGTCTCTGGGTGGCAGCCGGTTTTACCTGGCATAACCACTGGCAACGCGTGCAGGCGCGTAACACCCTGATCATCGCCATTCGGGAAACCGACGGTGTTTATGTGCAATACGATCAGACCATGGCGGGCCTGGAATACGATCTTGCACAACTGCTCGGCCAACAACTGGATATTGAGGTGCAACTGTTTGCCGTTAATGACCTGTCGGATCTGTACCGTGCACTGGCCGCTGGAGCCGTCGACATGGCGCTCGCCGGCACTTCCTACAATGCAGATCAGCAAGCCTTTACACCAGGGCTGCCTTATCTGATGACCCGGGTTGGCCTGGCTAGGGAGATGGCCAGCACAGCACCGGAGCTCGACCAGCAACGCATTGCCACACTCGACCCAATCAGCCACGGCAGCCTCAGTGCCAGGCTGACCTCGGAAAACCCGGCTTTGGAGATGGTTCTGACCAGCGCCGGGCCCGCAGAATTGATGACCCGCATCGACATGGGCGGACTCGATATGGCACTGCTCGACGAACGTGATTTTCTGGTTATGCGCCCATTCTTTCCGAACCAGCGCTTCGACCCGTTGACTGATCATCTGCGCCCGGTCGCCCCCCTGTTTCGAAATCAACGGGATCGCTCTCTGATCGATGCCGTCAACGGGGCCTTACGCCAACTTCAACAGACCGAGTTGATCCCCCGCCTGGAAGACCGCTATCTGGGCCATACCCGGGACTTCGACTACGTTGGCAACCTGACGTTCGAACGTCACATCAGCTCACGTCTGCCTGAATTTGAGGCGTATTTCAGGGAGCAGGCCGAACAGACCGGCCTGGACTGGCGGCTGCTGGCAGCGGTGGCGTATCAGGAGAGTCACTGGCGGCGCAATGCCGTCTCCCCCACTGGTGTCAGGGGGCTAATGATGGTCACACTGACGACAGCGCGAGAAATGGGCATAGACAATCGACTGGACCCCCAACAGAGCGTTCAGGCGGGCAGTCAGTACCTGGCGAGCCTGCAACGGCGTGTACCCCGGCGTATCCAAGAGCCGGATCGCACCTGGATGGCTCTGGCGTCCTACAATGTGGGCGCGGGACACCTGGAAGACGCCCGAATCATCACCGAAACCCTGGGAGATGACCCGGACTCATGGATTGACGTTCGACGGCACCTGCCAAAGCTGGCTCTGCAGGAATGGCATCCCTACACTCGCTTTGGCTATGCCCGGGGCCGGGAGCCCGTCGTCTATGTCGCCAACATCAGGCGCTACTATAATGTATTGCTACGCGTCTTTCCCGCCCAGCAATTTGTACCGGAATCCTTATATACTGACCGGCTGGATACATTGCCCATGCCAGGCCTGACTGTGACACCAGGCCCGTAAACTGGCCTAAAACGTCAGGCGAAAGCCAGTCATCCAGCGCCACTGCTCTGGCTCTGGCTGCCAGCGAATTTCCGAGTAGTTGAGTATGGACTCGCTGAATACCTGATCAATACCGAAGGCCCAATAGCGGGCCTCATCCGAGGCATCCTGGGGGTTATCCCGCCCATAACTCAGCTTGCTGACCACGGTGCCCGCCTGGTAAGCACCCACAACATCCCAGGCGACAACATCCTCCCGATACAAGGCGCTGCCGCCGAGCTGCAAACCGTCGCTCTGCCACAAAATGGAACTGCCAAAGAGGCCCGCATCAAAGTCGTCATTGCGTCGATAGGTCAGTGCAACACTGCCTTCAGGCGTATCGAGCCCGGCGGCCACCGCCCACTGTTGCAGCGAAGATGAGGCGGCCTCATCCTCAAATGTCCACTGGCCACTGACGTACATTAACTCGCCATTACTCGCGGTAAACTCAATGCTGGGCTGCTCAAGCCCTAACGCGTTTCGGACACTGTAGTTATCAATGGCAAGCGCATTGGAGAACCGGTCAGAGGGCGTGGATTGGCCGCCGTCGAATCCGTGCATGTGATTGATCGGATCGGCCAGAAGCCGCTGCTCCAGGCTGCGCAGTTGCCCGCCGCGAATACTGTACAAAGGCTGCAACCACTCAATAAACATTTGTCGGCTGGAGACAGGCTCGTCCACAGACAATGGATCGAGGTCCACTTCCAGCACGGCGCGATACTGGCTTCCGGTAACAGACTCAAGCACCTCCAGCCCGAGCCAGCTGTTCGGTGCCTGCAAATACCATCGGCCCTCGCCATCCAGTGCCGGTTCGAGATAAGCACCCTGCACCTGCAACTGACCGGTTACCCGGGATTCTGCCCCCCATGCCAGACCGGAACCAGCCATGAGTATCACACTCAGATTGACGTATTTTTGCATCAGTTAAATACCACCGTTTTATTACCATGCACCAGGACTCTATCTTCCAGATGCCAGCGCAGCCCGCGTGCCAGTACGGTCCGCTCGCAATCCTTGCCAAGTCGCACCATATCTTCAATTTCATCCCGATGTGACACCCGTATTACATCCTGATCGATAATCGGACCGGCATCGAGGTCAGCGGTCACATAATGACAGGTTGCCCCAATCAGCTTGACCCCACGCTCGTAGGCCTGGTGATAGGGCCTCGCACCGATAAAAGACGGTAAAAAGCTGTGGTGTATGTTTATCACCCGATAAGGCAGCCGCGCGCACAGTTCCGCGGGCAAAATTTGCATGTAGCGCGCCAGCACCACCGTATCAGCCGCATGCTGTTCAATCAGCCGCTCAACTTCAGCAAAATGATGGGCCTTGTTTGTGGGATCCACCGGCACATGAAAAAACGGAATGGCATGCCACTCAGCCAGACTGCGCAGCGAATCATGATTGGAAATGATGCAGGCTATATCACAATGCAAATCACCGCTGTGCCAGCGGTTCAGAATATCCGCCAGGCAATGGCTGTCACGACTCACCATCAACGCCAGCCGCGGTCGCTGATCACTATCAGTCACTCGCCAGGTCATATCCAGCTCACTGGCAATTGGCGCAAACTGGCGCGCCAGCTCACCGGCATCGAAAGGCAAAGAACTGGCTTTGATTTCGTTGCGCATAAAAAACCACCCTTGTTCCAGATCGGCGTGGTGATTGGCTTCCATGATGCTGCCATTGTGATCAGCCAGAAACCGGCTGACCCGGGCAACAATGCCAACACGGTCCGGACAGGACATCACCAGGCGAAAAACGCGTTCCATTCAGTTCTACTCCAAGGGCTTGAATTTGCAGAAAAAAAGCTATTTTAACCGAATGGGCGATGATATATGATGTGCCCTCTTTTGACGACACTGGCTATTATATAACCATCCCGGCACGCCTGCAGGGTGGTCAAAGTCCGGCTTGATCAGGGTCCGGCTCACTGTTACTCACACAGCGCGCAGCCTCTTTGTTGCGGACAGACGACCAGATCAATGACCAGCCAGGTTGCAAGATCGCAACACAGTTCGCATGGGTATACCCCAGCGGCATCACAGCACAGGAATCGCTTTATGCTGACTCAAGAACAGCTGTTGGCAGCCCCAGATGACGAGTATATGAACGACGCTCAACTGGAGTTCTTTCGCAACCTTCTGCAAGAGCAGGCCGATGAAGTACGCGCCTCTCTGAAAGAAGCCCGTGAAACACTGGCTACCTTCGAGAATGAACCCGACGAGCTAGACAAAGCAAGCATCGAAGAAGAGCGCCGCATGAATTTGCGCTTTCTCGATCGCCAGACCAAGTTGCTGCCGAAAATTGACGATGCCATTAAACGCATCAACAGCAATGATTTTGGCTACTGCGCTGTGACCGGCGAGCCCATTGGTGTGCGTCGTCTGCTTCTGCGACCAACAGCCACTCTCTGCGCTGAAGAAAAGCAACGCCAGGAACGCCAGGAACGCAATTTCCGCGACGCCTGATTCTGCCTGCGACCGCCAACTGCCAGACACAAAAAAAGCGCCAAAGGGCGCTTTTTTTGTGTCTGGCATTAATACCGGCATTTCTGGCCCGATACCCATTGCAGGCACGAAGATTGCTGATAGTCAGTTACCTCTCCAACTGCGGCAATGCCTTACCATGAGCCTGAACATCAGCGGCCTTGAACATTACCAGGCACATCAGCAATCTCATCGCACAGACACCTCGTCAGCAGCGGTCGATAAGGCGTCTAAAGCCAGGGATGCAACCCCAACCAGCGAGGAAGATGCGGTATATGTAAGCGATGCCGTGGCCGTTCTGGAATGGGTGGCCGCCCAGGCACCGGACATTGAGTCGGTTCAGGCAACGGAACCGGCCAACCTTGGCCGATTAACCGGACACTTGCTTCAATATAACTTGATTACACTGCAGGACGCTGGCCGTCTGATGCAACTGTCAGAACCTGCCGAGTCGACCCGGGATTCGTCGCTACTGGCACGCATCCAGACACACAGCACCGGGACCGAACACTATCAGGAAAGCCAAAGCTGGCAAAAACTGAACCGCATTGTCAGTAACGTACAAGCGGCTCAATAAATACCGCTCAGGGCAGCAGTTGATTGATCAGCGCGATCAGTTCAGATTCGTCAACCGGCTTGACCAGAAAACCCTTGGCGCCCTGGCGCTCACCCCAAACCTTGTCAGTTGGCTGATCTTTGGTCGTGACAATGATGACCGGAATATGAGCAGTCTGCGGATCATTGGTCAGTTTCCGCGTTGCCTGAAATCCATTCAGCTCGGGCATAACCACGTCCATCAGGATCAAATCCGGCAGAATGCTCTTGGCTTCCGCCACGCCGGTCGCGCCATCCTCGGCAATCACTGGTGTGTGGCCGTGCTTTTCCAGAATTTTCTTAAACAATGTCACTTGACTCGGTGAGTCATCGATGACCAGGATGGTAGCCATACAGTCAATCCCCTTTAGAACTCAGACTCGGGCCCCCGGCTTATGCAACCAGGCGGCTCACGATATTTACAAGATGATGATTATAGCGCGCATTCGCAAACGACCGCCAGAATGCAGCCGAATAATTCGCACAGGGTTCCGGCATTGCTGGGTATCAGCCGTTCGGCGGTAGAGCGGATGCGGCAAATCCTGACTATTTAAGGCACATGCGGGGTGACTTGATTACAAAATGACACGAAGCGTGCCATAGCGAAGACTCTAAACCACTGCTAGATTTTAAAACGCTGTTTACTTGGATGACTGACGCCATGATTAAAAAAGAGAACATACTGGAATCAGCTAGAAAGGTGCTGTCCGAACAAGGCATCAGTAAGCTATCGTTGCGCAAAATTGCCGCAGAAACGGGCTGCGCAGCCCCTTCCATCTATTACTATTTCCGCAACAAACAGGAAATCGTTGCCGGGCTTTGGGAAGCGATCGCACCGGATTTGCTTCGCCAGTTGAACCAGGGGTTCGACAAGGGCGACGCCTATCGGCAATTCTGGAAGCAACGCCCTGATGACTTCAAACTCTTCATTACTCACCCGGACTATTACCCTTCGGTTTGCCAGACCGATGCCTACCAGTCCCTGAGCACGACGCTGGGAGATCAGTTACACACCCTGAATGGCCAACTGATGGACCAGATCTATCGCACAGCCTGACGGTCAGCGATAAAGTACTCGCCTCAAAAGAGGCGAGTCAGGGGACGGGAAAAAGCTCCTTGACCGGTCTGCCAACACAGGCCTATCAAGACAGCTCCTGCCTGGGAGGCGTTAGCATCTCGGGCAGACGAGTAACCTGAAAAGGCGCCCTGCGGGCAAAACCTTTGTCACCTCCCTGTAACAGCGCCAGAAATCCCTTCAGCGCTCTTGCATTTTGCCCCACACTAATTCGATAAAACAGCCATAAATGTGACCAAATTTCGACAAAATATCATCACTTTTATAGGGAAGCCCAACGTTGTCCGCCTCTGCCTCAGAGCAGGCTCAGTGATCCAAACCAACGTTGTTCTTTTGCAACACCTGCTCTGCCCGGTAACTGGAGCGGACAAAAGCGCCGGAAACGACTTCGAGGAAGCCTTTTTCAAGCCCGATCTCGCGATACCGATTAAATTCATCCGGAGTTACATAACGCTCTACCGGTAGATGATTGATAGACGGCTGCAGATACTGACCCAGAGTCAGAATGTCGACACCAATGGCCCGAAGATCATCCATCGTTTGCCGAATCTCCTCATCAGTCTCACCCAGACCCAGCATCAGACTCGTCTTGGTCAGCACCTCCGGCTTGTACCGTTTGGCATGGGCCAATACATCCAACGTTTGCTCGTACGTGGCCCGGGGGTCTCGAACCGGGTGAGTCAACCGCTTAACCGTCTCTACGTTTTGGGCAAACACTTCGACCCCGGAGTCAACCACGGCTTCAACATCCACATGCTTGCCCTGAAAGTCAGGGGTCAGGGCTTCTACAGCGGTCTCCGGGTTGACTTCTTTCACACGGCGAACCGTCGCCGCATAATGGCCAGCACCACCATCCGGAATGTCATCGCGGTTTACGGAAGTCAGCACCACGTACTTGAGCCCCATCAATGCCACTGACCGCGCGGTATTGTCAGCTTCTTCGGGATCAAGCCAACCTTTGGGGTTACCTGTATCCACTGCACAGAACTTGCAAGCCCGGGTGCAAACATCGCCCATCAGCATGATGGTCGCCGTTCCTGCGCTCCAGCACTCGCCAATGTTAGGGCACATGGCTTCTTCACAGACGGTACTCAGACGGTGCTCACGAACAATGGTTTTAACGCTGTCGTATTTAGGCCCGCTTGAGAGCTTGATACGCAACCAATCCGGCTTCTTATCCGCTGAACGGCGGGCGCTGGAGTGCTGTTTGACCCCATTTTTAATGGCTTTGACACCCTTGTCGTTGACGAACTTGGTGCCGCTGCTCACCTGTACCACGGGAATTCGATTGGTGTCGCTCATCCGTTCGCACTGCCTCTTCGCTGTATAGAATGTAGATCACCCAAAACGGGGTGTTCAGGTTTCAGTCAGGCACTCGCGCCCTGACCTGCCTCGGCGTCATTCGGGGTCACTGATTGCAGATTATAGCGCCCACAAAACTCAGACAGCCATTGCTGCTTGATCACGGCCATATCCGGTGCTTTAACCCAGTCAGCCACCTGCGTCATTTCAAGACCCTGATACCCACAAGGGTTAATGCGGGAAAAAGGCTCCAAATCCATATCAACGTTGAGCGCCAGTCCGTGGTAACTGCGCCCGCGCTTAATGCGCAAGCCCAACGAACACACCTTTGACTCACCGATGTAGACCCCGGGTGCATCAGCACGAGCAGCCGCATCCACTCCGTAACTGCCGAGCAAGCCAACGACACTGTCTTCCAGTGCGGACACAAGTTTGCGAACATCGGACTTCAGCCGGCGAATATCCAGCAGCACATAGGCAACCAACTGGCCAGGACCATGGTAGGTGACTTGCCCCCCACGATCTGCCGGAACCACTGGAATATCGCCCGGGCTCAGCAGATGTTCGGCTTTTCCCGCCTGACCCTGAGTAAATACCGGATCGTGCTCCAACAACCAAATTTCATCCGTCGCCTGATCGTCGCGATTGAGCGTGAAGTCTTGCATAGATGCCCACGCCTGCTCGTAAGGTACACGCCCCAGATCCCGAACCACCACGACACGAGGCCCCTCAGGAGCGCCAGCCGCAGTGGTACTCGCCACAGCATCCGTATCTGCCATTAAAGCACCATACGCACCCGTTCGTCGGCTTTCAGCGCCTCAAACAGCTCTGTCAGGTGATCTTCATGTTCGATGCGCATACGTACGGTCAGGCTTTCAAATCGACCGTTGCGGCTAGTACTGACCGAGAAAGACGATTCGTACAGGCGCGCATCGTAGCGCACCAGTATACTGTGCACGAAAGGCTTGAAGCCTTCGTGAACGTCACCAACCACCTTGATCACATAGTCATCACAGGGAAAGGTGATTTTTGGGGGATCTTGCCGGGTCACCTGCATCAGCTCCCGTTAAATAAATTAAAGAAAAACAGCAGTATGTAGTCCCAGATACGAGCGAAAAACCCTGCTGGTTCAACCGCCTCAAGCGCCAGCAAGGGACGCCGGGCGACCTCTTCATCGCCATGCGTCACAACCAGCTCGCCCAATCGCTGCCCTGCTTCTATGGGGGCTTTCAGCACAGGATCAATGTTCAGCACCGTATTCATGCTTGATTCATCACCCCGGGCGATGGTTAGCATCAGGTTTTCTTCCAGCCCGAGCCGAACGTTGTCGGCCCGACCACCCCAAACCCTACCAGAGTATAGCTCTTCGCCACCATCATGCAGCTGGGCGGTCTGGAAGTACCGAAAACCATAGGTCAGCAATTTTTGGGTCTCCTGGACACGCGCCTCTTCAGAGGCCGTACCCATGACGACACTGATCAGACGCATCCCGTCCTGCAACGCAGAAGCCACCAGACAATAGCCAGCTTCTTCGGTATGGCCAGTTTTCAGCCCATCAACTGATGGGTTACGCCCGAGCAATGAATTGCGATTAGCCTGGGAAATGCCATTAAACGTAAAACTGCGTTCGGCATAGATCGGGTAAAATTCCGCGTTATCTTCAATGATATGACGGGTCAGGATAGCCATGTCAGCTGCAGACGAATAATGGCCTTCGTCCGGAAGTCCCGTCGCATTCTGATACTGGGTATTTTCCAACCCCAGGCGATCGGCGTACGAATTCATCATCTGAGCGAACATGGTTTCGCTACCCGCCACGTGCTCGGCCATGGCAACGGAAGCGTCGTTGCCCGACTGGATAATGATGCCGCGTAGCAGGTCTTCTATGCTGACAAACCGGCCTTCCTGAATGAACATTCTGGAGCCGCCTGTTTGCCAGGCGTTAACACTGACCAGGGTTTCATCATCCAGTGCGATTCGACCTTCAATGACCTCACGCTCGGCAATATAACTGGTCATCAGCTTGGTCAAACTGGCCGGCGGCAAGCGTTCGTCCGCATTGTGAGAGACCAGAACATGACCGGTAGTCGCATCCATCAGGATGTAGGAACTGGCGGCCAATTGCGGCGGTGAGGGAATGATCGTTTCGGACATCGCTACGCCCGAAAACAGCGCCAGTCCGGCAATACACGAAGATGTCCAACGCTTAAAACGATGCTTCAACACTGAGATAACCTTTTTATGAGCGGCGCCATACCCGGGGTTTATCGCGTATTACGCCGACGTAGTTCAACGGTAGACGGCCAGACAGTCCGTTTCGACACGACCTGACCCGCCGCATTGTATCAACCCATCGCAAAATTTCATCTACAGGTCGCAGGGTCATACGTATATGAAATGTATAACCGCCCGCCCTTTCCAGGGAGCGGGTGGCTTATTAGTTCGGAACTACCAGCAGAGGTTTTCCGAGCTCGGGAGTAGTCAGAGCGCGCTGCAGAGCTTCCGCGCGGTCGTACTGGACGGGGCCAACACGAACCCGATAGAACTCCCCCTCACTGACACTCACATCGTCGTCGATCTGACTGGCAATCTGATCCCGGAGATTCTGAGCAGACTGACGCTGACTGAATGCACCCAGTTGAACGAAGTACACCGGCTGATCGAGCTCCTGACCGGCCAGCGCCTCAACCCGCACTCGCGCCGTGCCTTTATGAACAAAATCAAGTTTAACAGCCGCCGCGTAGGACATGTCTATGACGCGCCCCGGGTGGAAAGGACCACGGTCATTTACCCGGGCCACGATGCTCAGTCCATTATCCAGATTGGTCACTCTAACCCAGGTTGGCAGTGGGAGGCTTTTGTGCGCCGCACTGATCTGGTACATATCGAACACTTCACCATTAGACGTTGTATGGCCGTGAAACTTGGCACCATACCAGGAGGCAAGCCCTTCTTCGGCGTATCGGTCGGCGCTGGCCAGCACCTGATACTGACGACCATTAACCGTATAAGGGCTGGCATTGCCCTGTCGACTGCGTGGTTCGACACGAGGAGTCACTTCACTGATCTGGTCAGCACTCAGGGTCCGGTCTGGCCCGCGGTCCTGATCCATTGAGTAACGCCCTGCATTGCTGACCTGGTCCGAGCCGGTTTCATGAGACACATACTGTCCGGCACACCCTGCCATTATCAGAGCGGCCAGCACTGCCATCCCACTCATCCGGGCAGACCGGTAATTCATACTCACCATCGACCATCCTCTTAGCGGTCATCATTATTAAGGTAGGCCCAACCCCTGGTTGCGAATCACCAGTGCGCCTCTGGCTGGCTATTGTGCCAAGCGCAAGGCTTCAGACAACTGAAATATGGCCATGCTGTAGGCAATCGATCGATTGTAACGGGATATTACCCAGAAGTTCCGATAACCCAACCAGAATTCCGCGCCGTCATCGCCATCCAGCCTGATTGGATGCACCTGTGCATCGTCTGAAGAAGACACCAGCGGGTCCCAGCCCTGAGCAGCTACCTCAGCCAGCGTCCGGTCGCGATTAAAGCTGTTCAACTCTACTTGCCGGTACTCGCCACTGACGTGTGCCCGGGTTGCAATAGGTTCATCGGATTGCCAGCCGTGCTCGTCCAGGTACCGCGCAATGGAGCCAATTGCATCTACCGGGTCGCTCCAGATGTCAATATTGCCATCGCCATCAAGATCATCGGCATAGGCAAGATAACTGCTCGGCATAAATTGAGGGTAGCCCATGGCACCGGCATATGACCCTTTGACCGACAGCGGATCAAACGACTGATCCCGGCTGATCAATAAAAAGTTAATGAGCTCACGCTGGAAATAGTCGGCCCGCCGCCCTTCAGTGACAGCCAGCGTGGCCAGAGCATCAAAAGTGCGATGCACGCCCAGAAAATTACCATACCGGGTTTCAACCCCCATGATCGCCGCAATGACTTCACCGGGAACACCCGTGCGCTGCTCAGCCAACGACAACCACCGGGCTTGTTGCTCCATAAATCGCTTGCCGTTTTCTACCGTTTCGTCGGAGACAAACAAAGGGCGGTATTCCGCATAGGTTTTTGTTGTCTCAGCCGGTTTGGCCAGTGACTCAACGTTACGGGCAATGTACTCGCCTTGCGCAAACCAGGCCTCTACCTCGATAGCATCAAACTCATGCTCACTGACCAGCACATCGATGATGGCTGCTGTGCGGGGAAACTCTGACAATTCTTCTGCCTGAACACCCGCTGCACTGACCAGACTAAAGACGAGCATTGCGCCCCAAAATCGTTGCATGACAATACGTACTCCGGTCTACATTCTGTCTCGAAACTGATGATCCGAAAAATAATTGGGAGACAGGAAAGTGAAGCCATTAGCCACCCTAAACATTCCTGCAATCTCCCTAATTTCGCTGATGGGTACTGATGGACATTAACATTCCAAAACCAGCAAGCAGTGTCACGATAGACGTTCCACCATAGCTGACCAGAGGCAAGGGTACACCGACCACAGGCAGGATACCGCTGACCATGCCAACATTTACAAAAACGTAAATAAAGAACGTCAGCGTCAAACTGCCCGCCAGTAACCGGCAAAAATTATCGCGTCCGCGAATGGCAATCAGCATGCCGCGCAAAATGATAACGGCATACAGTGCGATCAGAACAACAGCCCCGACAAACCCGAATTCCTCACCGAGGACCGCAATGATAAAATCAGTGTGGCTCTCCGGTAAAAAGTCTAGCTGTGATTGAGTGCCCAGCATGTACCCTTTGCCATTCAAGCCACCCGACCCAATGGCCGTCATCGATTGAATGATATTCCAACCGGCCCCCAATGGATCGACATTGGGGTCAAATAGTGTAAGCACTCGCTGACGCTGATAGTCCCGCATTACCCAGATCCACAATACCGGAACCATACTGATGGCAATGGCGCTGAAACTGACAATGAGTTTCCAGCTCAAACCAGCCAGAAAAATGACGAACAAACCCGACGATGCAATCAGCAGGGACGTTCCAAGATCAGGCTGCTGGATAATCAAAGCAACCGGTACAAACAACAACAGCGCCGATACCAGTAAATCGCGATATCGCGGCGGTAGCCCATAACGAGAGATGTACCAGGACAACATGACCGGCATCGCCAGTTTCATTAATTCTGAAGGTTGAAATCGAAACAGACCCGGTATCTGCAGCCAGCGCTGAGCACCCATGGCCTGAGCACCACTGACAATAACCGCCACCAGCAATAGAATACCGATCAGGTAGACTGTTCCTCCCCACTGCTGAAACCAGCGAGGGTCAAACTGGGCGATGACGATCATCGCCGCAAAACCGATCCCAAAACGAATCGCCTGACGATAAACCGCACCCATGTCACCGCTGGTCGCGCTGTATAAAACAACCATGCCCCCGAGGGCAACCGCCAGCAAGGCTGCGAAGAGGTAGGGATCCAGGTGCAACCGGGTCCACACGCTTAACCTGCGATCCATACTGCCCTGTGGCAGCTGGCGAACGTACTCGGTGAAATTCATTGTTCGAGCTCGCGATTCAGATAGAAATCAAACAACGAGCGAGTCATCGGCCCGGCAACACCACTGCCACTGCCCCCGTTTTCGACCAGAACGGCTACGGCAATTTTAGGGTCTTCGAGCGGTGCAAATCCCATAAACCAGGCATGATCACGAAACTGCTCTGGCACATCACCGACTGGGTCTCCGTTTTCATCTCGCTCAATCCGGATGACCTGTGCCGTACCGGATTTACCAGCGTAATCATACGTTGCCCCAAGGCCCGAGGCCCTTGCCGTACCGCGCGTACCCTGCACCACGTCTTGCATAGCGCTGTGCATTCTGTCCCAGTTTGAGTCATTGTTCAGATGGACATCGGGTGGCGGCTCTGGGATCTTCTCAAGAAGAGACTCGTCGTTGCTGTGCATGAGCAGTCGAGGGGTCACCCAGCGTCCACGATTGGCCAGTACCGAGGTCGCAATGGCCAACTGCATCGGTGTCGCCAGCATGTAGCCCTGGCCGATACTCAGATTAATGGTGTCACCGGCATACCACGAAAACCCATGTCGATCTTGCTTCCATTCCCGGCTTGGGTTGATGCCGGTAAAGGGGTTGTAGACGTCGGCTGTCGTATTTTTACCAAAGCCAAACTGATCGTAGATATCGTGAATGGCTTCCAGTTTCATGTCATAAGCCAGCTTATAAAAATAGGTATCACAGGACTCCGCGACAGCTCTGCGCAGATTCACTCGCCCGTGCCCACCGCGCTTCCAGTCGTTGTATATCCGGTCATCCGTCGGCAGTTGATAATAGCCCCGGTCAATGATGGTGTGGTCCCAGGTGACAAACCCCTGATCCACCCCCGCCAGTCCCAAAAAGGGCTTAATGGTCGATGCCGCCGGGTACTGCCCCCTAATGGCCCGGTTCAAAAAGGGGTTATCCGGGGAATCACGCAGGGCGTTGTAGATTTCAGTAGGAAAGCCGCTCACATACAAATTAGGGTCAAAACCGGGGTTGCTGACCATCGCCAGTATTCCGCCCGTCTCAGGTTCTATGGCGACAATTGACCCGCGCTGATCACCCAGCAGGTCATAGGCTATTTTTTGCAATTCCTGATCGAGATACAAATGCAGATTGGACCCAGGCTTGGGCGCCTGTTTCTCTATAATTCGGATAATTCGGCCCCGGGCATTGGTTTCAACGCGCTGAAAACCCGGCTCACCGAGCAGGGAATCTTCGTACTGACGCTCAACCCCTTCCTTGCCAATGAATCGGGTTCCGGCATAGGCACCAACATCGAGGTCACGAAGCTCCTCCTGGTTGATACGACCGACAAACCCTAACGCGTGGGCAAATTCCTCACCAAAGGGGTATTGGCGAATCAGTTCGGCATCCACCTGCACTCCTTCCAGAAAAATGCGGTTGGCAGAGACCCGAGCAACCTCTATTTCTGACAGCCGTACTTTGAGCGGTATTGGCTCAAAGGGACGACGATACCCTCGCACACGGTCAAAGAAACGGGACACCTGATCCTCTGACAGCTCAACCAAATCACCCAACTCCCGGACCAAAGCGTCCAGGTCTCCGCTTCGTTCCACCACGATACTCAAGGTATGACTGGGTTCATTCCTTGCCAGTAATTCTCCATAGCGATCGTAGATCAGCCCGCGAATGGGTGGAATGGGCAACACTTCCAGCCGGTTGGTTTGCGACCGCGCTTCGTGGTGCTCATTCTGCACAACTTGCAGGTAGAACAGCCGTCCAACCAGCACCAGCATGAGCAGCGCAATGAAAATAAACGAGGCCGTCATACGGCTCAGAAAGAGACGCCGCTCTTTTTCGCGATTATCGAGTGAGCTGTTCAACATACCATCGGTACTCTATCCCCGAATAATCTGCGGGGTCATCTGCGAATGCGTTTCGGCCCGGGCGACCAAAGGCGACCGGGTTCATCATTTATGGTAAGGGTGATTCTGAGTCACGGTCCAGGCGCGGTACAACTGTTCGGAGAGTAAAACACGCACCAGCGGATGCGGTAGCGTCAGGTTCGACAGGCACCAGCTCTGTGCAGCCCGGGCCAGGCATCTCGGGTCCAACCCGTCCGGACCTCCAATCAACAAGGCAACGTCCCGTGCTTCCAGGCGCCACTGGCTCAATTGACTGGCCAACTGCCCGGTCGACCAGGCTTTGCCCGATAGATCCAGAGCAACCACCTGATCGTCAGGTTTCAGAGCGGCCAGCATGGCATCGCCTTCTTGCGCGATGGCTTTGTCAATCGAGGCATTTCGACCTCGCTGCCCGAGCGCCAGTGGCACGAATTCAACCGGCATTTCCCGGGGCATTCGCTTCTGGTATTCCCCGACAGCGGCGTCTACCCAAGCAGGCATTTTCGGGCCAATGGCCAGAATTCGAATCTTCATGCAGTCAGTCAGGTTCGACTTCGGACTCAGCACCCATCGGACCCGCGCCAGACCAAAGCCGCTCAATGTCATAATACGCCCGGGTTTCCGGAATCATTACATGCAGGACCAGGTCGGTCAGGTCAATCAGCACCCAGTCGGAATCGCTGCTGCCTTCCTGTGCACGCACGACAAACCCCTGCTTCTTAAGGTCTTCCGCCACACTGCTGACAACGGCAGACACATGCCGCTTCGAGGTACCAGACGCCACCACCAACGTATCCATTAAGGCGGTTTTATCATGCACATCGATGATTTGAATGTCCTGAGCCTTGATGTCTTCCAGAGCGCGGATCACCGCTTCGGTTAACCCTTCAGGTTGTGCGTTTCGGTCATTTGTATCGATCATTCGTACCTTGTCCACCTGTTTAAAAGTACTCGCGTCAGTCTGCAACCGGGGCACTGCCAGTGCCAGCTAACAGACCAGCCAATCCGGCAAATGACAAAGAGCTTCGGCACCTGGCCTGAAGAAAAAAGTGTCAATGCCTCTGAACGCGAGCGGTCGAATACAGCAATTATTGCTGTGTTCTGAATTGTTTAAAACTACCGTTAACAGACCCGGCTTTACTCATCAATCTCCCGGTAAAGCCCGTGCTGTTGAATATAGTCCTGTATGGGTTTGGGTAGTGCGATTTGCCAATGCTGGCTGTTATCGCGCAATTTACGCGATGCCCACTCGCGCTCCGAGGAAGGCCCGGCTAGCCAGAGCCCGGCGGGCTCGGTGTTGAGGTCGTGCAATGAGGCAACCTGTGTCAGCGGTAGTGCCGGGGGGTCAATCACCTGCGAACCCCGTCCGAACACCCAAAAATGGGTTTCCCGGATCAGGTCGTCAATACCTTGCCAGCGGGCCATACTGGCGAACGCATCGGCACCCAGCACAAACACCGTCTGACTGTCCGGATAGTCGCGATGAAGGTCTCTGACGGTATCCAGAGTGTAGCTTGGTCCCGGGCGTCGCAACTCACGATCATCGATCAACAGGCGTTCGCCGTCGGACCTTGATGCCACCCATCGCTCCAGCATCGCAACGCGTTGTTCGGGCGTTGCTTGTGCCTGTGCTTTCAACGCCGGTATCTGGCACGGAATCACCCGCAGTTGAGCGACGTCCTGATGTGACAACACTAAATCGCACAATTGAGCGTGGCCGTCATGAAACGGATCAAAAGTGCCACCAAACAAAGCCATCAGCGGCCGCTGCACATCACTCACGAATCTGACCGTCTCCGAGTACAACATACTTCTGGGACGTCAGCCCAATCAGACCAACCGGTCCGCGAGCGTGAATTTTGTCAGTCGAGATACCAATCTCAGCACCCAGCCCATATTCAAAGCCATCGGCAAATCGGGTCGATGCGTTGATCATCACAGAGGCAGAATCCACTTCCGTCAGAAAACGGCGCCCCCGGGTATAACTTTCCGTCACGATGCTATCTGTGTGCTGACTGCTGTAAGTATTGATGTGGTCAATGGCTTCATCCAGACCAGCCACTACCCGAATCGACAGAATGGGAGCGAGGTATTCAGCAGACCAGTCTTCCTCGGTCGCGGCCTTACAGGTTATCAGCTCGGCTGTGCGCTCGCAGCCGCGCAACTCAACGCCTTTTTCGGCATAGGCGCGGGCCAGTACGGGCAGCAACTCAGCTGCACGGGACTCGGCTACCAGTAGGGTTTCCATGGTATTACAGACACCATAGCGGTGCGTCTTGGCGTTTATCGCGATGGGTATGGCTTTGCCGCTGTCTGCAGCGTCGTCGAGGTAAACATGGCAAACACCATCAAGGTGTTTGATAACCGGGACGCGCGCGTCCCGACTGATGCGCTCGATCAACCGCTTGCCGCCGCGCGGAACGATGACATCCACATAGTCAGGCATGGTGATCAGCGCGCCGACAGCATCGCGATCGGTGGTCTCAACCACCTGAACCACGGCACCCGGCAGTTGTGCCTGATCCAGGCCGGCATGAATACACGCCGCAAGCGCCTGATTCGATTCAATGGCTTCACTGCCACCACGCAATATAACCGCATTGCCGGATTTAACGCACAAACTCGCTGCCTCGACCGTCACATTGGGCCGGGACTCGTAAATAATACCTATCACACCCAGGGGTACTCGCATTTTACCCACCTGAATGCCACTCGGGCGAAACTCAAGGTCCGTTATGCCACCCACCGGATCAGCCAGACCGGCCACCTGATGCAACCCTTCAATCATGCTATCGATACGGGCATCCGTCAGTGCGAGTCGATCCAGCATCGCCGGCTCGAGCCCCTTGGCCTGACCGGCCTCCAGGTCTCGCTGATTCGCCTGCTTGAGCGTCTCTCGCTGGTCGTCAATAACCCGGGCCATGGCTAACAATGCCTGGTTTTTGGTCCCGGTATTGGCCCTGGCCAGAGCTTTGGAGGCCTGCCGGGCCTGCCGACCCAGGGTCGTCATGTAGTCTTGAACGGTTGTCATACCTTGCCACGCAGCTCGCTTTTGATTCAGACCGCAGATTATAGCGGCTTGAGGCCGCTGCGACTATGAGGGAAGCTGGCTGTTTATCTACCTGACAAAGTTTTACCATCCTGATGTGAAACCAAACTCGCCAACTGAGTAACCCAACGCCCCCATGATTGCCTGGATACAGTCTCACCCGGAAGGCGTACTGATCGCCATTGCGTTGACAGCCTTTATTGAATCGTTCGCACTGATCGGGGTGGTTGTGCCCGGTGTGGTTATGCTATTCAGTTTAGCGGCAGTGGCGAGCAATCTCGGCATTCCGGTCATGTGGGTATTGGCGGCCGCAGCACTGGGGGCAACGGCGGGAGATCTTGGCAGTTTTTATCTGGGGTATCGGCTGCGACATCGGCTGTATCAGCACAGCTGGTTCAAGCGGCACGCCGATTGGTTATCGCAGGGCATTTGGTTCTTTCGGCGCTGGGGCTGGCTGAGTGTGGTTATCGGCCGCTTTGTCGGCCCCATTCGGCCGGTAGTGCCGCTGATTGCCGGCAGCTTGTCGATGCCCGCCAAGGTGTTCATCAGCGTGAACCTGGTGACCGTCCTGTTCTGGGCCCCGACCTATATGTTGCCAGGCTATCTCGCCGGAGAAGCCAGTTCTTACCTGGCCACACAAAGCCTCGCCATGCGCACGCTGTCACTGCTACTGGTGTCGGCACTGTCGACCCTGATCGCACTGGTGGCAACCTACCATCACCTTCACCCTGAACACCCCAGAATGGCTCGCTGGGTGCCAGCGCTACAATCATTGCCGACTCGTTTTCCCTTTGCGGCGCTATTGCTGTTAATCGCCGCTTCCACCGGCTTCGCGGCCACCCTGCTTAGCCGCCCCTGGGGTCTGGATGCCTTATTGGCCGGACAGGTAGGGGCATGGCGCGCCTCAGCCTTTGACCCGGTGGCGATTGTCCTGACTTTTCTTGGAGATCCAGCGACACTGATCCTAACCGGACTGATGATCATCCTCTGGCTTGTCCTTGGCGGGCAGCATCGGCTGGGCGCGGTATTACTGATCAGCCTGGTGCTGCTGACCACGGGCATCCCTTTGCTCAAATCCGCTTTTGACGTGGCCCGCCCAGGCTGGACGGCACTGCCTTTGAACTCTCAGGCGTTTCCTTCGGGTCACGCGGCCGGTGCTGCTTTGTTTTTCGGGATGTTGGCGGGCTTTGTCAATCAGCGACGACCGACGATGAGCCGCTGGCATCTTTACCTGCCGGCCGGGGTGACCATACTGGTCATCGCACTGAGCCGGGTGTGGCTAGGGGTTCACTGGCTGTCCGATGTCATTGCCGGGGTATGCCTGGGTCTGTTGTTAGCCGCCCTGGCTCAGGCGACCCACCGGCTGACAGGCCGCTCGCTAGCTGACTTTCGTAACAGCCTAACGCTCTGGTTGCTGATCCTGCTAACCCTGGCCAGCTATTTGATCATCGCATGGCCACTCGGCTCAGTGACTTATCAATTGGGGTGACCGGGCGAACTGAACGGAGCACCCAGATCATACCCCGCTCTCGTCCGGCGATTCAGGAGAACCAGACAGTTCCGCCAATGCGGATTCCAGAATGGCGCACCGCTCCAGAAAACTGTCCTGTGCTAACAAACGGTGCTTTAACTCTGACTCCAGGGGCAGCCAAACCATTAACTGGTGAACACTGCCCCGGGCTGAATCCAGTTGCAGACCCACCTGATCGGCCAGATAAGGGTGCTCCAGCAAGGCATCCAGTAACGGCTGGTATCGCAGGGCTGCCCGCATTTCAAGCTCCGAGTCTGCCAGTGGTTCGTCGCGGGCCGCACAGTCACCCCACCATAAACCGGTGGCGTCCTTTGCGGCTGAGCTAACAGTCACTCGTTCGTCACCGACAATGGTAATGCCCAGTAGCCCATTGGCTTGTTGATTGAAGTCGACGATTCGTGCAAGACACCCCAGCCCATGGCGATCTTTACCAGGCTCCGAGACCATGATCACAAAAGGCCGGTTTTCCCGGGCGCTGCTCGACACCATCATCAGGTATCGGGGCTCAAATATTTGCAACGGCAATGATGAACCCGGCAATAACAGGGCCCCCATAGGAAACAGCGGGTATCGTTCAACGGTGCCATCGGATCCGGATTCAGTCATGAATCACCTGTCATTTTGGGTAGAATCTGGTTTTGAAGAATGGAAACGCGCGGTTGTACCGCCACCGGAAGCTCACACACACTTCCTATCAGCAGAACTATGATGCTCTATCTTACGAAAGCGGCGACATTACCGGATTAATCGAACAGCGAATTAAGCCAGCAATAGGAGCTGGCAAACCGCTAAGCCGTCTCGTCAAGCAGTACAAATGACAAAAACGTCAGTATCAGCACCCAGGTCACGGCAAATGCGGGCACAGGAACGGCCAGCACAACCAAAATCCCAAACGACCATAGCCAGCGCACCCGTACCACCTTGCGACTGTGCTTTTCCGTTGCTACACGGTCAGAGGCGGTGGTCTGCGGTAATCGCCAGAACCCCCACCAACGCAACATCCAAAGTAAGCACCAATACGCCATTTCATCCCCCGGGCCGATTCAGATTGCGTCAGCGCAACGCGTTCGCGCCTTAACCCAGTGCGCAACATCGCACCTCATTGACCAATGTAGACCAATATGAACCGGCCATTGACCTGCATCAGGGTTTATCGAACGGAGCAGCGCATACTGACCGTTGTCACCCTAGCGCCCGGAGGCGGTATGAACGATGTCAACACCCTGGAAACTGCCACAACCAGTGACCTGTCCGTAATTCGCTGGGCACCGGTCATTCTGGTCTTATTCGTCATCGCGCTCAGCCCGCTGGCTACTGCGTTTTACTGGGCGTTTACACACTGACGGCGCAGGCATACTGAGCGGCCACCCGCGTTACCGACCCGCCTGATGCAGGGTCGGCTGAACAAGCGGCACTAGACCTCCAGCCCCAACTCGCGCCCGGTGACTTTGACTGAACACTCTCCGTTACCGGGGGCTGTCCGCAGATTTCCGTTCGGCTAACGGAGTCGACCAGCCTTGGCCGGCCTCTGCTCGTCTTCAGCCAACCGGGCGGCTCCCAGGGCAGCCTGACGAACCCAGGCTGCGACCTGATCCGAATTGTGGTCGACCGTGTCGGGCAGCAGGTACCACTGCTCATACACCCTTCCATGGGCAATCCAGTGATCTTCAGCGCAGATGCGCTGCAGTTGGGTTTCGAGTTCAGAGTCGGTCGCGCGGATACCCACCTGCCCCTTGAGTGTAACCACTAGGCAAAGCTGCCCCGACACGCGAATCACGTGTTCACCAAAGTACAAGCCGGTTTCAGGCACAGGAAGTTCCGGTAAGAGTTGCAATAAAGTGTGTAAACGACGGGCACGGTTCAGTTTGTCCATTCGCCTTTCCTTAGTGAATGAATGATGGAATTCTGCGAAAACGCCTGATCTGGACTCCGTGTATCCTTCGGTGGCCAGTGGCAAGCCAGCGCTCTTCATGAGCACCGGAACTGCAGAGAGTGAAGTTTAACAAACTACCCCTATAAAAACAGCCGATCTGTCAAATTCTCCAACACCCAATCCACGCTCAGGCGACCCCAAGGCCCGGTGTGCCCTCAAGCAGAGGCGTTGGTGGCCGTGTTTCAATGAGTGTTCACAAGCCGGCGCTAGCAGACTGGCGGAGCCCACATTGTTTTGCAGCAGACACCTCTTTAGAATGCGCAGGCTATTTCGCTCATCGCGAACGTGGAAGGGTTATGCAAATCAACAGTGAAAGCCTGAGATTCATTCTCGGCATCAAAGTCAAACAACACCGCCAGGCGGCCGGCTTATCGCTCAAGCAACTGGGCGAACGCACGTCACTGTCGATTTCCTATTTGAGTGAGATCGAAAAGGGCAAAAAGTACCCCAAACCGGAAAAAATCATTCAATTGGCGCAGGGGCTCGGCATATCCTTCGACGAACTGGTCTCGCTGCAACTCGATGACGAATTGAACCCCGTCACAGCCCTACTGAACTCCCCATTGTTCAACGACTTCCCACTTAAGCAATTTGGTATTGGCCTGTCAGATGTGTTCGATCTGGTCACCGACTCCCCGAGTAAAGCCGGCGCCTTCGTTCGTACACTGCTCGAAATTGGTCGCGGTTACGATATGCAAGTCGAGCATTTCTTGCTGGCTTCGCTGCGTTCCTACCAAAAGATGCACCTCAACTACTTTGAAGAAATTGAGGGGCAGGCCGAAGCCTTCAGGGCAAAGTTCCCGGCAACAGATCCGGTAATCAGCCTCGCCTGGCTGGAGTCGTTCCTGTTCGATCACTATCAATGCCGGGTCAGTTACGACGATTTTTCCGCGACACCCGAACTCCAGACTTTGCGCTCACTCTGCGTTTCGCCCAACAAGCTGGTGGTCAATTCCAAACTGATGCCGCAACAGCAAAAGTTCGTGCTGGCCAAAGAGATCGGTTACCGGTTTCTCGAGTTGGAGGAGCGTGCCCTGACGTCATCCTGGATCAAGGTAGAATCGTTCGAGCAGGTTCATAACAACTTCAGAGCCTCCTATTTTGCCGGTGCCCTGCTCATTCCCGAGGCCAAACTGCTCACTGACCTGAAAGCCTGGCTGGCCAACAAAGCGTTTGATGGCGAGGCTCTTAGCCAGATGATGGATCGTTATGACGCCACCCCGGAAATGTTTGTGTATCGCATGTCGCAACTGATGCCCCATCACTTCGGCCTGCACAAGATGCATTACATGCGTCTGCACAACAAAGCCGGCGTCGACCAGTTCCACATTGCCAAAGAACTCAATACCACTACCGTGTTCACGCCCCGTGGCATTGGCCCGAGTGAACACCACTGCCGGCGCTGGGTGGCCATAGGCTTGCTCAACGAAGTCGGCGAACGCCAGGCAGCCGGAGAGACCCCAAAGCTGGCGATTGCGGCACAACGCAGTCACTTCATCGCCCAGAATCAGACCTTCTTCAACATCGCCGTCGTGCGCCCACTGTCGTTGGGGCAAAACAGCAATACCGGCATGGCCCTTGGGTTCCTGATAGATGACCGGTTCAATGATACAGTGGCCTTCAGCGAAGACCCGGCCGTGCCACAGATGGATGTTCACGAAACCTGTGAGCGCTGCCCACTGACCGATTGCGCCAGCCGTGTCGCCGAGCCGACTTTGCACACAAGCCAGCAACAGCAACTCGACCGGGAGCACGCTTTGCAGAGCTACCTCGACCAACACCAAGCCACTTCAACACTGCAGGATTCGCACTGAATGACCGACACCAAACCCCTGGCCGTTCGCGCACGCATGCTGCCCATACAACGGCTCATTATCGAACACCTCGACCCGGGCAGTTTCGCCCAACGACTGACCGACAAACTGGAGCAGGCACCCGCCCTGTTCAACCGGGCACCGGTGGCACTGGATATCGGTGCGGTACTGGCTGAACTGACCGATAACTCACTGCAACAAATGCTGGACCACGCACGCGAGCAACGCCTGGTCGTGTTCGCCCTGGCAGGACCCAAAGATGCCCTAACCCCCTGGTGCGAACGCTTTAATCTGGCCTGGGTGGACGATAAAGACCGCGCGGCACGAGCCAGCAAGACCGAAACGACACCAACAGGCCTCGAAACCCAGGTCATTCGCCAACCCGTTCGTTCAGGCCAGCAAATATACGCGCGCGGCGCTCACTTGCTGATCATGAACCAGGTCAGTTCTGGTGCCGAAGTCATCGCCGATGGCAGCATCCACGTCTACGGTGCCCTGCGCGGCCGCGCCATAGCCGGCGTTCAGGGCGATACACTGGCCGAGATTGTCTGCCAAAACCTGGATGCCGATTTACTGGCCATCGCCGGTAACTACCAGGTCCGGGATGACTTGCACGCAGAGCCCAACCGCCCTACGCGGGTGCGATTGGAAGAAGACCAGTTGGTGATCGAACAGTTCTAAATCGAGCTCTACCACTAAAGACTCCCTCTCCCGCCTCGCGGGAGAGGGCTGGGGAGAGGGTTCACTTCTGGTTTCGCCGCATCTCAACCAACATTTTTTCCCTTATTCAGATCACTTGCAGTCGTTTACCCGCCTCTGCGACACTGGCACCCATTCACATTCAGAACGGCATCACTGAGATAGATTGGCCGCTGCCGGTAAAAAAGCGGATAATCCCGCCAAAGCTGGCTCAGCCTGCTTACTCCTGTAATAGTTAACGCATAAAGGAATCGTCATCTTGGCAAAGATCGTTGTCATCACCTCCGGCAAAGGCGGCGTTGGTAAAACCACCTCCAGTGCCGCCATCAGCATGGGCTTGGCCTTGCGTGGCCACAAAACCGTTGTTATCGACTTCGACATCGGCCTGCGCAACCTCGACATCATCATGAACTGCGAGCGCCGCGTCGTGTTCGACTTCGTTAACGTAATTCAACAGGAAGCCAGCCTCAACCAGGCCCTGATCAAAGACAAACGTTGCGATAACCTCTACATCCTGCCCGCCTCCCAGACCCGCGACAAAGACGCCCTGACCAAAGAAGGCGTTAAAAAAGTGCTGGACGACCTGGCCGAGCAATTCGATTACATCGTCTGTGACTCGCCGGCCGGCATTGAGCAAGGCGCCCAGATGGCGCTTTACTATGCCGACGAGGCCATCGTCGTCACCAACCCCGAAGTCTCCTCGGTTCGGGATTCGGATCGGATACTGGGCATATTGCAAAGCAAGAGCTACCGGGCAGAGACCAACCAGCCGCCCGTTCGTGAACATCTGCTGATCACCCGGTACGACCCCGAGCGCGTGGCCCGTGGCGACATGCTCGACGTGCCCGACATCGAAGAAATTCTGGCCATCCCCTTGCTGGGCATCATTCCCGAAAGCCAGGCGGTGCTGAATGCTTCCAACAAGGGCATGCCGGTGGTCCTCGACGAAAAAAGCGATGCCGGCCAGGCGTACCTGGACACCGTCGCCCGGTTTCTGGGCGAAGAGAAACCGCACCGTTTCCTGGAAGCCCAGCGCAAAGGCTTCCTGAAACGCGTCTTTGGAGGCTGAGATGTCTATCTTCGATTTGTTCAGGGACAACAGCAAAGAGCCCCGATCCGCTCAAGTAGCCAAAGAGCGCTTGAAGGTCATCGTCGCCCACGAACGGCATCAGCGTAACGCACCGGACTACTTGCCTGCCCTGCAGCGCGACATCATGGATGTGATTCGAAAGTACGTCGACATCGGCCCCGAGCAACTGCAAGTCGATGTAAACGAAGAAGGGAATTATTCAATACTGGAAGTGAACGTTAACCTGCCCAAGTAGGGCAGTTTTAACTTCAATATTCAAAGCTCAATCAAGCTGGCTGAGTAACATTGGACCGCGATAGCCACTCGCGCCACTGCACAAAACCCTCCTCTCCCCACCACTGGGGGAGAGAGTTAGAGACAAGGGGACGTCACAGCCGTTAGTGCTGTGTTTCGATTGGAATGCGAAAAACCAGAAGCGAACCCTCTCCCCATCCCTCTCCCGTGGGGCGGGAGAGGGAGCCATTCGGTGGTTAAACTTAACCCGCGCCCATCGCTCGCAACTCTGCACACCCCAGTCCTCTCTCCACCACTGGGGGAGAGAGCTAGAGAGAGGGGGACGGCGCAGCCGTTACTACTTTGGTTTCAATTGCAAAGCACAAAAAACCAGAAGTGAACCCTCTCCCGTGAGACGGTGTTTTCAGTTGGTTACCAAGCCTCAGCCTGCGTGCTTAAGATTATCCAGATACTTTTCAGCATCCAGCGCCGCCATACAGCCAGTGCCGGCCGATGTAATCGCCTGACGATAAACATGGTCCATCACATCACCCGATGCAAATACACCTGGCACGCTAGTCGCTGTCGCATTACCTTCCAGACCCGACTTAACCTTGATGTAACCGCCCGCCATATCCACCTGGCCTTCAAAGATCTGCGTGTTGGGGGTATGACCGATGGCCACAAACACACCATCAAGAGTCAGCTCTTCGGTTTCGTCACCCTTGGTACTCTTGATGCGAATGCCGGTCACACCCATTTCATCACCCAACACTTCATCCAGGGTTCGGTTCCAATGGAGCTCGACCTTGCCTTCTTTCACTTTGTCCATCAACCGGTCGGCCAGGATCTTTTCAGAGCGGAAGCTGTCGCGACGGTGAATAACATGCACCTTGCTGGCGATGTTTGACAGATACAAGGCTTCTTCAACAGCGGTGTTACCACCACCAATGACACTGACTTCTTTGTTGCGGTAAAAAAAGCCATCGCAGGTGGCGCAGGCAGATACACCCTTGCCTTTAAAGGCTTCTTCGCTGTCGAGCCCCAGGTAACGGGCACTGGCACCGGTACTGATGATCAACGCATCACAGGTGTAGGTACCCTGGTCGCCCACCAGGGTGAAGGGAGGCTTGGCCAGATCCGTTGTATGGATGTGATCAAAGATGATGTCAGTATTGAACCGCTCGGCGTGAGCCTTCATCTCTTCCATCAACTGAGGGCCCTGAAGCTCAGCGTGGCCACCGGGCCAGTTTTCAACTTCAGTCGTGGTGGTCAGCTGACCACCCATCTGCATACCGGTGATCAGCACCGGTTTCAGGTTGGCCCGCGCAGCGTAAACCGCCGCCGTATATCCAGCCGGGCCAGAACCCAGAATGATCAATTCGTGATGCTGAGTGCTCATAGCGTGTATATCCAATCAGAAAGTGGGGTTGAAACGGACTATTCGAACTGCGGTAAGGATGGTGGTTTCACCCGGCAAATCAACCCCAGCAGCGCTATGGCCGCGATAATAAATAGCAATCAAAGGGGTATTGCAGACTGAGCAATCCTGAACTGGGCCACACAGCCCAGAGTAGGTTTACTCAAAGCCAGAACGGGTTCACCCGAAAATAGTCGCCAAAGCGATCACCACCATCCACAGAACCTGAGCGCGCTTCATCAGCGACAACACATCCTCAGGCCGCTGGGCATCCGGGTTTTCAGGCAGTGAAACTCGCAAGGAAGACTCCAGCAGCGCCCGGTCGACCAGTTCGAAATCCCGAACCCGGCGCAACCAGATGGCAAAGCTTTGTGAGAAATCGCCCACCAGCGCCAGCGACAAGGTCAACAGCCGGGCGGGAATCCAGTTAATCGCATGGTGTACCTGAACCGCCAGCGAGGCAGCAGAGTTATCTTCTGAGGGTTGTTGCGTCAGAATAGAACGAGCATGCCGGACCAGCACAACCAACAAGACACCCGATGCCCCAAACGCCACAAACCAGAACAGCGCCACGAAAAACCGCTCCAAAAGCTGATAAGCCAAACTGACGTTCAGTGCCTCATCCATCTGCTCAGAGCCACCTTCGTACAAGCCCTCTGGCAGATCAAAGGCTTCTACCGCCAGCTCATAAGCGCGATCAGACTCCCCATCAACCTGATACTGCCGATATTGCTTGAGTTGATCTACCTGGTCGCTCGACCCGAACACCAGAACGAGACTACCGAACCCGACCAAAAACGTCACCAGCCACAAGTCAAACCAGGCGAGAATGGCCGAGAGCAGCAAAACCGGGACAGCCATAGCCAGAACGTACACCCAAATACGGCCACCTAGACGGGTAAAAACCTGTTCCAATGGTCGGGTTGTCACGCCCTGACCCGGCATCCGGTTCCCCGACAAGCTCAGTGATACCAGCCAGGCCAGAATGGCCGCCATAAAGGTCATGATTGAGTCTCCGTTATGTCTATGCGCTCAGGTTAACACCGGATCGAGCCAGACTAAAACGCAATAGTAGCCACACTCATTAATCCAACCGCCGGAAATAGAACCAATGTATCAACGACCAGGATCACTAAAACCTTATACCATCCGCCCAATAAGCCAAAATCTTGGTCCGACATCAAACTTCAAAGTCTCACCACTCATAACATTTATATATGAATGCCAAGCCAAGCTGAAGACAGTTACTATTAATAACGACACCAAAGCAAACATAATAATTCTTAAGTGGAAGCCAACTTTTAACTTTATAACCGCTTCAGACTTGAGTTGGCTGCTTTGCCATAACGCCGCCACAATAACCATGAGAAGCAGCTGACTCAGCGGCATGACTATGACACCACTGACCAAAGACAAGGCAGCCCCGCCCACCGCAGAAGCCAGCAAATAGGGTAAATAGACTGAATCTGATTGCCCTAAAGCCTTCAGCACCCGGACAAACAGGCCAATAGAAAACAGAGTAAAACACAAGGTGGCTAGAAGCCCGTACTCATACAATAACTGCAAAAGACTGTTATGAGGATGCCCAAAAATGGTACCGATGCCTGCACTCTTATCTGCATAGCTAAAACCACCGTGCCCAAATAGCCAGTGGCCCGTCATAGCCGAGAGCAACTCCGACCACATCCCCCAGCGACCACTGGTGCTTTCTCGCATAAGTGTAGCGCCAACACTTTCACCAAACCGCCAGGCTGGTATCAAATCTAAGAAGATAATGTAAGTTACGAGACCAAAGGCCAGAATAACCACCCATCGTCGCACGAACTTAAGCGACAACGCCCGACCTCTGAACTTCCAGGTCAAATACATAATTAGCAGAGATTCAATGAACATCGCCACAGCAGCGCCTCGTGCGCTGGAATACAGTATAAGCGCGACAGTAAAAACAGCACTGAAAAGACCCAGCTTGGACCATCTACCGGAAGGTCCGCATGCCAATGCTAGCATGAGGGGGAATAGCAATACTTGAAGCTGGTTGAAAAAACGCACATTGATAAACGCATGCTGCGTTAACACATGAATGTCCCAGGAAAACGGACTTACCATGACAAACATGAAATTCATTATTACGATCAGGTAATATGAGCCCCACACCGCAACCAACACTTTACAGACATTCTGGATCACATCGGGGCTGAGTGTGAAAGATTGAATCAGCCCAGTCACAGTCAAACTGAATAACACCCATAGCAGGAGATCGAATAGCGCCCAATCGGAGCCGGCCAATGTTGCCGTAACTGTACTCAGCGTCAAAAAACTGATAAATCCAACCCAACAACCCACTAACAGCCTGGCTTTAGCCTGAATTAGCAACGCTTTTCGCGCAACCGAAAACAGAGCAAGTACGCCCATCAATACCAACAGCAACCAGCGCTGGCGGTCATAAGAAGCAAAAGGCCCTGCGATATTGGCCAGTGTCGTTCCTAACAATATAACGACCGCCAACAAAAAAGGGGCTAACGCCCCTTTATCATATAACTTCATCTAGCTTAACCAAATAGATGCGCCAATTAAGAGGTACCGCAACCTGAGGGCAGATAGTCTGATACCATGCCAGAGGTATTGCATGTCCACAATCCGTCAGTTGAGCGATCATAGTGTATGGTTACGGTGCCAGTACCGTCATCCAAACGCCCGGGGTTATCAATCGTACAAATAATAGCATCATCTGTAGCAGTGGTAGTGTTAGCGGGCGCGTTCACGGCTATGGTACCGCAGTTACCAGTAGAGGACTGTAAACCAATATCACCTGCGGTTGGGCTAGCTGGCATTGAACCATCGTTATAAGTTATTTCATACTGAGTCTGTCCAGGACGAATATCAGCAAGTGCTGCCCCTGCCTTAGCTTTAGCCACGTAATCCTGATAAGCCGGAATCGCGATCGCGGCCAAAATACCGATAATCGCCACAACGATCATCAATTCAATCAATGTAAAACCTTGTTGCTTCTTCATGGTCAGTCCCCTTTAAGGATCATCGTATTGGAGGCTTGGTACACCACCTTCGCCTGAACTTAATCCAGCATAGAGTGTGCCAACTTTTGAAAACTCCATTTGCCTGCCATCTCAATCAATCTGATCTGATTTCCGTGACTGCAGACACCTTTAATGAGAACCGGAGAAGTCATCAAGTGACATTTTTTGTCACCATTATGACTTTATTTAGGCGTGGCATTCACCTTCGCCTCTTAGTTGTCTAAGCTAGAGGCATCAAACCTCTATAGAGACTCAATTAAGATGGCAGTGTCACTGGGTGGCTTAGCGAAACGACTGGTACGGGAAGATCTGATCAATGAAGATGAGGCGCTTACCGCAACACAGGAAGCTTTGAAAGAGAAGAAAACTGTTGTCGCCTATATGGTTGAACATGACCTTGTGGCCGCTTCAACCCTGGCTCAACTGGCAGCGGATGAATTTGGCACGCCTATTTTTGACCTTGATGCGTTTGATCTGGAACTGGCTCCCAAGGAGCTTGTATCGTCCAGTCTGCTCCAGTCCCATCATATCCTACCCCTTGTAAAGCGCGGTAACAGACTCTTTATTGGCTTATCAGATCCAACCAACTTGTTGGCCATCGACGAGATAAAATTTCACACGGGCCTCAGTGTGGAAGCGGTACTGGTAGAAGAAGACAAACTGACGGTCAGCTTGGAAAAGTTGCTCGACGACTCCTCTGACGCCTTTGGCGCGATGGATGACGAAGAGGGTCTGGACGACCTGGATATCGTTGATACCAAAAAGGCGGAAGATGAAAGCTCAGTCGTTGATGGCGCTGATGACGCGCCGGTTGTGCGCTTTATCAACCAAATGCTGCTGTCAGCCATCAAAAAGGGCGCTTCTGACCTTCATTTTGAACCCTACGAGAAGTCCTACCGGGTAAGGTTCCGGATCGACGGCATTCTGCAGGTGGCTTCCAAACCGCCAATTGGACTCGGCCCCAAAATGTCCGCTCGCTTGAAAATCATGTCCAACCTGGATATTTCAGAACGCCGGGTGCCTCAGGATGGCCGCATTAAGCTGAAGATATCCAAGACCAAGTCCATTGATTTCAGGGTAAACACCCTTCCAACACTGTTCGGTGAGAAGATCGTACTGCGAATTCTTGACTCAGCCGCAGCTAAAATGGGCATCGATGCTCTGGGTTATGAAGACGACCAGAAAGACCTGTACATGACGGCCCTTCAGAAACCCCAGGGCATGATCCTGGTTACCGGGCCTACCGGTTCAGGGAAAACAGTTTCACTCTATACAGGCCTTAACATCCTGAACCAGGAAGGCACCAACATCTCAACGGCGGAAGATCCGGTAGAAATCAACCTAGATGGCATTAATCAGGTCAACGTCAACAACCGGGTTGGATTGGATTTCGCAGTAGCCCTGAGGTCTTTTCTGCGTCAGGACCCGGATATCATCATGGTTGGTGAGATTCGCGACCTGGAGACTGCTTCGATTGGGATCAAGGCTGCCCAAACAGGGCACATGGTAATGTCAACCCTCCACACCAACAGTGCCGCCGAGACATTGACCCGGATGCTGAATATGGGTGTACCCTCTTTCAACCTGGCCACCACAATCAACTTGATCATCGCTCAGCGCCTGGCGCGGCGATTGTGCAGCAACTGTAAACAGCCTGCCGACATACCACAAGATGTGTTACGAAAGGAAGGTTTTACCACCGAGTTGATGAACACGGCCACAATCTACAAACCTGTCGGTTGCAGCAATTGCAATAAAGGGTATAAAGGTCGAGTCGGCATTTATGAAGTTGTGCGTATCACCCCTACCATCTCCAAGATAATTATGGAAGAAGGTAATTCAATTGAACTAAGCAAAGCCTTTGCTGATGAAGGCTTTAACAGTTTGCGTAAGTCAGGCTTGGTTAAAGTAGCCAAGGGCGTGACCAGCCTGGAAGAAGTAAACCGCATTACGACTGACTGAGAGGCACCAGATGGCCACCAAGGCACAGAAACTGTCCGTTTTCACCTATGAAGGCCTGGATCGCAGCGGCAAGATTCAGAAAGGTGAGATAAAAGGCTCGAACCCCGCCCTTATAAAGGCCGATCTTCGCCGAAAAGGCTTAGTGACGGTTAAAAAGTTGAATAAGAAAAGAGGGGAGATCCAACTCCTTAGCCCAGGCATTAAGTCCGACGATATAGCGATTTTTACGCGTCAAATGGCGACCATGATGAAAGCGGGGGTGCCCCTGATGAAGTCTTTCGACATCGTGGCAGAGGGCTTGGAAAACAAAAAAATGAAAGACCTTGTGCTACAGATGAAAAATAACGTTGGTAATGGGGGCTCTTTCGGCTCCGCCTTGCGTGAACACCCAAAGTATTTCGATGACCTCTACTGCTCGCTGGTCGAATCAGGCGAACAAGCCGGTGCCCTGGAAACCATGTTGGAACGTGTCGCCATATATCGAGAGAAGGCGGAAAGCGTTAAGAAAAAAGTCAAGAGCGCCATGAAATACCCGGCAACCATCATAGCCATTGCAGCCATTGTGACAGTCATACTGCTTCTCAAGGTAGTCCCTGTTTTTGCGGACATGTTTACCAGTTTTGGTGCAGACCTCCCAGTTCCGACTCAGATCGTAATGAATATGTCTTCATGGGTTCAAAATAATGGTGTCATTGCTTTCTTCGGGCTAATTGCTTTTGTTGTACTCTTTCAACAGAGCATGCAACGGGTGCAAAAGTTCCGCCACCTAGTCCAGCGAATTTCTGTGAAGCTGCCGGTATTTGGCCCAATTTTGTACCAATCGGCAATGGCTCGATACGCTCGTACGCTGTCAACCACCTTTGCTGCCGGTGTTCCGCTGGTCAATGCACTGGAATCAGCGGCCGGGGCATCGGGGAATATTGTGTACTCCTCCGCTATTATGAATGTGCGCAAAGACGTCGAAAGCGGGACTGAATTAGCTGTTTCGATGAAATCACAAAGTGTCTTTCCGTCCATGCTCGTGCAAATGGTATCCATTGGTGAACAATCGGGTGCGCTTGATGACATGCTGTCTAAAGCTGCCGTGATTTATGAAGAGGAAGTGGATAATCTTGTTGACGGCCTGACCTCAATGATGGAACCCCTTATTATGGCCTTCCTAGGGGTAGTGGTCGGTGGCTTGGTCGTGGCCATGTACCTCCCAATATTTCAAATGGGCTCCCTCGTCTAATGCCATTCATCGAGTTACTCCAAAGCAACACGGTCGCCCTGGTGGCGACCGTTTTAGTATTAGGGCTACTGGTCGGTAGTTTTCTGAATGTGGTGATCTACCGCCTCCCGGTCATGATGCAGAACGCCTGGGCACGGGAAGCCGCTGAGATGGCTGATGAAGCCGAACCCGAGCTCCCCCGGTTTGACCTGATTAAACCCGACTCCACTTGCCCTTCCTGCGGCCACCTGATTCGGGCCTGGGAGAACATCCCTGTTGTCAGTTACTTGGCTCTGGGCGGCAAGTGCTCACAGTGCAAAACCCGAATATCACCACGTTACCCGATAGTTGAGCTGATCACTGGTTTACTGTCACTGGCGGTTGCCTGGCACTTTGGTGGCACGCTTCATACGGTCGCTCTGCTGGTGTTCTTCTGGGCGTTAATCGCCCTGACGATGATCGATGTCGATCACCAACTGCTGCCAGATAGCATCACACTGCCTCTGTTGTGGCTGGGGTTGTTGCTCAATTTAGGGGGCACCTTTGTGCCGCTGGAACAGGCGGTTGTGGGCGCAGTCGCCGGCTACCTCTCACTCTGGAGTATTTACTGGGCGTTCAAGCTGCTGACCGGTAAAGAAGGCATGGGTTATGGTGATTTCAAGCTGTTTGCCGCCTTTGGGGCCTGGTTTGGCTGGGCGTCTTTGCCATTGATTATTCTGCTGTCATCGCTTGTGGGCGCGGTAGTCGGTATCGCGTTGATTGCCATCATGGGCCGTGACCGGCAAATCCCCATCCCGTTCGGCCCTTATTTATGCGGGGCGGCACTGGTTTATGTATTCTGGGGCGGCGCCATCACCAACTGGTATCTGGGCAGTTTTGCATGATAATCGGGCTAACCGGTGGCATTGGTTCGGGTAAGTCGGCAGCCAGCAGGGTGTTTGAATCTCTCGGCATTGGCTGTGTGGATGCCGATGTAGTCGCCCGCGATGTTGTTGCCAGGGGCACCCCTGCACTGGACGCCATTGCAGAACGCTTTGGGGATGCCATAGTCACCGCAGAAGGTCAGTTAAATCGGGCCCTGTTGCGGGAGCGAATATTTACCTCGCCCAATGACAAAGCCTGGCTGGAAGCTCTGCTACACCCACTGATCCGTGAGCAAATGCTTACTCAACTGGCGCAACAACCACCACCCTACTCCATTCTTGTGGCGCCGTTGTTGTTCGAGAACGGCCTGGAAGCCTTGTGCGATGAAACGGTACTGATAGACGTTCCAGAATCTGTGCAGCGCCAGCGAGTTATGCAACGGGACAAAACCGGTGAAGACCAGGTTCAGCGCATTATCGACAGCCAGATGAGCCGTGCCGACAAGCAAGCCAGAGCCACGTACTGCATTGAAAACACCGGCACTCGGGAAAAATTGGAAGCCGCCGTTCTTGCACTGCACCGCCACTTTGTGGCACAAAGCCCCCAATAACCCGAATCAAGAGGAATTCCGGCATGTCAGCCAATGCGCCACCCAAGGTGCCCTGCCCTACGTGTAAGACACTCATAGCCTACTCAAAAGACAATGCCTGGCGGCCTTTTTGTTCAGAACGGTGCAAACTGATTGATTTGGGCGAATGGGCCAGCGAGGGGCATAAAATTGCGGGCAAGCCAGCCTATGAAGAGATGATGAGTGAGGATATTGAAAGAAATAGCCTTTTCAATGACGCAAAACATTGAATGACGTGGGACATTGAATGACGCAGGACATAAAAGGACGTAGGACACTAAGCGACGGGAAACATAAATGGACGCGATACGGGCAGGCATAAATCACTGATCAAAAATCCGAACCTGCCCGAAGCACCTTCGTTAGCGACCTGTATACCATTGAGACCACGGCGCTCAGACTCAATCATCGCCAGTTTTGGAAGGGATTAACCAGGCGGCTATTAACGCCGCGCCCAGGGCGCCGACCGCCAGCATAACCAGACTGCCCGCGTAGGCCAGTTGGTAAGCACTGACAATGGCGTCGTAGCCACTGGCGCCAGGGTCGGGGAAAAGCCCGAATTGGCCTCTGCCGGCCCGGTTAGCCGTTTGAAACAGGAGGGCCGCACAAGCGCCCGCCCCGGCGATGGCAAACAGACCGGCCAGTCGGCTGGCGGTGTTATTGATGCCCGAGGCGGTGCCAGCACGGGCATCGGAGACTGAATTCATCACCGTCGTCGTTAGCGGCGAGACGACGATCGCCATGCCCAGCGCCATGATGCACAGAGGCAATTCCACACCCAGCCAGAAGTTATCAAACTGCAACGCCAGACCTGCGACGCCCGCGGCGACCACCAACGGCCCGGTCAGCAACATCGAACGCGCCCCTATCCGGTCACCCAGCTTGCCTGCCTGGCTGGATAAAAGCCCTATAATCAGACCGAACGGCATCATCGCCAATCCCACCTCAGTGGGCGTCATTCCACGGTGTTCAATCAGGTCGATAGGCACCAGAAACATAGTGCCAGACAGGGTACCGTAGAGCAGCAGAGTCATCAGGTTGGCGCCGGTAAAGGCGCGGCTGTGAAACAGCTCTGTCGGTGCCAGCGGTTGATCCACCCGCCCCTCAAACCAGAAAAACACCACCAAACCAGCGAGCCCCAAACAAACAAGCCCCAGAGACAGGGCGAGGCGACCTTCTGACTCAGTTAACCAGGTCAGCCCCAGCGTCAGCAATCCGCAGGCGATAAACGCGATCAGAGTACCCCCCCAGTCGAGTCGGCCGCGGACTGAACGGTCACGGGTTTCCGGCATAAAGGCCACCGTCAGTACCAGGACCAGCGCCGCAAGCGGCAGGTTAATCCAGAAGGCCGCGCGCCAGTTGAACAAATCCATCAGAAAACCACCCACAGCTGGGCCAAGGGCAGTTGTTAGAGCCGAGGCACCCGCCCACAGGCCGATAGCATGGCCACGCTCTGCGGACGGGTAACAGGCTGAGATGATGGCTAGGCTCTGAGGAACCAGCAGGGCCGCGCCGATTCCCTTGAGTGCCCGGCCAGCAATCAATACATCAGGGTTGGGCGCCAGAGCACAGATCAGCGAGGCCAGGGCAAACAGTAGGGTACCGGCCAGGAAGACACGGCGGCGCCCGAGCCGGTCACCCGCGCCACCGCCGACCAACAATAGGGCCCCCAGAAGCAGGGTATAGGCATTCAACACCCAGAGCATTTGAGACAGGGAGGCATCCAGGTCGGTGCGGATGACCGGCAATGCGATGGTGACCACCGAACCGTCGATAAAAGCCAGGGCCGAGGCCAGAATCGTCGCTGCTAGTACCCAGGGGCGACGTTGCGTTGAGCAGGTCGCGACCTCGGTCGTCACGAGCTGCCGGTCTGGCGCCCTGACAAGTCATTCTGATCAACGAGGGTGCAGCCGTGCGACTGCGCTTCGCTATCAGGAAAATCAGCTGGGTACCCTGTTTGCGGGTTGCATACGCCATATTTATTCTCTAACTACCAGACTGCAGAACTAAAGCATGGTGCTGGCGATAGTGTCAACTCAGTACCAGCGCCTACCCACCATTGGGCTAAGGCCGACCTGTCGGAAACCGGTTTTTTGCAGACTTTGAAGATAAGCAGGTAAGAACCAAAGGGAAAAACGACTTGAATTGATTGCTGGCTTGGCGATTGGACATCACAAAAGGATGATGGAGACCGTATCTTTGATGCATCGACACCGTTATTAGGTGACGGATCGTATTCTGGCAAGTACATATTCTGTGTTGCTACGAGTCCCGTCTATCGCGTTTGACGGAATTTCGCGATCAGCTCTGCATTCGCTTCAGGGAAGGAGTACTCGTCGAGCTCATCGATAGCGACCCATTGAACCAGTTGGCCTTCACAGCCCCGTGCAATACCTTCAATGCTATGGCATATCCAGGTATCCAATTGAACGGTTCTATCACCGTAATCGAACGGCAACTGCATAAGCGGAGTCATAAGGGTGGGGTCAAGCTCGAGACCAACCTCTTCCTGAAACTCACGGACCAGGGCTTGCTGCGCTGTCTCACCCGCTTCAACCTTGCCACCGGGGAACTCCCAGAAACCACCCTGGTGCTGGTGATCCTGTCGTTTGGCAATCAGTACCTGATCATCTCGTACGACGATCCCTACGGCAACATGAAGTGTTTTCCGGTCAGAGTCAGACACGAGGTTAGAACTCCTTAACTTCGGTAGTCTGCGTTGATGCTGACATAATCGTGTGACAGGTCGGTCGTCCAGATACAGTCAGCAATTTCGCCCCGATTCAGGTTCACGCGAATAGTGATTTCTTCCTGAGCCACGACGGCACTGCCTGCAGCTTCGGTATAGCCAGGTGCTCGCTCACCTTTACTGACTATCTGCACATCGTCGAGCCAGATGTCCACTTGATCGACATCGAGCTCAGTCACCCCACTTCGACCAACGGCAGCGAGAATACGCCCCCAATTAGCATCAGATGCTGTGAGTGCCGTTTTCACCAGTGGGCTGTGCCCGATGGTATAAGCGACGTCCAAGGCTTCTTTGGTGGTTTTCGCACCTTCAACAGCAACTTCAACAAATTTGGTGGCGCCTTCGCCATCGCGCACGACCGCCTGAGCCAGCTCCAGCATCACTTCCGAGACCGTTTTGAGCAAGTGACGGTAAATATCACTGTCCACAGAGGTAACCGCGGCCGCCTCAGTTTGGCCGGTAGCGATCAGAATGCAGGCATCATTGGTTGAGGTATCGCCATCGACTGTAATGCGATTGAAACTGCGCTCATTCGCAGTCGTTAGTAACTGCTGCAGAACATCGGGTTCGACCCGGGCATTGGTGGCAACAAAACCCAGCATGGTCGCCATGTTGGGTTTAATCATGCCCGATCCTTTGGAGATACCGGTAACGGTAATCGTCTCGTCCTGATACTCGAACTGACGCGAACAACCTTTAGCGCGAGTGTCGGTTGTCAGAATGCCCTTGGCAGCATCAGCCCAATGATTGGGGCTCATCGCGGCTACGACATTGGGCAGGGCCTGAGCGATAGCGGGCATTGGCAAATATTCACCGATAACACCGGTTGAAAACGGAAGCACCTGCTCCGGCTCAATCCGCTTCAGGGCAGCGAGACGGGCACAGGTTTCATGAGCATCGTCCAACCCCTGTTGCCCGGTACCGGCGTTAGCATTGCCGGTGTTGATCACCAGGCAGCGAATATCGCCTTGCTTCAGATGTTCGCGCGCAACGGTAACCGGGGCTGCGCAAAAGGCGTTGGTGGTAAACACGCCCGCGACTGAACTGCCAGGGGCCAGTTGAAAAACGACCAGATCCTGACGATTAGGCTTTTTGATGCCGGCACAGCCGACACCAATGGAGACACCGTCGATCGGAATCAACGGGTCTGTATTGGGCTTTCCAACCGCCATCCCTGCACCCTCAGCTCAATTTGCCATGACACTGTTTGTATTTCTTGCCAGAGCCGCACGGACAAGGCTCGTTCCGACCAACCTTGGGCCCCTGGCGTGCAGGCGCTGCTTGAGCAGCAGCAGGTTCTGGCGCAGCACCGCCACCCGCGTCAGCCTTGGCGGCGTCTTCCATCGGCGTTGCCTGGCTATGCTCGAAATTCATCCGGGCCATGGCCGCTTCGCGTCGTTTGCGCTCTTCTTCGGCAGATTCTTCCGGCGTGCGCACCTGCACATGTGACAGGATACGAATGGTGTCGGCTTTTACCTGCTCCAACATGGCCTGGAACAACTCAAACGATTCACGCTTGTATTCCTGCTTGGGGTTCTTTTGCGCATAACCACGCAAGTGAATGCCCTGTCGCAAATGATCCATGTTATAGAGGTGCTCTTTCCAGTGCTGGTCGAGCACCTGCAACATGACCTGCTTTTCAAACTGGCGAAGGGCCTGTGGGCCAGCCACCGATTCTTTCTCTTTGTAGTGAGCAACCGCCGCTTCCAGAATCCGCTCGCGCAGCTTTTCTTCATGCAGATGGTCGTCTGCATCAAGCCATTCCTGAACGGGCAACGTCACACCAAATTCTTTTTGAACCGCCGTCTCCAGGCCGGGGATGTCCCATTGCTCTGGCAGGCTTTGCGGCGGAATGTATGCGCTGATCTCGTCGTTAACGATGTCGCTGCGCACGTTGTCGATCACGTCTTCAATGCTGTCAGACGCCATCAGGTCATCGCGTTGCTGATAAACCACCTGACGCTGGGCGTTAGCCACGTCATCGTATTCCAACAATTGCTTGCGAATATCGAAGTTGCGGTTTTCAACCTTGCGCTGAGCCTTTTCAATGGCATTGCTGACCATCTTGGCTTCAATCGCTTCGCCGTCTTTCATGCCAAGAGACTGCATGATGCCCTTCATGCGTTCAGGCATGAAAATCCGCATCAGACTGTCTTCCATCGACAGGAAGAAACGGGAGGAACCCGGGTCGCCCTGCCGGCCTGCCCGGCCACGCAACTGGTTGTCGATGCGTCGGCTTTCGTGCCGTTCGGTGCCGATAATGTGCAAACCACCGGAGTCAATAACCGTCTGATGGCGCTCTTTCCAGTCAGCCTCGGCACGAGCCAGTACATCCGGGTTCGCGCTGTCCAAATCCAGCACTTCGGTTTCCCAGTTACCACCCAGCTTGATGTCGGTACCCCGACCCGCCATGTTAGTAGCAATGGTGACCGCACCGGGCTGTCCCGCCTGGGCGATGACCTGAGCTTCGCGGTCATGCTGTTTGGCGTTCAGAATGTTATGCGGCACCTTGGCTTTGGTAAGCGCTTCGGAAATGCGTTCGGATGCCTCGACTGACGCAGTACCCACCAGTACCGGACGCTTCTTATCGCGCTCGGCAATGATGTCTTCAATAACGGCGTCAAACTTCTCGGGTTCGGTCAGGAAAATCAGGTCGTTGTGGTCGGAACGGGCAATCGGCTTGTTGGTCGGGATAACCACCACATCGAGCCCGTAAATCTGGTTGAGCTCAAACGCTTCGGTATCTGCCGTGCCGGTCATGCCAGAGAGCTTGTCATACAGCCGGAAATAGTTCTGAAACGTCGTTGACGCCAGCGTCTGGTTCTCTTTCTGAACCGTCAACCCTTCTTTGGCTTCTACCGCCTGATGCAAGCCATCGCTCCAGCGGCGCCCTGGCATGGTACGGCCAGTATGTTCATCAACAATGACCACCTGATCGTTCTGCAAAATGTAATCAACGTTGCGCTGGAACATGTAATGGGCTTTCAGCCCCGCTGTTACATGATGGAACAACAGCAAATTGTGGGGTGCATAGAGTGATTCACCCTCAGGTAGCAAACCCGCTTCCTGCAGCAGAGTCTCAACCCGGTCGTGCCCCCCCTCAGTCAGCTCAATGGTCCGATTTTTCTCATCGACCAGGAAATCACCATCAACGGCTTCTTCGCCTTCGGTGGCTTCTTTTGCTGGCTTGAGCGAGGGAATCAGTTTATTGACTTGAATGTATCGTTCACTGGAGTCTTCAGCAGCGCCGGAAATGATTAGTGGCGTCCGGGCTTCATCGATCAGAATGGAGTCCACCTCATCGACAATGCCAAACGTCTGTCCGCGCTGGAACTTATCCTTCAGGCTAAACGCCATGTTGTCGCGCAGGTAATCAAAGCCGAATTCGTTGTTGGTGCCATAGGTGATATCCGCCTGATAGGCCGCCCGTTTTTCGTTCGGGTCCTGCTGCGAGACGATGATACCAACCGTTAACCCAAGAGCTTCATACAGGGGCCGCATCCACTCAGCATCTCGCCGGGCCAGGTAATCGTTCACGGTGATGATATGAACACCTTCAGCGGGGAGAGCATTCAGATAGGCCGCCAGAGTCGCTACCAGGGTTTTGCCTTCCCCGGTCTTCATTTCGGCGATCTTACCGGAATTCAGCACCATGCCGCCGATCATCTGCACATCGAAATGGCGCAATCCCAACACACGGCGACTGGCCTCCCGGACCAGTGCAAAGGCCTCCGGGACGAGGCTATCGAGGGTTTCGCCTTTTTCCAGCCGCTCACGAAACACCACTGTCTGAGCTTTTATCTCATCGTCAGACAGGCGTTCCATATCGGGTTCCAGGACATTAATTCGCTGTACCAGGCGGGTCAATCGCTTAACTTCGCGGTCGTTCTTGGAGCCGACCACCTTCTTCATCAGTGTCGTGAACATAGGAGAGTGTCGTTTTTTAGATTCGATTCAAAGACTTAGTGGTGGTCAACTATACTGACTGCAAGTGCTCTTGTCTTTGAAATTGTAAAAATAGTCTGGCGGGGGCTATTCGGACCATCACCCGAAAAGGTGAGGTGACACTATCGGGCCATAACGCCCTGGACAGGGCGCTAAAACCGGGCAACGCGATCGATGTACTTCGCCGGATCAACCGACTTGTCCCGATGCAGCACTTCGAAATGGACATGCGGCCCGGTTGACCGACCGGTACTGCCCATCAGGGCGACAATGTCACCTTTACTGATCACGTCGCCGACGTTGACCAGTATTTCACGTGCGTGGGCGTAGCGGGTCACATAGCCGTTACCATGGTTCACTTCAACCAGATTACCGTATCCGTAACGATCACTCGCCCAGGTCACCACGCCCGCGGCGACAGCGATCACATTCGAGCCTTCCTTACCGGCAAAATCGACCCCGTCGTGCCAGGCAACATTGCCATTGAACGGATCATTCCGATAACCATAGCGAGAACTCATCCAGCCACGCTCGATAGGCCGGCCCGCCACAAAGGTTGAAGACTGAATCTTGCGATCACCTAACAGGGAGTCCAGTACAGACAATTGCTGCTCACGGCTGTCAATCAGACTAGAGAGTTCATTAAGCGCGTTGACAAAATCCGGTGGGGTATAGACATCACCAATATCACTTTCGGGGCCACCCACGGCGGGATCGATACTGAAATCAAATTCACCGTCTTCGAGCTTGGCGACCCCAACAAGGCGTTCACCCAGTGCATCGAGGCGGGTCAGGCGGGATTGCTGCTGAGCGAGCTTTACCGTCAGCGCCCGAATCTGGTCTTCAGTGTAACTGCGCGTACGTTCGAGCTCTTCTTTCTGGAATGCCATGCGCTCCTGCCAGGCTTGAACGGCACGGGAATCCATAACAAGGGGGGAATCATCCTGATACCAGAGATGCACCATATAGGCGCCACTGGACACGAGGCTGATCGCGATCAACGCCAGGAGGGCCACCAGCAGTGGCAAAGACAACGTTCTGGACCGACTGTGACGACGGCTAACAAAGATCACGTTCATACTGCGCGATTACCTATCCTGAACAAGCTGCACGAAAAACCGGGACGAGTGTATCGTGCGAAATGCCCGGTGACCGCCAGTGCGTCATGAAACTCACGGGCAGCACAGCCAGGCATTCCCCAAACCAGCTTAGCCTGTTGCAAGCACTGGCGCATAAGCGATGGGTACGGAAGCGGCTTCTTCGTTTTCGAAGGTCACGAACTCCCAGGCATCTTCCTGCTTAAGCAGAGCCCGTAGCAGCAAGTTGTTCAGACCATGGCCCGATTTGAAACCGACAAAGCGGCCAATCAGGCTGTGCCCCAGCAAATACAGGTCGCCAACGGCATCCAGTACTTTATGCTTGACAAACTCGTCTTCGTATCGAAGACCATCTTCGTTCAGAATTTTGTAATCGTCAACGGCGATTGCGTTATTAACGCTGGCACCCAGTGCCAGATTATTGGCTCTGAGGTACTCAAAATCGCGCATGAAGCCGAAAGTCCGGGCCCGGCTGATCTCCTTCACGAAAGCCGTGGTGGAGAAGTCGAGCTCGGCCGTTTGCGACCGATCGCGAAATACCGGGTGATCAAAATCAATGGTGAACCGCACAGCGAAGCCCTCATAGGGCTCAAAACGGGCAATTTTGTCGCCATCTTCGACGATCACCGGCTTCTTGATACGAATAAAGCGCTTTGCCTTACCCTGCTCCTCGATTCCTGCAGACTGCAACAGAAACACGAAGGGTCCGGCACTGCCGTCCATAATCGGGACTTCCGCGGCGCTGACCTCGATATAAGCATTGTCGATGCCCAAACCTGCACAGGCAGACAACAAATGTTCGACGGTGTCGATGCAGACATCACCCTTTACCAGGGTCGTCGACAAGGTGGTATCGCCCACATTCAGGGCATGGGCAGGAATCTCCACGACCGGATCGAGATCCGTGCGGCAGAAAACGATACCCGTGTCGACGGGCGCAGGTTTTAACGTCAGATACACCTTTTTGCCTGAGTGCAAACCCACGCCTGTGGCACGAATTGCGTTCTTGAGTGTTCTTTGTTTTACCATGCGTTCCGATCCTACTGTTTGGTTCAGCCAGTCGCTACTGACTCAACACCGTCAAATATCAAGGGCAAGCATTCTACCAGAAGCTTGACAGCGAACCTACGCTAATTCTGTACAGATTCAGTCAGCCTGGCGACGCAAAAAAGCTGGAATATCGAGGTAATCCAGGTCTTTCGCACTGCGCATCGGCTTGCTTTCTTCGGCTGCCGCTGCTTCTGCTGGCTTGGCATTACGCACCGCAGTGGGGCGGTCGAGCTTTTTATAGTCGACACTGCCATCGGCTTTGCGAGTGTTATCAACGGCCACTTTAGGCTTGGCGGCCATGGCTTCTGCCTGACCAATGCCCGTTGCGACAACGGTCACCCGAATTTCATCACCCAATTCCGGATCAATAACTGTGCCAACTACTACAGTCGCATCTTCAGAGGCGAATTCTTCGATGGTATCACCCACCTGAGTGAACTCATCCAACCCCAGGTCGACACCGGCAGAGATGTTAACCAGAATGCCTTTGGCGCCATGCAGGTCGACGTCTTCAAGCAAGGGGCTGCGAATCGCCATCTCGGCGGCGCGCACCGCACGGTCTTCACCGGAAGCAATGCCACTGCCCATCATCGCCATGCCCATTTCAGACATTACTGTGCGGACGTCCGCGAAGTCGAGGTTGATCGTACCCGGACGAATGATCAGGTCGGCGACACCCTGAACGGCGTTCTGGAGCACATTATTGGCTTCGGAGAAAGCCTCCAAAAGTGTCACATTCTTACCCAAAACGGTCAGTAATTTTTCGTTCGGGATGGTGATCAGCGAATCCACATGCTCACGCAGCAGCTCCAGACCTTCATTGGCAACCTTCATCCGGCGACGGCCTTCGAACGGAAAAGGCTTGGTTACGACCGCAACCGTCAGAATGCCCAGCTCCTTGGCGACTTCAGCGACAACGGGTGCGGCACCGGTGCCGGTTCCACCGCCCATGCCGGCGGTAATGAACACCATATCCGCGCCTTTGAGCACTTCAGCAATGCGCTCACGGTCTTCCAGCGCAGCCTGGCGCCCGACTTCCGGGTTGGCGCCTGCGCCAAGCCCGCGAGTAATGCCATTACCCAGTTGCAATTGAGTGGTAGCTTCCACTCCACGCAACGCCTGAGCATCCGTGTTGGCGCAAATAAACTCGACGCCATTAATGTGCGATTGCAGCATGTGACGCACGGCGTTACCGCCACCACCACCACAGCCAAACACCTTGATCACCGCTGCTTGCGGCTGTTCGTCGACAAGTGTGAACATATCGCCGCCGTTTACTTCCGGATCATAATGTTTCATTTTCCTGCTCCTTCCATTGTTTTAAGAATGGATGTTGTTGTTTCAGACCCGAAGGTCTGTGCCCTGAATGTGTGAGGGTCGTCCTGTCTTGGCTGCCACTTAACTGCCTGAATGCCGCAACCGTCCTTTTTCAGCTCCGGCGAACCGGAACCGTCTTGAAAATGTTAAAAATTGTTGGCCATCCAGCTGCGAAACCGGGTCCAGGCCCCTTCTTTGGGCGCCTGAGCTTGCTTGCGCACGCGGGTAGTCGGTTGTTTGCCGCCCTGAAGCTGCTTCAACCCATATTGCAAAAGGCCGACGCCCGTTGCGTGTATCGGGTTGGAGACAACATCTGACAGGCCGGAAACGTTTTGCGGGTAAGCCAGTCTTACCGGCACGTGAAACACCTCCTCGGCCAATTCCACTGCACCTTCCATTTTGGCCGTGCCACCGGTCAGTACTACGCCGGCTGGTATCATGTCTTCGAAGCCACTGCGGCGCAGTTCAGATTTGATCAGGTTGAACAATTCTTCGTAGCGCGGCTCAACCACTTCAGCCAATGCCTGGCGGGTCAGCTCGCGCGCACTGCGATCACCGACGCTCGGGACCTTGATGGTCTCGTGAGCACCCGCGAGCTGAGACAGCGCACAGGCGTACTTGATTTTGATCTCTTCGGCGTGTTGCGTCGGTGTCGCAAACGCCATGGCGATGTCATTGGTCACCTGGTCACCAGCGATGGGGATAACCGCAGTGTGGCGAATTGCACCTTCGGTGAAAATCGCCATATCCGTGGTGCCACCGCCGATATCAACGAGACAAACACCCAGCTCCCGCTCATCATCGGTCAGAACCGCCTGAGCCGAAGCCAACTGCTCCAGAATGATCTGATCGACTTCCAAACCGCAGCGGCGCACGCACTTGTCAATGTTCTGCACGGCATTCTGGGCACCGGTAACCAGATGCACTTTAGCCTCCAGGCGCACGCCACACATGCCCAGCGGTTCCTTGATGCCTTCCTGCGAATCAATGATGTATTCCTGCGGCAAGATATGCAGAATCCGCTGGTCAGCCGGGATAGCCACGGCCTGGGCGGCATCGATCACTCGCTCAAGATCGGCCTCAATCACCTCTTTTTCCTTGATCGCGACAATACCGTGGCTGTTGAGACTGCTGATGTGACTGCCAGCAATGCCTACATACACAGAGTGAATGTCGCAGCCAGACATCAGTTCAGCTTCCTCAACGGCACGCTGAATGCTCTGAACCGTGGATTCGATGTTCACCACGACCCCTTTTTTCAAACCGCGAGACGGGTGCGACCCCAGGCCAACAATTTCAATGCCGCCTTCGGCTGTCACCGTGCCCACGATAGCGACGACCTTGGAAGTACCGATATCCAGACCGACGATCAATTTTCCCTGAAACGGCGATGTCATCTCTCACCTCATACCGATGGTTCTGAAGATGCCCGGTGCCCGACGGCCAAACCGTTCGGATACCGCGCATCGATGTATTCAATGGTGCCGGGTGCTACCCCTTCTGCATTCAGTAGCACAACCACCCGACGTGTTCTTGCTAACATGTCCTTGGACCCCAGAGCGACCTCGATGCCGCTGTCCAGCGTCAGCGTCCACGCACCCCGACGGTGCATCTGAACGCCATTAAGCCGCTGACCTGCACCGGAAAAGACCCGGCTGAATTGCAGATACTGCTCCATTACCCGCTTGGCCTGAGCATCCGGCCCGCTCAATTCGGCCAATATCAACTCGGCTACCGGACGACTCAAAGGTTCGCCGTCGCTGTTTAACACCTGATCTCCATTCCAGCGAGCAACCGGCTCATGTTCGGTCACTGCCAGTTGCAACCGGTCTGGCCAGGCCTTGGTAACGCTCACCTCAGCGACCCAGGGCAATTGTGCCAGCCGCTGCTGCACGTCACCCGGTGCAATGGTCAGTAAACTGCGCCCGCGATAGGCTTCCATCGCGCTATCGAGACGGGCGCGGTCTTCGTATACCAACAATTCATTGACGTCCCAGGTAGTCACAGCCATGGGGCGCCAGTCCCACGACAAGTCCTGCTTTGCGACCCATTGCCCTGCAACGACCAATGTCGCAACAACCAAAACCCCACCCAGCGTCCGCACAGTAATGCGCATGGCGCGCCGCCAGTTGCGGGGCGGTTTGCTGGGCTTGCGCGGGACAGCGCCCTGGCCGCGTCGCTTATGTTCAGTCACGCCCGCTGCTCCGGCACGGTGGCCAGAATCCGGTGCATCAGTTCTGGCAACGGCCAGCCGTGAGCCACAGAGGCTTTTGGCACCAGGCTGTGATCGGTCATACCGGGAATGGTGTTCACTTCCAGTACAAAGGGCTGACCCGCCGCGTCCATCATCACATCAACCCGGCCCCATCCCTGGCAGCCCAGCGCCTGAAACGCCTTGATCGACAGCGCTTTTACCTCGGTTTCCATGGCTGCGGACAAACCTGAAGGCAATGAATAGTGGGTATCATCAGCGATGTATTTGGCGTTGTAGTCGTAAAATCCGGACGCGGGCTGCAAGCCAATTACCGGTAACGCCTGCTCACCGATCACTGCAACGGTATACTCTTTGCCCATCACGAACTGCTCAATCATGACCTCGGTATCAAACTGAAACGCCAGTGCACAGGCTTCGCCCAGCCCTGTTGCGTCATCGACACGGCTCATGCCAATGCTTGATCCTTCGTGAACCGGCTTGACCATAACCGGATATTCAAGTTGATTGGCCAGGGCCGAGCATTCTTCAGCCGAGCGCACTACAGCAAACGGAGGTGTCGCAATCTGGCTAGCTCCGAATACCCACTTGCTGCGCAATTTATCCATCGCCAGGGCTGAGGCCAACACACCACTGCCGACGTAGGGCAAGCCCAGCCATTCGAGCAAGCCCTGCAAGGTGCCATCTTCACCACCCCGCCCGTGCAGCACCGGGAAAACAAGATCCAGTTCGGTCGATTGCAACCAGTTGATCAAAGTTGCCCGACTCATCACATCGTGTTCGGCCACCTGATAACCCGCGTCTTCCAGGGCACGTATCACCGTGCGGCCACTGCCAAGCGCTACCTCACGTTCGGCTGACTGACCGCCATAGACGACACCAACGCGTGGAAAGCGCTTTAGCGTATCAGCGTGGTTATCAACAATGGCGCCGGTCATGATTCAAACCCCAGTTTTGCCGCAGCAATATCAGCGGACAACGCCCCGACGTCACCCGCGCCTTGTGTTAACAAAATGTCACCGGCGCGCAGCACATCAGGCAACACGTCCAGCACTTTGTCTTTGTGTTCGATAAAAATCGGATCCACCCGGCCACGCAATCGAATACTGCGACTCAGACTGCGACCGTCGGCGCCTGCGATGGTTTCTTCTCCGGCCGGGTAAACATCCAGCAACAACAAAACATCGACCTTTGACAACACATCGACAAAGTCTTCATACAGATCCCGGGTACGACTGAACCGGTGCGGTTGGAACATCACCACCAGTCGACGCTCGGGCCACCCCTGACGGATGGCGTCAAACGTCACTTCAAGCTCGCGCGGGTGGTGACCATAGTCGTCAACCAGCATCACTTCGCCACCAGGCACCGGGTACTCGCCCTGCAACTGGAACCGGCGTCCCACGCCCTCAAAACCGTTCAGACCCTGGCAGATCGCTTCGTCGGTCATGCCCTCGTCAGTGGCGACTGCAATCACCGCCAGGGCATTCATAACGTTGTGCATACCGGGCATGTGCAGAACAATATCCAGTGGTTCATACCCACTTGGCCGATGCACGCGAAACTCGGTGCGACCACTGATTTGGCGCACATCCACGGCCCGGTAGTCAGCATCCGAACCGAGGCCATAGGTCACAAACTGACGCGACAATCTCGGCAATATGGACTGTATGTGCTCGTCATCGGCACAGAGCACTGCCAGTCCGTAAAACGGCAGGTTGTGCAGAAACTGGATGTAGGTGTCCTTGAGCTTCTCGAAGTCGCCGTCGTAGGTGTCCATGTGATCGGCATCGATGTTGGTGACGATCGCCGTCATCGGCTGCAGATGCAAAAAGGACGCATCACTTTCATCGGCCTCTGCCACTAGGTAGCGGCTGGTTCCCAGGCGCGCATTACTGCCGGCGCTATTCAGTTTGCCACCAATAACAAAGGTCGGATCGAAGCCACCCTGTGCCATTACCGAAGCCATCAGAGACGTTGTCGTTGTCTTGCCATGCGCGCCCGCAATGGCAATGCCATGCCGGTAGCGCATCAGTTCGGCCAGCATTTCAGCGCGGCGAACCACAGGAATGCGACGATCCAGCGCCCATTTTACTTCCGGGTTCAGCGGATTGATCGCGCTCGACACCACCACCACGTCGGCACCGGCAACATTGTTCTCATCGTGGCCGATGAACACCGTGACGCCCATGGCCGCAAGCCGGTCAGTGGTCACGCTGTTTTTGAGATCCGAACCGCTGATGTTGTAGCCCTGGTTGTGCAGCACCTCGGCAATGCCGCACATGCCGACACCACCAATGCCGATGAAGTGAATCCGGCGAATCCGGCGCATCTCGGGAATTGGAAATTCCTGTCCGTTATTAAGATCCAGGCGCGTCATGCCGCGTCCTCCACTGCCAATTCGTTAATGACCGAGACCACGCGCTGCGCCGAGTCCCGTATCCCGCAGCGCCAACTGTTCGTGGCCCGGGTCTTTAATTCTGAGCGGTGGCTGTGCCAGTAAGTGAAGCGTTCTGCCAGCCAGGCGTCGGTAAAATCGGACTGATCTATCAGCTCAGCTGCCTGTTCGTCCACCAACCACCGAGCATTACGATACTGTTGTTGATCCCGGTGCCAGGGATAGGGCACCAGAATGCTGTACGCGCCCACAGCCGCTAATTCTGAAACCGTTGACGCGCCGCTGCGGCACACCACCAAATCGGCCCAGGCATAGGCTTTCGCCATATCGTCAATAAACTCCACCACACTGCCGTCAACACCCGCATCGTGGTAGGCCGCCAGTGTTGATTCCACCTTGTCCCGGCCTGCCTGATGCCAGAGTTCAGGGCGTACCGTTGAATTGAGGGCACCGACAGCGCCGGGCACGACCTCATTCAACGCCTGAGCACCCTGACTGCCCCCCATCACCAGCACCCGCAACCGACGGTGGCCGCCCACTCCGCGTTGCGCTGGCTCATTCAAGGCTAAAAGCGCCTGTCGGACGGGGTTACCAACCACTTCCACATCATCACCGGAAAAAGTACCGGGAAAGGCTTGTAGAACCCGGGTCGCACGGCCGGCAAGGCGGGCATTGGTCAGGCCGGGAACGCCGTTTTGTTCGTGCAGCACCAGCGGTACACGCCGCAACAAGGCAGCGAGTCCCCCAGGGGCAGAGGCGTATCCACCGAACCCAATCACGACACTGGGCCGTAGCTGAGTCATCACGGACCAGGCTTGGATCAGGGCGCGCATCAGATTCAACGGAGCCAATACCTTGCGCAACAGGCCACCGCCCTGCCAGGCCGATACCGATAAAGCATGAAGGTCATACCCCGCTTTGGGTACCAGCGTCATTTCCATACCCCGGCGAGCGCCCAGCCAGCTCACGGCATAACCGGCGTCCTGAAGCGCATCGGCTACGGCCATAGCGGGAAAAATGTGGCCTCCGGTGCCACCGGCCATGATCAATACACGTTTCATTTGGCCTCCCTGGCGCTCATGCGCAAGGTTTCGCCATAAACTCTGTTGACCAGCGCCACCAACGCCATCGAAACCAACAGGCTGGTACCACCGGCACTGACAAATGGCAGCGTCAACCCTTTGGTTGGCAGCAAGCCGGTGTTAACGCCAACATTGATAAAAATCTGAATCGAAAACAGCATGGCGATGCCATAGCTGACAAAGGCGCCGAACAGATACCCTTTTTGCTCGGCCAGGCGGCCGATGGCAAACATCCGGTAGATCAGTGCGGTAAACAGCCCGAGGATCGTCATCACGCCGACCAAACCCAGCTCTTCACCGATAATGGCCAGAATAAAATCGTTATGTGCTTCCGGCAGGTAAAACAGTTTTTGCATGGAGTTCCCTAGGCCAACGCCAAACCACTCACCACGTCCAAACGCAATCAGTGACTGGGTCAGCTGGTAACCACTGCCATAGACATTCTCTTCCGCCCAGGGGTCCATGAACGACAGCAAACGCTGCACCCGGTAGCTCTGCGCAAAAGCCATAAGCGTCACAGCGCCAGCGGCGGCCAGCACAGCCAGGAAAAACTGCCCTGCTTTAACGCCCCCCAAAAACAGCATGCCCAGAATGGTTCCGATGACCACGACCACGGTGCCGAAATCTGGCTCGAGCAACAGCAGTACGACCATTACCGACATAACCAGCAAAGGCTTCACAAACCCGGACAAGCGACTGATCACTTCATCCCGGCGCCTGACCAGATAGGAGGCGACGTACAGAATCATGGCTACCTTGCCCAGCTCTGAAGGTTGAAAACCCACCGGTCCCAAATCAATCCAGCGCCAACTGCCTTTCACTTCCCGGCCAATACCGGGAATCAGCACCAACACCAGCAGCACCATAGCCAGCACCAGCAATAGCCAGCTAAAAGACTGCCAAAGCCGCAGTGGCACGGCGCTGACCAGATAGGCCAGACCAAACCCCAATACCATGTAAATAGCGTGTCGCATCACAAAGTGGTGTGGCACCCCAAAGGTTTGCTCACTCACATCAATAGACGCCGAGCCGATCATCACCAGGCCAATCAGTAACAACGCCATACTGGCGCCAAGCAATACCCGGTCGGGTTGCCACAATGGCTGATACGCCACGGCCAACCGGTTTGACAGAATCGGCAGTGCATTCGCCTGAGCGGTCATAGGCGTGCCTCCACCCAGGACCGGAAAACGTCGCCCCGGTGCTGAAAATCCTTGAATTGATCAAAGCTCGCACAAGCAGGCGACAATAGAACGATGTCCCCCGCAATCGCTTCTGCCTCGGCTCCGCTCAGCGCCTGCTCCAGCGTATCGACACAGTGGACACCGCTGGAACGTTCGCCAGTATCAAGCGCTGCGGCAATTTGAGCCTGATCCTGGCCAAACACCCAGGACGATTTGCAGAAACGTGCGACCGGCTCGCTCAGCGAACTGAAATCGGCTCCCTTACCCTGGCCACCAAGCAACAGCATTAGACGCCGAGGATGATCGCCACCCAGTCCTTCAACGGCGGCCAGCGTGGCACCCACATTGGTGCCCTTGGAATCGTTCACATACAGTACGCCCCTGATCGACCCGACAGGCTCACACCGGTGCGGCAAACCTTTGAACGCTCGTAGCGAAGACAGAATGGCTTCACGGTCCAGACCAATCGCCTGCGCCAATGCCATAACGGCCAACGCATTACTGCGATTATGCCGACCCGGTAACGCAACCTCACCAGCCCGCATCCAACGCTCATGGCCACAGGTCAGCCAGGCTTCACCCTCATACTCCTGGACCCCAAACTGATTCAGGTCGGGCTTGCCCAGCCCAAAAGATGTCTGGATTACGCCGGTTGGCAGCAATGGTGATGTCAGCGCATCATCCCGGTTAAAGACGGCATGACGACAGCCGAAGTAGATCCGTTGCTTCGTTTGCTGGTAAGCGGCAAAGCTGGGGTAGCGATCCTGATGGTCTTCAGAAACATTCAACACCGTAGCCACATCGGCGCGCAGCGGCCCGACCAGCTCCAGTTGAAAACTCGATAACTCCAGAATGGCCAGCTCAACCGGCTCTTCCAGTAACGTGAGAGCCGGCTGGCCAAGGTTTCCACCGACGACATAAGACGTTCCAGAGCGGCGAGCGATATCCGCCAGCCAACTGGTGACGGTTGACTTCGCATTGGAACCGGTGATCAGCACCGTGCGCCCCTGGTGGGCCTGGCAAAACAGTTCGATGTCACTGCTCAACCGGACACCCTTGGCCAGAGCTGCCTGAACCGCTGGCGTTGACAACGGAACACCCGGGCTCATGACCAGTACATCCACCTGGCTCATCACCTGCGCATCGAAACCGCCCAGAGTGACCTCGATTTGCGGAAACTCGGCGCGCAGCGTATCCAGACCAGGAGGGGCTTGCCGACTATCGATCACTGAACACAGTTTACCCTGTGCCACCAAATAACGGACACACGACAGCCCCGTAGCCCCAAGGCCCACGACCAGATAATGTGTGTCAGCTGTTATCAGTGTCATATCAGCGAATCTTCAACGTTGCCAAACCGATCAGCACCAGAATAACGGTGATGATCCAGAATCGAACAATGACCCGGGGTTCGGGCCAGCCTTTTAATTCATAATGGTGGTGCAGCGGTGCCATTCGGAAAATGCGACGCCCCGTTAACTTGTAGGAAGCGACTTGTAAAATGACGGACACCGTCTCGGCGACAAAAACGCCACCCATAATGAACAACACCAGTTCCTGACGAACAATCACCGCCATCACTCCCAGGCAGGCACCCAGTGCCAGCGAACCCACGTCGCCCATAAATACCTGGGCGGGGTAGGTGTTGAACCACAGGAAACCAAGCCCGGCTCCGACCAGCGAGCCGCAGATGATGATCAGTTCCCCCGCACCCGGCACATAGGGAATCTGCAGATACTCCGAATACACCGTATTGCCACCAACATAGGCCAGCACACCCAGCGCGCCCCCTACCAGCACGGTGGGCAGAATAGCCAGACCGTCCAGACCATCGGTAAGGTTGACCGCATTCGAGGTGCCTACAATGACGAAATACGCGAGCACCACAAAAAACCCACCCAATACAATGGCAATGTTTTTGAAGAACGGCACATAGAGCGTGTTTGCCACAATGTAATCACCCGATGTCCAGAACAGGGCCAACGCACCGCCCAACCCAAATACCGACTGCCACAGGTATTTTGACCGTGCGGACAATCCGCGACTGTTGCGTTTGACCACTTTGCGATAGTCATCGACCCAGCCGATAGCACCAAAGCCAGCGGTTACCAGCACCGTAATCCAGATATAGCGATTGCCCAGATCCGCCCATAGCAAAGTCGACACAATGATCGACACCAGGATCAAGGCACCGCCCATGGTAGGGGTACCTGCCTTGCTTAAATGACTTTGGGGCCCATCGGTACGAACCGATTGCCCTATCTGGTACTGGCGCAATGTCCGAATCAGCCAGGGGCCCAGAATCAGCGACACGCCGAGGGCCGTCAGCACCCCAAAAATGGCTCTGAGTGTCAGGTACTGAAGCACGCCGAAGCCGGAGTGGAGCTGAATGAGGTACTGCGTCAACCAAACAAACATCAAGGTTTCCTTTTCAGGGTTTCTACGACCCGTTCCATGCCGGCACTGCGCGATCCCTTGATCAGTACTGCGGTGGTTTCCGTCAATCTGGATGGCAATGCATCCAGCATTTGCGTCAACGATTCAAAAGACTGTCCGCCAAACGCTTCAGCGGTTGCGGCGGATTCCGGACCCAGAGTCCAGAGCGACTGGATTCGGCCCCGGGCATACACACCCACTTCCTGATGCAGGGCGGCACTGTCGGCTCCAAGCTCAGCCATGTCGCCCAGAATCAACAGCGTATCGGTGCCCTGTTCAGCCAACACATCGATCGCGGCTTTAACCGAAGCCGGGCTGGCGTTATAGGCATCATTAATCAGTATTCCACCGTGGGCCGACACCAGCGGTTCCAGGCGACCGGATTCGGGCTGCATCTGCGACAACCCCTCAGCGATATCAAGCGGAGATACCCCTGCCAACCAGGCAGTTGCCGCCGCCGCCGCCGCGTTCAACGCCATGTGTTTGCCAAGCATTGCCCAGGCTACCGAAATGTCACCATCGGGCAGCGACAGCGTGAACTCACTGCCGGTACCGGAGGCCTGAAACGCCAATAAGCAGACGTCTGCACGGCTGTGTTGCCCAAAACTGATAACCCGGCGATCAACCGCACGCTTCAACCAACCCTGATAACCCGGATCGTCGTGGTTCAGCACACAACCACCGTCACGTTCGGTGCCTTCAAGAATTTCGCCTTTGGCCAATCGAACCTGCTCAAGGCCGCCAAATCCATCCGAATGAGCTTCAGACGCATTTAACAACAAGCTGATGTGCGGCCGGGAAAAGCGCGTCATCCATTCAATCTCGCCCACTGCGCTGGCGCCCATTTCGAGCAGAACGCGCTGATGCTGATCACTCAACCGAAACCATGTTTTGGGCACACCGATGTCGTTGTTAAAGTTGCCCTGCGTCGCCAGCAATCCAGGCTGCTGGCTGAATATATGCTGCAGCATAGAGCGGGTCGACGTTTTGCCGGCACTGCCGGTAATGGCGACTACCTGCCCTTCAAAAGCAGTGCGCAACAGCCCGGCCAGTGCACCCAGTGCCTTGCGCGTATCGGCTACCACCACCTGCGGAACCGGGCATTCGGCGACGCGGTGCTGCACAACGATGGCCGCCGCATCTTTATGAGTGGCCGTTGGCACATAGCTGTGTCCGTCAAACAAGTCGCCAACCAGAGCGACATACACATCACCGGCTGCAACCGTGCGACTATCGGTCGAAACATTCCCGACAACCCGATCCTCACCCACCAGTTGCCCCTGACAGGCAGAGGCCCACTGGCCCAGTGTCGGATTACTCCACATGATTAACCTCCTGCCAGGCCAGGACGGTTTCCTGATCGGAAAACGGATGTCTTGTACCCATAACTTCCTGGTAGGCCTCATGGCCCTTGCCGGCGATCAACACCACATCCCCGGCCCCGCAACGCGCCAGCGTTTGTTCGATGGCTGAGCGGCGATCCGGTATTTCGGTGACGTTTTCTGAACGAGCGAACCCCTGACGGATATCAGCCAGGATTGCCGCCGATGATTCACTGCGGGGATTATCATCTGTGACCACCACGAAATCGGCACCCTGCTCTGCGGCCATAGCCATCTCAGGGCGCTTGCCAGAGTCACGGTCACCACCACAGCCAAAAATCACACCCAGCCGACCGGAAACGTGATCCCGACAGGCTGACAAAGCCTTACTCAACGCATCCGGAGTGTGAGCGTAATCAACCACCACAGTGGTGCCGGAAGCCAGTGTCAGTTTTTCCATTCGCCCTTTAACCGGGCGCAGGGTTGAAAGCACTCTTGCTGCCGTCGAAAGCGGCACAGATTCGGTCATCAGAACGGCAAACGCAGCGAGGGCATTGCTTAGATTAAACAGCCCGAGCAACGGCAAATTCAGTTCGGTTTCGCCCCAGGGCGTCGCTATCACGGCATCCATACCGCCGGGATGGCACTGGCACGAAACAACGCGAATGTCCGCCTGCGACGACTGCCCAAAGGTGATAATGCGTTCAGCCACGATGCTGTCTAGATGTTGCTGCACCCAGGCATCGTCGAGATTCACGATGGCATTCACCAGGCCCGGCCATTGCAGCAACGTCCATTTGGCGTTGCCGTAGGCTTCCATGGTGCCGTGATAATCAAGGTGATCCCGACTCAGATTCGTGAACACAGCCGTCTTGTAGCGCACACCGTCAACACGCCCCTGATCAAGACCATGGGATGACACCTCCATCGCACAGAAGCGTCCGCCCTGGTCTCGCTGACGCGCCAGCTCGCGATGCAACCGCACAACGTCGGGCGTGGTGTTCAGTGTTTCCTGCAAAGCACCCCAGAGCCCCTGCCCATTGGTGCCAATAATGCCGCAGCGCTTACCCAGATAATCCAACGATTGGGCAATGTACTGGCACGTTGAGGTTTTACCGTTAGTGCCCGTAATGCCGATCAAATGCAGCGGCTCATCCGATGACTGGTAAAAATCGTGCGCCAGGTCACCTAGCCGGGCTCTCAGATCCGGGATCACCGCGACCGGCACAGCCGCGCCAGCCACGGGGTGTTCGGCGATAACCGCTACTGCGCCCGCCTTAACCGCCGCATTGACATAATCGTGGCCATCAAAGGCAGCGCCTTTCAGGGCAATGAACACATCGTTCCGGCCCACTTCACGACTGTCGAGCGTCAGATCCCGCACCGCCAGACCTGACAACTGCGCAATACCGGGCAGACCATTGCGCAAAGTCATCATTGGTCACCCTCCATGCGTGCCTGGGCTGGAATTTGATCGGGTTCTACGCCCAGTAATGGCAGCGCCTGACGCATGATGCCGTTAAACACCGGTGCCGCCACGCGGCCACCGTAATAGGCGTCAGACGGAGGCTCATTGATCACCACAACCGTCACCACTTCAGGGTTATGAACCGGTGCGACACCGACAAAAGTCGACATGTAGCGGTCGTCAAAATAGCCTTCACCGCCAACCTTGTGTACGGTGCCTGTCTTGCCAGCGACGCTGAACCAGTCCAGCGTAGCGGCTGTGCCCGTGCCTCCTGGCTGAACCACGGTTTCCATCATTGCCAAAACCTGGTGGGAGATTTGCTCGGACAAGACCTGCGGTCCGGTCTCGATCGGCGCATCCATCAGTATTCGGGCATTGACTCTGAACCCGCCGTTGGCCAGTGTTGAATATGCCTGAGCCAACTGCAGCGGAGTAACAGCAATACCATAGCCGTAGGCCATAGAGGCCTGCTCAACTGGCCGCCATTCAACCTGATTTGGCAACCGGCCGACCGCCTCACCCGGGTAACCAATCCCCGTGCTCTGACCCAAACCCAGGGCATACAGCATGTCCCACAAATCCTGACCTTCAAGCGCCAACGCTACCTTGGCCATGCCGATGTTGCTCGACTTGGTGATGATTCCGGTCAGATCCAGCTCACCGTAATTGCGGAAGTCACGAATCGTATAACTGCCCAGTCTCATGTAGCCGGGGCTGGTATCAATCACGGTATCTGGCTGAAACTGACCACTTTGCAAAGCGACGGCCATACTGATTGGCTTCATCACAGAACCCGGTTCAAACTGGTCGGTCATGGCCCGGTTGCGCATCGACGAAGGCGCCATGCTGGAGCGATTGTTAGGGTTGAATCCGGGCTGGTTCACCATGGCCAGAACATCGCCCGTGTGCACGTCCATCATCACCACCGAACCGCCGGTCGCGCCCATCTGAGTCACCGCTTTCTTCAGCTCGCGGTAAGCCAGGTACTGCAGTCGAAGATCGAGTGTCAGGCTTAGATCCCGACCGGCCTTTGGTGCTTCCAATTCGCCGACATCGCGCACTGAACGCCCAATCAAATCACGAATCACTTCTTTCTTGCCGGCGCGGGACTGCAACTGCTGATCATAGGCCAGTTCTATGCCCTCCTGACCGCGATCGTCGATATCCGTAATACCAACAATGTGGCCAGCCACTTCTCCCGCCGGGTAATAACGTTTGTATTCGGTCAGGCCGTAGACGCCGGGAATACCCAGCATCAGAATTTCTTCCGCTTCGGCAGGCGCCAGGTGTCGGGTTACATACATGAAAGCACGGTGCTGCTGGCGACGCGCCGCTAACGTTCGTTCACTCACGCCCGATGCTGCAGCAAGCCGACCAATATTTGCCGCACTCAGCTCGCGCGGATCAGCCCAGACAGAAACAACCGGCGTGCTCACCGCCACTGGCTCACCATGGCGATCGGTTAACATACCCCGGGGCGCGTTAATCACCTCGACGCGCTGCCAGCGTGATGTACCCTGATCGATCAGAAACTCCTTTTCGAGCACCTGCAAACTGAGCACACGCCAAACCACCACGGCCAGCAAAGCCAGCAGTACGATTTGAACGAAATGAAAGCGCCAGTTTGCCAACATAGTGATTTTCAATTTCCCTTTTTAGTGACTCAACTCAGTCTGTTTGTGTTTGAACGTCGCTTCGGTTTAGCCAGCGCATTTGCTCCGGCTCTGGCTCCGCCATGTTCAACTCGTCGCGCGCCAGTCGCTCTACCCGGGCCGGAGACGAAAAAGCGCTCTCTTCCAGCAACAATCGCCCCCACTCTTCCTCCAGTCTTTGCCCTTCCAGTCGCAGCGACTCCAACTGGGCAAATTTCACCCGGGTCTGATAAGTCACCTGAATGACCCCGAAGGCAGAAACCAACACAACCACCAGCAACCCCAAGGTCAACAACCGCGCAGGCCAGGACATCACCCGACCTCCTTCACAATTTCTCAGCAACCCTGAGGGTTGCGCTGCGCGACCGAATATTCCCCTGCACTTCAGCAGGGCTGGCTTTTATGGGCTTGCCAATTTTCTTCATCGTGCGCGGTATATCAGACTCAAGCACCGGCAGACCGGGCGGCAGTTCAGGGCCCTTTTCCTGCTCACGAATAAACTGCTTCACCAGACGGTCTTCGAGGCTATGAAACGTAATCACAGCCAGCCGACCACCAGGGGCCAGTAACGCCACGCAATCAGCCAACAAGACTTCAAGATCAGACAGTTCCGCATTGATATGGATGCGAATAGCCTGAAAGCTACGGGTTGCCGGATGCTTGTGGCGCTCCCACGCGGGGTGCGCCTTGGAAACAATATCGGCCAATTGCAGCGTTGTGGTGATTGGCGCCTCACTTCGAGCACGCACAATGGCGCGAGCAATCCGGCGGCTGTAGCGCTCATCGCCGTAGCGGAACAGCACGTTGGCCAGATCGGTCTCACCGACATGAGTCAGCCATTGCGCCGCGCTGACACCGGAGGTTGGGTCCATGCGCATATCCAATGGTCCGTCTGACCTAAAACTGAAACCCCGACTGGCATCATCGAGCTGAGGGGATGACACCCCCAGATCCAGCAAAATGCCATTTACCCGGCCAGCCAGATCGCGCTGCTGCAACTGGGCTTTCAAATCAGCAAAACTGGCATGACAAACACTCACCCGGGCATCCTGCCCTGCCAGTGCATCAGCTGAAGCGATCGCCAGGGGGTCTTTATCAACCACAACCAATTGACCGCCCGGCGCCAATTGCTCAAGCAACAAGCGGCTATGGCCTCCCCGGCCATAAGTACCGTCGACGTATACGCCATCCGCCACCTGCAGCGCCGCCACGGTTTCGTGCAGCAATACGGTGTCATGACTGAACGCCTGTTCCGGTTTCGGGGTCACAGTGAAATTTGCTCCAGCTCTTCGGTTAACACATCTTCATCGCCGGCTTCATCCAGGTAGGCATCGCGCGTACGCTCCCACAATTCTTCCGACCACAGCTCAAATTTGTTGCCCTGACCCAGTAACACGACCTTTTTATCGAGACTGGCGTATTCACGCAGAGGCGTCGGAATCAACACCCGGCCCGAACCATCCAATTCCACATCGGTCGCGTGCCCGACCAGCAAACGCTGAATGCGCCGGGCGGCTTTGTTAAAACTGGACAGGGCGGTGATTTTTTCCTGAATGACTTCCCACTCATCCAGCGGGTAAATCAACAGACAGCGGGCTTCGGTATCAATAGTCACGACCAGCTGACCCTCGGCAAGAGCCTGCAGCACCGACCGGTACCGACTGGGCACGGCGAGGCGACCCTTGGCATCCAATGCCAGGGTATGCACTCCTCGGAGCATGATTGTGTCAGTCGCTCGTGCCATGGTGGTCGTAATCCGTTGTCTTGGTCTGTCTTCCTGTCGGGTCGTGCGAAGAGGCTTTCCGAATGTTTAAGGTGTCATTCCGATCAAACCCTGCCCTTAAGACCCACTTTTTGCCACTTTTCTCCACATAACGACACTATAGGAGTCGCGCGACCCACAAGCAAGTGGTCACTAGCCGGGGAGCTTTAGAAAAAACCACTAAAAACAGCAAGTTAGGAAATAGCACACAATCTCAGCCACCAAAGTTAGCGACCACTAACACACCAAACCCAAGCAAACAGACTAACTTGGCCACTCAAGTTAAAGTGATACCTTAAGTTAAAGATTATTTTGGAATATAAATTGTAAAATTTAGATTCAGGCGAAATTAAAGAAGTAAAACAGCGATCGGATGTGAAACGGTGCACAACCGCATCATTGCTGGCTTTGCGCTTTACTGACATTGCTCAACTCGAGGAGAAGGAACGATCACCTTCGTCATAAAATACAGGCATGAATAATGCGCAGTCAGGAATATTTCCAGAAAGTGACTTGCATTGGAGGTTAAACGAATTAAAAGCATGCCATTTATCGACAACGAACGATGGGGCTGTTGATTAAATCCTGAGGTTTAACCATGAAACAGGGATCTGAAGCGAGGAGATATTTGAGATGGTACAAAGCCAGTGCAGGCGGACCATGAAGAGTGAATAAGTGCGAGTCAGCCGATAAGCCGGGTTCTGTCGTGGACAGTCATTCGTCTAGCCCTGCAGTCACCCGCAGGGTCAAGCAGCCTACCCGGTCCCGACGCGGGCCGCGCCTTAGTGGGACCCTATTTGGCCTTGCTCCAGGTGGGGTTTACCATCGCCAGCTCTGTTACCAGACCTGCGGTGCGCTCTTACCGCACCTTTTCACCCTTACCGCTCGCGAACGAGAGGCGGTTTCCTTTCTGCTGCACTTTCCGTCGGCTTTCGCCGCCCAGACGTTATCTGGCACCCTGCCCTGTGGAGCCCGGACTTTCCTCTCCTTCTTTCGAAGCAGCGACTGCCTGGCCGACTCGCGGAGCGCACAATACGGGAAACCCGGCGAATCGCAAGTGTTTTTCTGTCGCACCTCGACAGAGCATCAATCAGCCTGATTGAGCCCGGTGATCAGCTCGTACCATTCCTTTTTCCGACCACCAATCAATGTGACCATAGCCGCCGCGGCTTGTTTGGGCGGCATCAGCGGCGCCAGGACGTCGGCCAACGCCCTGGGGTCGAGCCCTACGGCCTGGTCCACGCGCGATTCGCCAGCGACCATTACCACGAACTCGCCTTTGCGCTGATGCTCATCGGCTTCGACTCTGGCCAGAACCTCATCGAGCGTACCCCGCAAAACGGTTTCAAACGTCTTGGTCAACTCGCGAGCGACCACAATTCGACGCTGACCACCATAAACAGAAACCATGTCGGCAAGACTGGCTAAAATGCGGTGACTGCTCTCATAGAACACCAGGGTGTGTGGACTGTCTGCTGACGCTTGCATGGCTTTCTGTCGGGCGGCCGATTTCGCCGGCAGAAATCCCTCAAACCGCCAATGATCCGTCGGCAGACCAGCGACACTCAGGGCAGTAATAACCGCGCTGACACCCGGTACCGGGTGCACCGTAAACCCAGCGTCAGCAACGGCCTGTACCAGGTGATAACCCGGGTCGGATATCAACGGCGTACCCGCATCGCTGATCAACGCGACCGACTGCCCTTGCTCAAGTAAAGAAACGATAAAGTGCCCGCGGTCCCGCTCATTGTGTTCATGGACTGAAATCAGCCTGGGCGAGGCCCCCAGGTGGTCCAGCAAACGACGGCTGTGGCGAGTGTCTTCCGCACAACAGACATCCACCGACGACAGCACCGAGACCGCACGGCGCGTTATGTCATCCAAATTTCCGATGGGCGTGGCGACAACATAGAGAGCTGCTGGCAAGTTTATTGGGGCAGACATGAGACCTCGGTTGGACAGCGCCAGAGGCGCCTGTTCTGATAAGGGTTAAAAAAGAAGAAAGTTACAGACACTGTACCAGAAGCGTCATCCATACAGGCAACGCCCTATTTCATCATCACTTTATTCAGTAGAATGATGTTAATCCATTGTAACAAGCGTCTGGTCCATGTTGAAAATGCCCAACACCAAAACTGCCCTGCAACTCTGCGCCTGGGTTTCTATCGTGCTTCTGGCCGGTTGCGTCAGTCAGTCAACAACACCGGATGGCCAATCGAATGCATCGGAGCAGACGGTCGACGGCCTGGTCGACCAGCGACTCGATCAGGCGCAGGCGCTGCTCGATGACTATCAGATCAACGAGGCCGAAGTTATTCTCAGCGGCCTTCAGTTCAACCAACTGACCACCGCTCAACGTACCCGATATGCCCAACTCCGGGCCGAGCTGGCACTGAGCCTGGGTGATGGCAATGAAGCGCTGAACTGGCTCAGTGGCGAACGCGCAGCCTTATTCGATGGCTTGCCGCTGGAACAGCAAATAGTGGTCAGCCTGCTGCGGGCGGAAGCTTACGAGTATTCAGGCGACTATTTATCAGCAGCGCGCGAGCGGATTTTTCTGGCGCCAGTACTGGAAGACGATAACGCCCGCTTTAACAACGAGCAGATCTGGTTTGACTTGCAACTGGTTCCCGAAGAACCCATACGTGAACTGTCCGCTGCAGAGTCAAGCCCTGACCTGACCGGCTGGCTCGACCTGGCCCTGATCGCTCGCGAAAACCCGGATGACCTGCGCCGGCAAGTGATCGCGATCGACGAATGGATTAACAGCCATCCGTCGCACCCGGCTGCCCAAAACATCCCCGGTGATCTGGCATTGCTGCGTCAACTGGCCAACACCCAGCCTCGTAACATTGCCGTCTTGCTGCCGTTGTCTGGCCCGCTTGAGATGGCAGGCAAGGCCATTCGCAGCGGGCTGCTGGCCGCCTGGTATGAATCCCGACTGGAAGCAGAAGATGCTCCGTCACTGACCTTTTTCGACACCAACGAGAATGCCGATGCCTACAACACCTATAAGCAGGCGGTATTCGAAGGCGCCGATTTGGTCATAGGTCCACTGGACAAGGCCCGGGTACAACAAATACAACAACAGACCGTATTGTCAGTACCGGTACTGGCGCTGAATTACAGCGACCTGAGTGGCAATGGCCCGTCCAACTTTTACCAGTTTGGACTGGCACCGGAAGACGAAGCCAGGCAGGTCGCTGAACAGGCATGGCAGCAGGGTAACCGCAACGCCATGGTGCTAGCGCCCGACTCCGAATGGGGCCGCAAAGTAAGCGACACCTTCGTGCGAAACTGGGAGACCCAGGGCGGGCGGGTGACCAGCAAATCGCTTTATACCCAGCCAGATCAGTACCTCAACACGGTCCGCCGAGCGCTCAACATTGACCAGAGTGAGCGTCGGATGCGCTCACTCGATGCACTGATCGAACGTGACATAATCTTCGAACCGCGCCGGCGTGAAGACATTGACATGATTTTTATGGTGGCCTTTCCGTCGCAGGCACGTCAGCTCAAACCCATGCTCAACTTCCAATACGCCTCGGATATTCCAGTCATGGCCACGTCCCACCTCTATGACGGCACCCGAAACACCAGCCGCGACCAAGATCTGAACGGTGTCGCTTTTGTCGAAATGCCCTGGGAATTGCGTGAAAACCCGATCAAGCAAGACGTACAGTCGGCGTTCAATGAACAGTTCGCTGGCTTTGAAACGCTGGTTGCATTGGGCGTAGACAGTTACCGGCTCTACCCGCGCCTGCCGCAGTTGCAACAATTTCCCGACACCCGGGTCTATGGCGTAACCGGCACTTTGCGACTGGATGCCCGGCAACGCATTGAGCGGGAATTGACTTGGGCGCAGTTCAGCAACGGCGAAGTACGCCCTGGGTCCGGACTGGTGAATGTGCTCAACCCGGCCAGTGCCCGACCCTGATGGTGTGGCGACCGGTTAAAGGCGCAGATGCTGAAGACCAGGCCCACAACTGGTGCCAGCAGCAGGGCTGGACCGTTCTGGCGCGAAATTTTCAGGTAAAAGTCGGCGAGATCGACCTGATCTGCCGTGATGGCGATACGCTGGTGTTTGTGGAAGTGCGGCAACGCCGCAATGAACGATATGGCTCGGCCAGCGCCAGCATAACGCCTGCAAAACAGAAAAAACTGATTCGTGCGGCGCAATGGTATTTGCAGTCACACCCGGCGCAGGCCCGCTGCACCGCGCGTTTTGACGTGCTGGCACTCGATAGAAACAACACCATCCACTGGATAAAAGGAGCCTTTGCGGCCTGATGACCGAGCCCAACGACATTCTCTACGAGCACATCGGCCAAAGCCTTGAGTCCTTTCAGTGGGTGGCCGAACAGCTCGACGAACTGCTGCATCACGGCGCCGACTTGCTGACCGAAGCGTTGCTCAATGACGGAAAAATTCTGGTCTGTGGGATGGGCAGTTCTGCCGCACTCGGCCAGGGTTTCGCCACCGGTATGCTCAGTAAGTTCGACCGGGAACGTCCGGGTTTACCCGTCCTTGCCCTGTCTGGCGACGGCTCGCTGATGAGTGGTATCAGCTACGACACCAACCCCAATGACATTTTTGCCCGACAGGTCCGCACTCTGGCTCATGAGCAAGACGTTTTGCTGGCGATCTCAGCGTCCGGCAAGGCACCTGCGGTGATCAAGGCTGTACAGGCCGCTCATGATATGGGTTTGTGCGTTGTCGCGCTTACCGGGCCCGACGGTGGTGACATCGCTACGCTGTTGGAAGAGAATGACGTTGAACTCAGTGTTTCCGGCGCCACTAATACCAGTCTGCAGTTGACCCATCATTTGATTCTAAATTGCCTGGGTGCACTGATTGAACATCAATTATTTGGAGGCGAGCTCTGACATGAAACTCCCAGTCCTGATTATTTTGTCCGGCTGTCTGGCCCTCAGTGGGTGTGCAAGCCTTCTGGGCAGCGCTACCGACGAGCCCATCGTTCCCGATACCGAAGGTCGCAGTATGGGCCAGGTCATTGACGACAACAGCCTCGAGACACGCCTTGCTGTCAATCTCGACAAAGCTGACGAACGCTACAGTCAGAGCCGAATCGGCATCCATGCCAATAATGGACTGGTGTTATACGTCGGACAGGTGCCCAGTACTGAGTTGATTGCACTTGCGACCCGCATTGCCCGCAACGACCCTCAGGTCGAGGCTGTACACAACCATCTGTCGGCCAAAGCACCCATTTCAGCCGGCGTTCGTACCAACGATTCATGGCTCGAGGTCAAGGTCAAATCCAGAATGTTCACCACCGACGATTTTTCCTCCTCTAACGTGAATATTGTGGTGGAGGAAGGCGTTGTGTACCTGCTCGGACGAGTTACGCGGGATACTGCACAACAAGCCGTGACCATTGCCTCGGAAGTGTCAGGCGTTCAAAAAGTCGTCACTGTCTTTACTCCGGCGGACTGACATCTGGTTGCATCGGAATAATTTGGTTCACACGCAGACAAGCACGGTATCTGCGACTAGGCTTTGGGCAACAGCAGCCGAATAAATCGACCCTGCGAGGTAATGGCCATGTTTAAACACAAACACATCATTGTTTTAATTGACCCGGCCGAAGACAGCGCCCTGGCAGTCAGTAAAGCCAGCCGACTGGCACGTCTTGATGATGCGCACCTCACGTTATTCGCATGCGGCTACAATGCCAGCCTGGCTTCCAACCACCCGCTCAACCCCGAAACCTCCGAAAAAGCCCAGAAAGCTTACATGCATCGTATGATGGAGGGGCTTGAAACGATCGCCGACATCGCCCGCAACGAAGCCGTTGAAGTGTCTTTGGAAGGCGTTTGGGACAAACACGCTGGCACCGCCTTACTGAATTACCTGTCCGAGCACCCGACCGACATGGTGGTCAAAGCCACCCACCATCAAAACGTGATTCAGCGAACTTTTTTTAGCCAGACCGACTGGGAACTGATTCGTCATTGCCCGGTACCGCTGTTGCTAACCAAATCGAACGCCTGGGGTGATCCGGTGCGACTAACGGCAGCCGTGGACCCGGTGCAGGCCAACGACAAACCCGACACTCTGGATGAACACATTGTCCGTTGGGGCAAAGACTTTGGCACTCATCTCAACGGGCGACTGGAACTGTTGCACGTGTATGACCCAACCCCACTGCTCATTTACCTCGACCAACCAACCATCGACAGCGCCGACATCAGCGAGGAAATTCGCGAGCAGCACGAGCAAGCATTGCATCAACTGGCAAACCAGCACCAGATCGACAAGGCCAACACGGTTCTGGAAACCGGCTCAACATTAACCGTTATCCCCGACTATTTGCACCAGGCCAATGTCGACATGGTCATTATGGGGGCGGTGGCACGCAGCGGGCTGGAACGATGGCTACTGGGCCATACCGCCGAGAAAATTCTCGACCGGATTACCGTCGACATTCTGATCGTCAAATAAGCTCAGGGTAGAACCGCCACTCACTATTATTTGCAACACACTCTTTCAAGGCGTTGCGCTGGATGCAAGACCCCCTGTGCTGGCGTACAATGGCCGCCCGATTTCTACAGCGTACGGATGGCTATGCAAACTCTGACCCTCCCCAGACTGCGACAGGCGCGCGGCACCGTTCAAATTCCCGGCTCCAAAAGCCTGTCCAATCGAATCCTGCTGCTTTCGGCCCTGTGCAAGGGCACTACCCGGGTCAGCAACCTGCTGGTCAGCGACGACATCCGGTATATGCTCGACGCCCTCTATGAACTGGGCATTCCCTACTACCTCAGCGACGATGGCACCGAGTGCCGCGTTGTCGGTCAGGCGGGTGAGCTGGCGCGTGGCCAGGCACTGACCCTCTTCCTGGGCAATGCCGGAACCGCGATGCGACCGCTGGCTGCGGCACTGTGTGTCGGCTCCGGTGAGTTCGAACTGACCGGCGAACCGCGTATGGCGGAGCGCCCTATTGGTGACCTGATTGACGCCCTGGCGCCGCTGGGAGCCCGGGTGACGTATCTCGGTCAACCGGGATTTCCACCCCTGCGCATTGAGTCACAGCCGCTGCACGGTGGTGTGGTCAGCATTGATGGCAGCATCTCGAGCCAATTTCTCACCGCCTTGCTGATGACAGCCCCCTTGCTGACAGAAGACCTGACCATCAAGGTTGCAGGCGAGCTGGTGTCGAAGCCTTATATCGATATAACGCTTAACGTCATGCAGCAGTTCGGCGTCAGTGTCACCAACGACAACTACCGCTCCTTCCACATCAGCGCCGATCAGTCTTATCTGAGTCCCGGCCGTATAATGGTTGAAGGCGATGCGTCCAGTGCCAGTTACTTCCTCGCAGCCGGCGCGATCGGTGGCGGACCCGTGCGGGTAGAAGGCACGGGTACCGCGTCGGTTCAGGGCGACGCCCGCTTCGCAGAAGTTCTCGAGCAGATGGGTGCCCGGGTAACCTGGAACGAACACTGGATCGAAGTCAGCCAGGACGGCCCTCTCAAGGCAGTCGATGTGGACCTGAATCACATCCCCGATGCTGCCATGACCATTGCCACCACCGCCCTGTTTGCCCGGGGCACCACGCGTATCCGCAACATCTACAACTGGCGGGTCAAGGAAACAGACCGGCTTGCCGCCATGGCCACCGAGTTACGCAAACTCGGCGCTAGCGTCGATGAAGGTGAGGATTACATCGCCATTACCCCGCCCGAGACACTGCAATCGGCGGCTATCGATACCTACAACGACCACCGTATCGCCATGTGCTTCTCTTTAGCGGCCTTCGGCGATGCCGAGATCACCATTAACGACCCGGGTTGCACGTCTAAAACCTTTCCCGACTATTTTGAGCGCTTTGCCAGCATCACCCATGACTGAGCACTTGCGACCATGGTAAGGCTGCAAAGCCGCGCGTCAGTCCCTATAATGGCGCCCACACATTGATAACACTGGCTGCCTGAGCCCGGGCGGCCCCACTTTATGAACCAGGAGGCCCGCTTCATGAGCTACAACCAGATCCCGGCCGGGAAAGACCTGCCCAATGACGTTTATGTCGCTATTGAAATACCGGCCAACAGCAGCCCGATCAAGTACGAAATCGACAAGGATTTCGATGCCCTGATGGTCGATCGCTTCATGGCCACACCCATGTTCTACCCCGCCAACTACGGCTATATCCCCCACACCTTAGCCGACGATGGCGATGCCGTAGACGTATTGGTTGTAACCCCTTATCCGGTTGTGCCGGGCAGTGTTATTCGTGCGCGTCCGGTCGGTGTACTGGAAATGACCGACGAAGCCGGATCCGATGCCAAAGTCGTTGCGGTCCCGCATAGCAAACTCAGTGCGCTGTACGATGACGTTAAGGAAGTAACTGACCTGCCCGCCCTGTTGCTGGAACAGATCAAACACTTTTTCGAGAACTACAAGGATCTGGAGAAAGGCAAGTGGGTAAAAGTGGAAGGATGGGCCGATGCCGCCCGTGCCAAAGAGATTATTGTTGAAGCCGCTAACGCTTACGACAAGCAATAAGCCAACGGGTTTATTGCGACATAAAAAAAGCCGGGATCATGGTCCCGGCTTTTTTATTTATCCAACCAATCTTAGCCGCTGGCCATCAACTCTCGCAGATCTGCCAGGGCCGCATTGGCCCGAGAGATGTAATTGGCCATCACCAGGGAATGATTGGCCAGAACACCAAAGCCACTACCATTTAGGACCATTGGAGAAAAAACCATTCTCTGGGTGCCTTCCAACTCCCGGATAACCTGCTGCAAACTGACCCGTGCGTTCTTGTTATCCAGAATGGAGCCAAAGTCAGCTTCCACCGCTTTGAGTATATGCAACAGTGCCCAGGCTGAACCCCGCGCCTCGTAAAAGACGTTATCCACCTCCAGCCGGGGCGTTTTAACCACTTTATCTTCGTTATTGATCAACTGTTCCGACGCTTGCGGATTAAGCATCTCGTTGGAACTGACACTGCGCTGCCCTACCGATGAACTCAGTCGCTGCGACAAAGAGCCCAGACGCGTCTCAACATCTTCCAGCCAGCGATTCAGGTTATCCGCTCGCGCGTAAAACTGGGCCCGGGTGTTTTCAGGGTCAGACAAACGTTGCATATAGGCATCAATAAAATTGAGCCCACGCCGGTATTCACTTTCGGTCGATGGCAGCATCCAACTGTTGTGATCAAAGTGAAACAGCGGCTCTGCCCTTGCCAGATCGGGGTCTTCGGTAGACTGAGACTGAGAGCGACTCATATCCCGGCGCATGGCCCGGCTGAGATCCCTGACCTGAATGATCACGCCAAACTCCCAGCTCGGCATATTATCAAGCCAGAGTGAAGGCGGCGTGACATCATTGGACAAATAACCACCAGGCTTTTCCAGCAACACAGTCATCAGCTCTCTGAGTGTATAAGTGGTTGTGTACCCCACTACCAGCTCATGGTTGTTCTCGCTGGCATGGCGCTCGGCCAGAGCCACCACATCCTGCTCACCAGGCTCATTGCTCCAGTACCAGCCCAGCAGAACCAGCGCCAGAAAAACTACCAGCACCAACAGCCCCAGCCAGCGGCTTGAACGACCGGTCAGCCGAAAGCGGTGAAATACCCGACCTACCCCTGCTGTAAAGCGCGACCATCGTTCACGAATCATATGTCTGAACTCCCTGCCTGTTCTGCATTTTACGAGATGAAATCTGAAACTATGGCAACCAGCTTAGTCATCCGCTCACCCGAAACCAAGGGATGAAGGTCACAAATGCAATTAACTGCCGGAGGCACAATATCCGGGTCTGGCCTGACAGCGCCTGAAATGCACGAAAAGCATGGAAAGCCCGGCGTTTAATGATGTAAATTCACAACTAAAATTCGTCGATTCAGTTGTTCGACGAATTTAACAGCACTATCGTCTATATTTCCGGTCAGGTTCCCGGACATTGGTCGATTCACCTTCTACACTCTACATCCTGACCAACGGCAAGGATATAAAGGACACAGACGTACTCATGGCGCAACTACTGCTGCTCAATGGCCCCAACCTCAACTTACTGGGCACCCGAGAGCCCGAGGTTTACGGACACACGACCCTCAAAGATATAGAACAGTCGCTGTCGCGTGCTGCCACCGACCTCGGCCACAGCCTGGCGTGCGCACAAAGCAATCATGAAGGGATCCTCATCGACCGGATTCATCAGGCTCGCGAAGAAGGGATCAACTTTATACTGATCAACCCCGGAGCCTTCACTCATACCAGTGTTGCCCTGCGCGATGCACTGGCCGGTGTTGCCATCCCCTATATCGAACTGCACCTGTCCAACGTGCACGCTCGCGAACCATTCAGACATCATTCGTATCTGTCCGACCAGGCGGTCGGCGTGATATGTGGATTTGGAGCGCAAAGCTACGAACTTGCTTTGCACGCCGCTCACCGTCAGTTAACGCACTAAATTTAAGGAACCCGTCATGGACATTCGCAAGGTCAAGAAGTTGATCGAACTGCTGGAAGAATCCGGCATTGATGAGATTGAAATCACCGAAGGTGAAGAGGCCATTCGCATTAGCCGCACCTCACACAGCCTTCCACCGCAACCGATGCACTACGCTGCGGCACCCGCACAGATGGCAGCACCTGCCCCCGCAGCCGCGCCTGCGGCCAGCGAACCGAGTGCACCGCCAGAACCCACGGGTCATTCGGTCCGCTCGCCTATGGTAGGCACCTTCTATCGCGCACCGTCGCCAACCAGCCCGAACTTTGTGGAAGTCGGCCAGCAGGTGAAGGAAGGTGATACCATTTGCATCGTCGAAGCAATGAAGATGATGAACCAGATCGAAGCAGACAAGAGCGGCACCGTAGAAGCGATATTGATGGAAAACGGTCAGCCGGTCGAATTCGACCAACCCCTGGTCACCATTAGCTAACGAGGCCTGTCATGCTTAAGAAAGTCCTGATTGCTAACCGCGGTGAGATTGCCTTGCGCATCCTGCGGGCCTGCAAAGAGCTGGGCATTCAGACGGTGGCAGTGCACTCTGTCGTCGACCGAGAGTTGAAGCACGTAAAACTCGCCGACGAGTCGGTGTGCATTGGCCCCAATGCGTCTTCTGCCAGCTACCTGAACATACCGGCCCTGATTGCCGCCGCCGAAGTCACTGATGCCGATGGCATCCACCCCGGATACGGATTTCTGGCCGAGCGGGCTGATTTCTGCGAGCAAGTAGAGAAATCCGGGTTTACCTTCATTGGCCCGTCATCAAGCGTCATTCGGCTGATGGGTGACAAGGTATCCGCCATTGAAGCCATGAAAAAAGCCGGAGTCCCGACAGTGCCGGGCTCCGATGGTCCGCTGACAGACAACCCCGAAAAATGCCTGGCCATGGGACAACACGTTGGCTATCCGGTGATCATCAAAGCAGCAGCCGGTGGCGGCGGCCGGGGCATGCGTGTTGTGCACAACGAAAAAGACCTGCTGAACGCCATTCAGGTCACCCAGAACGAAGCGGCAGCAGCCTTCGGTGACGGCACTGTCTACATGGAAAAATTCCTGCAGAATCCGCGTCATGTCGAGATTCAGGTATTGGCCGATACCCACGGCAATGCCATTCACCTCGGCGATCGTGACTGCTCGCTGCAGCGTCGTCATCAAAAGGTGATGGAAGAAGCTCCGGCCCCGCACATTGACCCGGAAGCACGCGCCAGAGTGCAAAAAGCCTGTGTGGACGCCTGCATCGGAATCGGCTACCGGGGCGCGGGCACCTTCGAGTTTCTCTATGAAGACGGCAACTTCTACTTCATTGAAATGAATACCCGCGTTCAAGTCGAACACCCTGTCACCGAAATGGTTACTGGCGTGGACATCATCAAGGAACAGTTGCGCATTGCCTCCGGTGAGCCGCTGTCCTATCGTCAGGATGAGATTCACATCAAGGGTCACGCCTTCGAATGCCGGATCAATGCCGAAGATCCACGCACCTTCATACCCAGTCCGGGTAAGATCACCCAGTTTCACCCACCCGGTGGCCTGGGCGTGCGCTGGGATTCGCACATTTATTCCGGCTATACCATTCCGCCGTTTTACGACTCTATGATCGGCAAACTGATCACTCTGGCTGACGATCGCCCCCAGGCACTGGCGCGGATGAAATCGGCACTGGATGAACTGGTCATCACGGGCATCAAGACAAATACGCCACTGCAGATGGATCTGGTGCGTGACCCCGGTTTTGAGCGTGGTGGTGTCAATATCCACTACCTTGAGCACAAGCTGGCCGACGAACAGTAAGCGATCACCCGGCCTCTTTTGCCGGATCAATTACTGCAAAAAGCCGGGTACAACCCGGCTTTTTATCGTTTGCCTGGTGCCTCAGCTATCCCACAGTGAGACGGGCCACGCTGAACCGGCAGGCACTCTGGTGTACACTGCTTAACTCAATATCGCCCCAACCCATACAGGATTTGTAATGCCCTGGTTGCACATCAAGATTCCCACGCTGCCCGAACACACCGACGCCCTGGAAGATGCCCTTTTGCTGGCTGGTTGCCAGGCCGTCACCCTGGTCGACACAGAAGACCAGCCAGTCTTTGAGCCCATCCGCGGCACCACACCTTTGTGGCAGCACACGACGATACAGGGCCTGTTCGATCATGAGCTGGATGAAAATGAACTGACGCAACGCCTGCAAGACGCCATGCACGCGCTGAACATAGAATCTCAGGGCCCCATCGTCACCGAGATTCTGGAAGACAAAGACTGGGAACGCAGCTGGATGGACAACTTCAAGCCCATTGCCTGTGGTGACCGGCTTTGGATCTGCCCCTCCTGGCTGGAGCCGCCCGATCCGACGGCCATTAACCTGAGACTCGATCCCGGTCTTGCCTTCGGTACGGGCACTCACCCCACTACCTTTCTGTGCCTGACCTGGCTCGACCAGGCCATTAAAACGGGCGATACAGTACTGGATTACGGGTGTGGTTCCGGCATTCTCGGCCTGGCCGCCCTACTGCTGGGCGCCGAACGCATGGACGGGCTCGACATCGACCCACAAGCGCTCGACGCGACCCGGGCCAATGCAGACAACAATGCCATCGACCCGGCTCGCTATCGGGTCATGCTCGATGATCAAGACCTCGACCCTCACTATGACCTGGTCGTCGCCAATATTCTGGCCGGCCCGCTCTGTGACCTGGCCGCATCGATTTGCACGCGCCTCAGACCCGGCGGCAATATAGCGTTGTCAGGAATACTGGAACACCAGGCGGAGACAGTACTCGCAGCCTATACCCCCTGGGTCGACTTTGAGCCACAGGCAAGCCATGATGGCTGGGTTCGATTGAATGGAAAGCGCCGTCAATAGTGTGCCGAGCGCAGACCGGGTATGAGGTGTGCCATATTGTTATCTGACAGCACCTTTCTTACACTTACTGACCGTCTGGCCGACCAGACGGGTCAACAATACCCTGGGGTCACCTGAACCGTGGCCAAAACAGGACCCAATAGCGCATGGATGCCAGGAATCATAATTAGCAATGGCTGAAACCTTTATCACACAGTGCCCGCACTGCGGCACCTCTTTTCGCGTCAGCGACGAACAGCTGTCTATCGCCAATGGCTCTGTGCGTTGCGGTGCCTGTCTTCAGGTCTTCAGTGCCCGAAATCATATAGTGACCGCTGGCGCAAAATCAAAACCGGCAGCCCGCCCCGCAACCCCGACTGCCCCAAAAAAGCCCGGGACTGCGGCGAAGCAACCGGTTCAACGCCAGAATGCGCCTGCCCCGAAAGCCGCCACCAAGGCCAAACCCAAAGCAGCGCCACCGGCGTCGAAGCCCAAACCTGCCAAGCCCACTCCCCCGTCACGTTTCGCAGCGGATGAAGACGATGATGCCGATTTTCTGTTTGCGGACAATCCGGAAGAAGATCAGGAGTTTGTTTTTCAGGACAGTGATGACGACCTCTATGATCAGGATGACGACGACTCCGAGCTGGGTGATCTGAGCGATTCATTCATCAGCCTCAACAACCCAAGCAGTGGCCGTAAAAGCGCTAACCCTTTCCAGCGTGAAGCGGATGATGAGCGCGAGACCCTGGACGATCCGGAAACAGCGGATGAAAGTTGGGCAGAATCGATTCTGGAAGAAATGGAGCGCGAAGAAACCCGGGACACCCGTCGTGAGGAAAAAGCCCGGTTCGTGAGCAAACCAGTCTCCGACTCCCGACCTGTAAAACGACAGCCGGCAGAGGCTGAACCGGCCTGGTCAGTTGACGATTCCGGTAGCGACGATTTCGACAGCGTCGATTTTAGCCACATCGACCGGCGCGCTGACGATACAGCTTCCGCTTCTTCTGTGGTACGCCGGCTGAACCACGACATTGACCTGGATTTCAACGCCGAGGACCGACTCGCCCGCTGGCGTTGGCTAGGCGCGGTATTTATTGTGCTGTTGATCGGTGTTCTGGTTGCCCAACTCGCCTGGGTGCAACGCGATACCTACGCTAAAATGGACCAATGGCGCGGCCTCTATCAGGGTGTTTGCGATATCGCAGGCTGTACCCTCCCGGATCAGGAGGACATTGATCTGGTGCGCACCTCGAACGTGCTTATCCGCGATCACCGCGCACTGAACGACGTGAAACTGCTGGACGCCGTACTCACCAACCGTGCCGCCTTCCGGCAACCCTTTCCCGTGCTGATCCTGCAATACACCGACGTCAACGGCGAACTGATCGCCGATCAGTCATTCACGCCAGAGCAATACCTGCGCGGTGAACTGACTGGCACTCGCTTAATGCCCGTCAATACGCGGATCTATGTCTCCCTGCCGATTCGTAATCCTGGCACTCGGGCAGTGAACTACCAGTTGGTTCTGGCCCCGGCTGGAACCGGTTAACAGCGGGTTAAAGAGCACCCTGAAAAACAATGAGGCCAATGGCCTCTTTTTTTGAAAAGAAACGAATTGTCAATCTTTCATCTGAACGTCAGAGCCAGTATCATTCCCCGCCCCTGAGCTGAGCAATTTTTAACCGATCACTGTGTTTGCCATCGGCCCCTACACCATTTCACAACCGACCGTCCTCGCGCCCATGGCCGGGGTTACCGATCGACCGTTTCGTACTCTGTGCCGGTCTCTGGGTGCGGGTCTGGTCGTGTCTGAGATGGTCACCAGTGACACCCGCCTGTGGAACAGCAACAAGTCTCGATGGCGGCTTGATCACAGTGGTGAACAGGGCCCGATCAGTGTCCAGATCGCCGGTGGTGATGCGGACATGATGGCGCAGGCAGCGCAGGCCAACGTCGCACGCGGCGCCCAGATCATCGACATTAATATGGGGTGCCCGGCCAAGAAAGTGTGCAACAAGGCGGCTGGCTCTGCACTGATGCGCGATGAAGGCCTGGTCAGGGAAATACTGACGGCCGTGGTCGGTGCGGTCGATGTGCCCGTTACCCTGAAGATTCGCACGGGCTGGTCGGCCGATCAGCGCAACGCCGTAACCATTGCGCGCATGGCAGAAGACTTGGGCATTGCCCTGTTGTCAGTGCATGGCCGGACCCGCGCCGATGCCTACAAGGGCGCGGCCGAGTACGACACCATTGCACAGGTCAAGCAAGCGGTACGGATACCAGTGCTGGCCAATGGAGACATAGACAGCCCCCAGCAGGCAGCGAAGGTACTGTCGCTTACCGGCGCAGACGGAGTGATGATTGGCCGGGCAGCCCAGGGTAACCCCTGGATTTTTCAGGGCATCAATCATTATCTGACTCATGGTGAATTGCTGCCAGAGCCGGACCTGGAGACCGTCGCCGCGACACTGAGCCAGCATGTCCAGTCGCTGCATCGGTTCTATGGGGACTACATGGGTGTGCGCATTGCCCGTAAGCACGTGGGTTGGTACCTCAAAGCCCGGGGTTTGGAGCGAACAACCCTTTCAGCATTCAATCAACTGGAGCAACCGCGTGAGCAGCTTCAGTTTATAGCCACCCTTTTTCAACGTTTGATATCGTTAAAGGATACAGCAGCATGAACCTCGACACCGTTGCCCAGGACCCTCAGCGCCCTGATTCCAAAGATTCACTCAACATCCACTCCTCGGCCGACAATCCGCAAACGCTGCGCGATAGCGTTGAAATTGCCATGCGCAACTATTTCGCCCACCTCGAAGGCCAGGACGTTGCCAACGTCTACCAAATGGTGATGAGCGAAGTCGAAGCCCCCATGCTGGAGGCCGTTATGCGCTTCAGCCGGGATAACCAGACCAAAGCCAGCAGGGTACTTGGACTCAACCGGGGTACTTTACGCAAAAAACTGAAGCAGTACGGACTGCTCTGACACCAAAAAGGCGACTGCGAGTCGCCTTTTTGCATTTTAAACAACCTGTTTTTTTGACCGGTTGCACCAGATTTAACACCGTCTACTTAATTGACTGAACCCGGCACCGCATCTGCTGGTGCGAGCCACCGACTGATCGTTCGAGGATCCTATGACCAAAACGCCAAAACGCGCCCTGATCAGCGTCTCCGATAAAACCGGCATCGTCGACTTCGCCCGGGCACTCAACCAGCGCGGTGTTGAACTCCTGTCTACTGGCGGGACCTTTCGTCTGCTGACCGATTCCGGAATTCCCGTCACTGAAGTGTCGGCCCACACCGGTTTTCCGGAAATGATGGACGGCCGGGTCAAAACCCTGCACCCCAAGATTCACGGCGGTATTCTGGGTCGGCGCGGACAGGATGACGCGGTCATGAGCGAGCATGGTATCGAGACTATCGACCTGGTGATCGTCAACCTCTACCCCTTTGCCGACACCGTTAGCAAAGACAACTGCACCCTGACTGATGCAATCGAAAACATCGACATCGGCGGCCCGACCATGGTGCGCTCAGCCGCCAAAAACCATGCCGATGTCGCCATTGTGGTCAACACAGAAGACTACCCGATCATTCTCAGTGAATGGGACGAAAACGGTGGCCTGTCACAGCCAACCCGCTTCCGGCTCGCCCGATCCGCCTTTGAACACACCGCCGCCTATGACGGCATGATCGCCAACTATCTGGGTCGGGTAGACCCCGGCACCGACCCGGCCATCGTTCCTGAAAAGGCAGATTTCCCGCACACCTACAACCAGCAGTGGCAGTTAAAAGACGTTATGCGCTATGGCGAGAATCCTCATCAGAAAGCCGCGTTTTACATCGACCCTGAAACGCCGGAGGCCAGTATCGCCACAGCGACCAGCCTTCAGGGCAAGGCACTGAGTTACAACAACATTGCCGACACCGATGCCGCCCTCGAATGCGTTAAACGGTTTGAGCAACCGGCTTGCGTCATCGTCAAGCACGCCAACCCGTGCGGTGTAGCGGTTGCTGATACTCAGTTGACGGCCTATGAACGTGCCTTCAAGACAGATCCAACCTCGGCCTTCGGCGGCATCATTGCGTTCAACCGTGAGCTTGATGCACAGACGGCGCAAGCCATCATCGACCGCCAGTTTGTAGAGGTTATTATTGCACCTTCAGTCAGTGCCGATGCCGCTCGCATCGTCGCGGCCAAACCCAATGTCCGCCTGCTCAGCAGTGGCTATTGGGACCGGGCGCTACCCGGTTTCGACTTCAAGCGCGTCAATGGTGGCCTGCTCATTCAGGATCGTGATCTGGGCGACGTATCGGCCGACGAATTCCGACAAGTCACCCGCACCGCCCCGACACCGGAACAGCTGAAAGACCTGCAATTCGCCTGGTCAGTGTGCAAGTTTGTGAAATCCAATGCCATTGTCTATGCCAAAGAAGGGCAGACTGTCGGCATCGGTGCCGGCCAGATGAGTCGGGTCTATAGCGCCAAAATCGCCGGTATTAAAGCCGCCGACGAAGGGTTGCAGATCGCAGGATCCGTGATGGCATCAGACGCCTTTTTCCCCTTCCGTGACGGTCTCGATCAGGCCGCCGAAATGGGTGTTAAAGCCGTGATACAGCCGGGTGGCAGTATGCGCGACAACGAAGTCATCGCGGCCGCTGACGAACACGGCATTGCCATGGTACTGACCGGAATGCGCCATTTCCGGCACTGACACCGGCCAGAAGCACGGCACCACTGCGCATCAGTAACGACTGCGTAAAACGCAGAGAGACCATAGGACAAACAATGAACATTCTCATCATTGGCAATGGCGGTCGCGAACACGCGCTCGCCTGGAAAGCCCGGCAAAGCCCTCTGGCAGACACCGTCTATGTCGCCCCGGGAAACGCCGGCACAGCGCGGGAAGCGGGCGTCGAAAACGTCCCGATAGACGCTCTGGATCTGGATGCACTGGCCAGCTTTGCTGAAAGCCATCAGGTAGGCCTGACCATCATCGGCCCCGAAGCCCCGCTGGTTGCAGGTGTGGTCGACTTGTTTGAGCAGCGCGGATTGCCTGTTTTTGGTCCCACTCAGGCGGCGGCCCAACTGGAAGGCTCCAAAGCCTTCACCAAAGACTTCCTGCAGCGCCACGACATTCCGTCCGCCTGGTACCAGGTATTCACCGATGCAGCCGAAGCGCGAGCATTTGTGACCCGAAAAGGCGCGCCCATTGTCGTAAAGGCCGACGGGCTGGCAGCGGGCAAAGGCGTGATTGTCGCGCAAACCGAAGCCGAAGCCATTGCGGCCATCGACGACATGTTGTCGGGCAATGCCTTCGGTAATGCCGGATCACGCGTCGTGGTTGAACAGTGCCTGACCGGAGAAGAAGCCAGCTTCATTGTCATGGTTGACGGTGAAACCGTGGTGCCGTTTGCCTCCTCCCAGGATCACAAGGCCCGGGACAACGGCGATACCGGGCCCAACACAGGCGGCATGGGTGCCTATTCGCCCGCACCGGTTGTGACCGATGCCCTGCATCAGCGGATCATGGAGGAGGTCATTTACCCGACCGTCCGGGGCATGCAATCTGAAGGCAATCGCTACCGGGGCTTCCTGTACGCAGGCATCATGGTCGCCGACGATGGCACCCCCAACGTCCTGGAATACAACTGCCGCTTCGGCGATCCGGAAACCCAGCCCATCATGATGCGCCTGCAGTCAGATCTGGTGGCCTTGTGCCTGGCGGCTGTCGAGGGTCGGCTGGAAGGTCAGCAGACACACTGGGATCCAAGGCCGGCACTGGGCGTCGTATTGGCCGCTGGTGGCTACCCGGCAAGCTATCGATCCGGTGACATCATCACCGGCCTCGACACCGACCTTGGGCCCGATGCCCGGGTTTTTCAGGCGGGCACCAGCCTCAATGAGCAGGGTGAAACGGTCACCCGCGGCGGGCGGGTGCTGTGTGCCACCGCCCTGGGGGATACCATCGCTGACGCCCAACAGCGTGCTTACGAGACCGTCAGCACGGTTCATTTTGCGGACTGCTTTTGCCGCACCGATATCGGGCACCGGGCGATTAACCGCCGCTAACCAGCGGCCGGTCACGCCGACTTGGGGCCAGTGCCCGTCGGCGTTATACTGCGCCTACACGGGCATCAGTAATTATCTGGCGCCCAGCGACGTTTGGTGCCGGAGTTCTGCCTTGTGAAAACTGTTCGACTGACCCAAAGCGCCAGCGCGGTTAACTGGTTGGTGCTGGCATTAACCCTGCTGGCCAGCCTGGCAGCCGCCGATGAGCCCATATTGCTCAATCAGAGTTCCCTCGACATCAACATTCTTGAGCGGTCGGACTATCTGTTCGACGCCGACAACCAATACTCTGTCTATCAGCTGCAGCAGGAAGGCCTGGCCAATCAATTCACGCCCTTACATCAGCCCTTGTTGCGCAGCGGCCTTTTCGACGGTGCCTATTGGATACGAGTGCCGGTCAACAACTCTGGCGGTCAAACCCGGAACTACGCTTTTTTTGTAGAAAGCCATGCGAACCATCTGATCGAAATATACTACCCGAGCACCAACCCGACGGCCTTTACCAGTTTTAACGACAGCGCGACCGCGCTGACATTCAGCAGTGTCCGCTCAGGCGCCAGCGTGCCGCTGAACAGCCGACCGGAACCGCTCGGAACCTATGTATTGCCCGTTCCGATTCAGCCAGGCAACCAGTACCTGTACATCAAACTGCAGTCAGGTGATCCGCTGAACACCCTGATTTCTGTGGTGGACGAACGCACCCTGACCCTCAGAATCGCCCGCAGCATCAGCACACACTCTGCGCTGTTCGCGGTGCAGGCTGTGCTGGCCCTTATTGCCCTGGTCGCCTGGTTCAAACTGAGGTCTGCAGCATTCATCTGGGCACTGTTGCTTAACCTGGGTTTCATCGCCATCAATGCTGGCTGGAGCGGCCTGGCGTCATTTCTGATTCCGAGCCAGGGATACCTGGATATCCACGCACGCAATGTGGGGGGAGTAACGGTATTAATGAGCATGCTCGGCCTATTGGCCGACGTCCGCAAAGACACCAACCCGAGCTGGCTGCGAGAAACCCTAACCTGGTTGCTGCGCTTGCTGGCGGTATTGGCGGTGGTTACCTTACTGCCCCTGTCACGCACCATCAGTCCCTTGCTACTGGCTCTGATTCCGCTACTGCTGCTGACCATCGTTGCACTCTGGTTCTACCGGCGGGATGCCAAAGCGGCTTATGAAGGCTGGTTACTGGCCGGTATTGGCAACCTGATTATTATTTTCATTGTCATCATGACCGCCAGCCTGGGGCTGATTCAGAGCATTGCCCTGAACGCCTTTGCACTGCACAGCCTGGCGATCACCGCCGCCCTGTTTTTTGGCTGGGCCGCCTTCGGAGTCGCTCGAAGAAGTGACTCCCGGCTCGCCGTCGACGGGCTCAACCTGCCTAACCTGCATTGGCCTTTGTTGCGCAAGCTGAACCATGAAATGCGCGGGCCGATCAACGGTGTCCTGGGCATGACCGAACTGATGCAAGACACCAGCCTGTCGGCGCACCAGCAGGAGTACGTCAACACCGTACAGGCGGCTGGTTTCTCATTGCTGCGACAGGCGGATCAGTTGCAAAACCTGGTACGTATTGGTCTGAATCGCTTGCCAGAGGGCGAGGATGAATTCGATCTGTACGACTTGCTCGAAGACGCCATCCAGCCCTACTCACGCCTCGCCCATGCCAAGCAGCTGGAACTGGTTATGGATGTCACCCCGGAGCTGCCAACTCGCTACCGGGGCAATGCTCAAATCATCGCGCAGGTGCTGAGTAACCTGCTCGACAATGCCCTGAACTATACCGACAACGGAGAAGTTCTGATTCAGGTTAAACCCTGGCATCACAACCGCATTCGCTTCAGTGTGACCGATACCGGGCCGGGCTTGCCAAAAGACCTGAAAAACAGCCTGTTCGACTTTCCTGTCGTGCGAGCTGAAGACCAGTTGGCGCCTCGAGACATGCATCTCGGCCTGCCTATCACCCGTATTTTGGTCGGCTTGCTCGGTGGCCAGATTACCTTTAGCAGCGAGCTGCGCATGGGCACAACGTTTTGGATCGACCTGCCATTGGTAGAGATCACTGCAACCACTGAAGTCGACGACTACTCGATTCAGGATCTGGACCAGATGCGCCTGATGGTGGTCGACGACAACCTCACCTGCCGCAAAGTGATTGAGCACTTGGGCATGAGTTGGGGCATGGATGTATTCAGCATGAGCAACGGCCAGTCGGCACTGGCCAACTTGCACAACGAATACCACAAAGGCACGCCCGTGGATGTTCTCGTACTCGACCAGAACATGCCCAGTATGACCGGCATTGAGCTGGCTGAGCGGATTCGCGCGGACAGCAGTCTGAACAAAGACATCATCATCATCATGCTGACCGGAGTTGATGTCGGTCATGTCGACCTGGATGAGAGCCGGCTTAACATACAGTATCTGCTGACCAAGCCGGTATCCGGTCGGGCATTGAAACAAACCCTGATGCAAGCCATGCCTGATATTCAGGCCAACCGGGAACGCACCCATGCCAAGAAGTCTCTCTTTTTCTGATCGTCTGGTAACCCATCTGGACAACGCCCTCAAAACGCTGACACCCGGGGCTGTACAGGCGCGCGAGCCAAACCCTGCCCGGCACCGGGAAGCTCCGGCACTGGAACCGGATCAATCGCGGCACATTGCGGGTTTGATGAGAATCAATCATACCGGTGAAGTCTGTGCACAGGGGCTGTACCAGGGACAGGCACTGACCGCCAAACTGGCCAGGGTGCGAACCAGCATGGAAGAAGCCGCGGATGAAGAACTCGATCACCTGGCCTGGTGCGAGCAACGACTGGGCGAGTTGAACAGCCGCACTAGCTACTTGAACCCCGTGTTTTACGGTTTATCCTATGCCATGGGTGCCGCGGCTGGCATCGCTGGCGACGCCTGGTCACTCGGGTTTGTGGCAGCGACGGAAGACCAGGTCAGTGCGCATCTGCGCGACCATCTGCACCAGATTGACCAGCAAGACCCACGCTCAACCGTCATTCTCGAACGCATGCTGGAAGACGAAGAACGCCATGCCGAACACGCCCTTGCCGCTGGCGGACGGGATTTTCCACCTCAGGTGAAGCAGATCATGACTGGAATTTCGAAGGTAATGACCAGGACGGTCTATCGCATTTAGCGCACTTCCGGGGTCACCCGGAACACTTCTTCGGGTGTGGTCAGGCCCGCCGCTACTTTGCGAGCACCGGATAAACGCAAGCTCAGCATACCCTGCTTTATCGCGTGCTTGCGAAACCGCTGCGGATCGCAATCATCCGTCACCAATCCCGCCAGCTCACCGCTCATCAGGAAGCTTTCATACAAGCCCGACCGACCCAGATAACCGGTATTACGACATTCCAGACACCCCACCGGCTGATAAAACGACGCCGGCTTAGGCGCCGACCAGGGTTTGACCAGTTGTTGCCAAACCTCATCACTGGCCTCGGTCGTGGTTTTGCAGTGCGGACACAGGGTACGCACCAGTCGTTGCGCCATGGCACCCAGGACGGTGGCCTTGATCAGGTAGCTTGGGACACCCAGATCAAGCAGGCGGGTAATGGCCGTGGGTGCATCGTTGGTATGCACCGTCGACAGAACCAGGTGACCCGTCAGCGCAGCTTGCACGGCCATTTGAGCGGTTTCCAGATCGCGAATCTCACCGATCATTATGATGTCGGGATCCTGCCGCATCAGGGCGCGGATGCCATCGGCAAAACTCAGATCAATGTTCTGTTGAATCTGCATTTGATTAAAAGCTGGCTCCACCATCTCAATCGGGTCTTCAATGGTGCAGACATTCACTTCCGGCGTTGCCAGGGTCCGCAAGGTCGAATACAAGGTCGTCGTTTTACCCGAACCGGTTGGGCCGGTCACCAGAATGATGCCATTCGGGTTACGAATCATCTGTTTCCAGTTATTGAGGTCTTCATCCTGCAAGCCCAGTGCTGCAAAACTTTTCTGCAGTACTTCCGGATCAAAAATCCGCATCACCAGTTTTTCGCCAAAAGCGGTTGGCAAAGTCGACAATCGCAGCTCGACCTCCTGACCTTCGGGCGTTTTGGTTTTAACCCGCCCATCTTGCGGTTTGCGCTTTTCGGCAACGTTCATCCGGCCAAGAATTTTAATACGGCTGACCACGGCCTGGCCTACCTGAATCGGCATTTGATAGACCGCATGCAAAATACCGTCGATCCGGAATCGGATATGGGCATAGTCACGGCGGGGTTCTACATGAATGTCGCTGGCGCGCTGATCAAACGCATACTGAAACAACCAATCGACAATATTGACGATGTGTTCATCGTTCGCCTCGACATTCTGCAGATTGCCGAGCTCCACCAGTTGTTCAAAATTACCAATTCCCGCAGCCGTCTTGCGACCAACCGCCCCGGTCACGGAGCGGTTCAGAGCGTAGAACTCCAGTGAAAACCGATCTATATCCTCCGGACTGGACACAACCTTACGAATGCTGCGCCGGGATACCTGTTCAATGGCGTCTTCCCAGCCGGTCAGCAAGGGTTCACTGGTGGCGATTTCCACCACTTCATCTTCAATAACCAGAGGCAGCAAATTGTAACGACGCGCGAACTCATACGACATCACATCGGTGATGCGGGTCACATCGACTTTCAGAGGATCAATATTTCGGTAGGGTAATCCAACGTGCCCGGCAAGCCACTGGGTCAGCGCATTGAGGCTGAGTTTTTTGGCCGGGTTGGCCAAATCGGTTAATTCCAGCATTGCCAGTCGCTGCAGCGGGTGCTCCTTGCCCGGGCGCACCTTGCGACGGGCCCGGTCGGTTTGCTCGGCACTGAGACGGCCATCGTCCTGCAGTGCCCGCAATACGCTGTCTATATCTAACCGACCCGGCAACAAGGTGGCTGCAGCCAAGATTACACCTCCAGTACAGCATCCCGGGAATCAAACAAACGTCCGGCCAATTGCTTGATGTCGCGCAACAGTACAGGCTGACTGCGAGTCCAGCTGTAAACCGACGCTTGCTGTTCCAGAGGCAGGTCATTCAGCCATTCGTGCAATCGACTGACGACATCCATCGCCGATAATTTCGACAGATTGTCTTCAAGTGCCTGCAGTTCGGCCTGGTAATGATCCAAATCTTCACTGTAGAGGGTGTTAAAATACTGGCACAGCATCAGCAGCCGGTGCACGGCGGGGTATTGAGCCAGTGCATGACTGGTGCTGCCAGCAAACTGCTCCGGGTTAAACGCCTGCCAGGCCGTAGACAGCGAACGATCCAGTCCATCACTGACGGCGACTTCAGAGGCACGCTTGTGATCTTCGGACTGGTCTTCCCGCCAACTGCGCAAATGCAACCATTGCGTCATCGACATCAGGGTATGACCAAAATCTGCGTTGTTGGCCAGATCTTCAATGCCAACCAGGGCGCGAATGGCTTTCGCTTGTTGCAGGCTGACGGCTATGTTCTCCGGCTCACTGCGGGCATCCTGACTGAGCGCGAAACACGCTGGCCACCAGGACACCAAAGGACGGATAGCGCCCTCCAGCCAGCCCACCCAGGCCTTAACCTGAAGGCGGTGCCGCGTCGGCAGGATGTCACTGAACCATTCAAACTCGGTCTGCATGTTGCCCAAAGTCACCAGCATCGCCTGAACCTGAGACCATTGCTGTGTCATCCAGAACAGGTCCCATTGGCGCTGCAAACGTTCAAGCTCATAGCCAAAGAGCGCGCAAAAGGCACTCTCCATGCTTTGCTGGGCAACGATCGCTGGCAATGGCAGGTTGACCGGAGCGGCGTGATTCAACAGACGATAACCGCGCTCGGCCTTGGAAATATCAGAAGGAACCAGAGGAATACTGCGGGTCAGTTCATGGGCCAAAGACAACAGGGCCGCCAATCCGCCGGATTTCAACTCGAGCTCTACCTCACTGATCGGCTGACGGTCAGAGCCTGCGGCTACTTCACCTTCGTCCAGCACGACTTCGATATCAGCATCCTGGTGCTGCACCAGCCAGCGATGCCGGTTAAACCGGGTGGTGAACAGTGGTGTTAACTGGCTGCCAATTCCGGCCGGTAACACCCCGTCTGGCAACTGTGACAGATCAAGTTCGCCATCCGGCCGGTCCATTTCCCACTCATCACGCTGGTGAAGCCCACCTATATTCGAGCCTCGCGTTTTCAGCGTCTGCACGCAATGATCTCCCTGAAACCGCAAACGCAATGCTACACCGCTCTGCGTCAACTGATGTTCCGGCGAGTCGTAATACTGATTTTCGAGTGCAGAGGATTGAGATGACAGTGAGGTCAACACCGGATGTGACCTGAAAGCTTCGACCGCTGAAGGACGAATACTGAGCTTCAATTCGATTTCCTGACCCATGTGACTACCCGTTTCGCTGATGCTTATAGTTATAATTCAGCCAGCTTTTATAATCATCACCCGATTTGGATGGCAATAATACGGCCCGACTGGAAACCATCATCCCGGAAGATGATGTATTCTTTATGTCAGTTTACCTTGCCGGGCCGGGGTGTACAGTCAGGAATAGGCGATATTCATCACACTTTACGGTCTATTCGAACCGATTGCTTAAATTTACCGCAAAGTTGTTCAATGTTTGAACAATTTAGCCCGAATGGCTAGGGCCCGGGCCATTACTCATGTTGCGTGAATAGAAAATTTCCTGCATTTCTCGCCAGAGTCGCTCGGTAATACTGGTCAGTTCAACGTCTGAATAAGCATCAACACCACTGCCGAACAGGTAATTTTCAATATTGAACTCTTTCAGCAGCATCTTGGTGTGAAAGATGTTTTCCTGGTAAATATTCACATCGATCATTTCGTAGGCTTGTTTGGTGTCTTCCGCCAGATAGTTCTGAATAGAATTGATCTGATGATCAATATAGTGCTTGCGCCCGTCGACATCCCGGGTAAAGCCACGCACCCGGTAGTCTGTTGTCACTATGTCACTGTCAAAGGAGTGAATCAGGAAGTTCAGCGCTTTCAGCGGTGAGATAACCCCACAGGTACTGACATCGATGTCAGCCCGAAAGGTCGAAATGCCATTATCAGGGTGACTTTCCGGGTACGTATGCACCGTTATGTGGCTTTTATCGAGGTGCCCCACGACCGAATTGGGCATCGGACCCGGCGTCGCCGTGGAAAAATCCTCATTACCATCAACCGGGTACTCTGAAATCAGAATGGTGACACTGGCACCGTGAGGCTCGTAATCCTGACGGGCTACGTTCAGGATATTGGCACCGATGATATCGGTCACCTGAGTCAGAATCTCGGTCAACCGATCGGCATTGTACATTTCGTCAATATAGGCGATGTACTCGTTTTGTTGCTGCTCGGTTTTCGCATAGTTAATGTCGTAAATGTTAAAACTGAGCGATTTGGTCAGGTTGTTGAACCCGTGTAAACGCAACTCGTCGTTCATCTGAGTAGGTCCCCTTGTTGGCGATCTCTAGAAGTTCGATGAGCCTGTCATCGAACTCCGCGGGGCACAGCGCAGCCTGGCTGCGCTTGAGCGGGGGCGTATTATGCGGATCACCCCCGGATGAGCCCAGCTTTTTTTTATCGAATGTCGACAGCAGGTATATACTGCCTATGGTCAACTAATCAGAGCCAGGGAGGCTCAGTCATCCGTCAGTATCAGTCGGCTTCAACCAATTCAAAATCATGGGTGATCTCAACCCCCCCTTTTTCCAGCATCAGGGAGGCGGAGCAGTACTTCTCGGCAGACAGCGCAATGGCTCGTTCCACCTGGGTCGGTTTGAGCTGACGCCCGGTGACAATGAAGTGAATGTGTATTTTGGTGAACACCGCAGGCACGCTGTCAGCCCGTTCGGCGCTCAACCGGGCTTCACAATTAACAATGTCCTGGCGGCTTTTTTGCAAAATATTAACCACATCGTATGAGGTGCAGCCACCCAGGCCATTCAGAATAAGCTCCATCGGGCTTGGGCCTTTGCTGCCAGGGCCATCTTTGGCCGCTCCGTCCATAAAGCCCGTATGACCTGATTCTGATTCGTAGGAAAAGGCTTTGCCACCTGCCCATGCAACCGTTGCTTTCACGCTTCTATCACTCCCCTGGCACCCGATTGTTCGGGACTGGTTCTTTTTCAATACAGCCGCAGCTGTGTGTCAGGCGCGAAGCCTAGCACAGTCTGATTTAAAGCCGAACCGGGGAGCGAAATGCGGCCTTCACGCCTGTTTTGCATTGATGACCCGGCAAAAACGGGACGTAAGTCATACAAATAGGCACAACCCATAGCCAGACTTGATTGTATATCCCATAATGCGCGAGCAGTGTTTGCACACTGCGCACAGACAATCTGTGCCCGAATTCACGATTCGGTCTATACTCGCAGACGGGTTACCCGTTAACCTGATACAGGTTGAGGGAGCCGGTCTTTTGTCGCGTTCGTCGCACAGCTGTTGGACCGAACAAACAACATGGAGCCCCGGGGCTGATCAGGCAGTGATACCCCGGCCGTAGACGCTACACTGGAAAGCAGAGATCATGGTTAATCAGTCACTCGAACACACGCATCTCGACTACTTTCTGTCGCAATGCCACCGCCGTCGCTACCCTTCGAAAACCACCCTGATATACGCCGGAGACAAAAGCGACTCCCTGTATTACATCATCAAAGGCACCGTGTCAGTCATTATCGAAGATGATGACGGCCGCGAAATGATCATGGCGTATCTCAATGCCGGTGATTTTTTCGGTGAACTGGGCCTGTTCGACGCCATGGATTCACGATCAGCCTGGGTTAAAACCAAGACCGAGTGCGAAGTGGCAGAAATTTCCTACACCAAATTCCGGGAAATCACTCAAAACGACGCCCGTATTCTGTACTTTATTGGCGAACAGATGGCCACCCGCTTACGCGCCACGACCCGTAAAGTAGGCGACCTGGCATTCCTCGACGTCACCGGCCGGGTAGCGAGAACCCTGCTCGATCTGTGCAAGCAGCCAGACGCCATGACTCACCCCGAAGGCATGCAGATCAAGATTACCCGTCAGGAAATCGGACGCATTGTCGGCTGCTCACGCGAAATGGTGGGTCGGGTGCTGAAAAATCTGGAAGAGCAAGGTCTGGTCAGCGTTAAAGGCAAGACGATGGTTGTTTACGGCTCACGCGAGTTTTTTCAGCAACCGGCTTAGCGCCTGCCCAATGCACGGAGCCTCTGTGGCATCCTGTTGAAATCCTCTGAATGTTGACAGGGGTACCCGGACAGGGCAGTTCAGCAGAACCGATGACTGCCATAAGCTCAGCTTTCCGCGTCTGTTTTGACACAGATCAGCCTTCACTCTAGCCGATGACTTAAGCTTGCACGCTGACCACTTCCAGTATAGCGAGCTCATGCCATGTCGGCTTTCAACGCCCAGTCCATTCAGTGGGATGCAGACCTGATCGAGAAGTACAACGTTCAGGGACCACGCTACACCTCCTACCCGACCGCAGCGCAGTTTCACGACATCAGCGCGGCCGTGGCCAGCGAGCACTATCACCGGCAGGCAGCCTCAGAGGCACCCTTGTCGCTATACGTGCACATCCCTTTTTGCCGCCACCTTTGTTACTACTGTGGGTGCAACAAAGTGGCTGCTAAAAGTCGTAGCCGGGGCGATGAATACCTTGCCTGGCTGGAGCGAGAAATGGCGTTGATGTCACACAACTTCGGTCAACGCCCGATCACCCAATTGCATCTTGGCGGCGGCACGCCAACTTTTCTGACCGTTGACCAAATGCGGCAACTGCTGGACCGGTTATCGATCTATTTCGACTGGAACCCAGCCCACTTCCCGGGTGAATACTCTATCGAGCTGGATCCCCGGGAAACCTCAGCCGACATGCTGGAACTGCTGCATCAGCGCGGCTTTAACCGACTCAGCTTCGGCATTCAGGATTTCAACCACCAGACCCAGGTCGCCATCCACCGGATCCAACCGAAGTCGGTGGTCGAACCTCTGGTACAGCAAGCTAGACACCTGGCATTTGAGTCAATCAGCTTCGACCTTATCTATGGCCTGCCTTACCAGACGGTGAATCGCTTCGACGCAACACTCGATGAGGTACTTGAGCTGGCGCCGGACCGCATCAGCCTTTACAACTACGCGCACTTGCCAGATCGTTTCGTCGCGCAGCGGCGAATCAGCAGCGACAGCTTGCCAGCGGCCGACGAGAAATTGCGCATCCTGCAGCACTGCATCATCACCTTGCAGAAAGCCGGTTATGTCTACATCGGTATGGACCATTTCGCCAAACGCGATGACCGGCTGGTCAGCGCATTGGCCGATGGCAGTCTGCAACGCAACTTTCAGGGTTATTCGACTCAGGCCGAAACCGACATGCTGGCGCTCGGTGTCTCGGGGATCAGCCAGGTACAGGGTGCTTTCATCCAAAACCACAGTCAGCTCGATCCCTTTTATGCGGCACTCAAGCAAGGAACTCTACCGGTCCAACGCGGCTATTTTTTAACCCGGGATGATCAGATGCGACGTGACATCATCAATCAACTGGCTTGTCAGGGACAGATTGATCTGGGAGCAGTCGCCAAACGCTTTGGTCTGGATGCAAATCAGGATTTTAAGCGTGAATGGCAGCAATTGCTTGAACTGGAGCAGGACGGGTTGGTTCGGTTGAAGCAACACCACATAACCGTCACGGCCCTGGGCAGGTTGCTATTGCGTCCCATCCTAATGGTCTTCGATGCCTATCTGAGCACAGACAACCGGCAACGCTATTCAAGGGTGATGTGAAAACCGACGGTATCTGGCGGTAGAGCCCGACAGGCCTTATCCGGTATCATGGCGGCAACTAAGGAGAGCCGCCTTGACCGACTTTGTTCGTATTTTTCGCAACAGTGCACCCTACATTCATGCCTACCGGGGTAAAACGGCGGTTGTCTGGGTGCGCGGCACAGTACTCAGCCCTTCGTCAGTGCATGCTCTGGTCAGTGACCTGGCTCTGCTCAACAGTCTGGGCATGAAACTGCTGCTGTTATTTGATGCCGAAGACGAAGTGGGTGAATTGCGCCTGGACGAACACGCCCAGATCGACAGCGACGCCATGGACGCCATACTCAATCGAATCGGGCATTGGCGCAGCCGGCTGGAAGCTCAGTTTACCCAGGGCCTGGCTAATTCGCCCATGCACGGCGCACGGGTCAGAGTCATCAGCGGAAACTTTGTCACTGCCCGCCCCACCGGGGTTGTCGACGGTGTCGATTTGCTGGCCCAGGGCCGGGTCCGGCGCATCGACCACCTGGCCATTCGTGAGCATCTCGACAAAGGCAATATTGTGCTGATGCCGCCACTGGGGTATTCGGTAACGGGCGAGGTATTTTATCTGGCGCCGGATCATCTCATGGTCGAAACCGCGCGCCGGATGGACGCCGATAAGATCGTCATCGTGGGTGATAACCCTCATCCGGTTACGGGCAACCAGAAAGAAATGGATGCTTTCGAATTACGCCAGTGCCTCGACGGGAAGACCGGACTCGCCGCCGGAGAGCGGGAATTGCTGACGGCGCTGGCGGCCAGCGAAGCGGGTATTCCCCGCTGCCACGTGATCGACGGCCATCAGGATGGCGCCCTGCTGGCTGAACTGTTCACCCGCGACGGCGTTGGCACGCTCATCGCCCGCGACCGTTACGATACCTTTCGCCCGGCCCGGCCCGATGACATCAATGGCATTCTTGCCTTGCTGCAACCACTGGAAGAACGCGGCATTCTGGTGCGCCGGGATCGAGAAAAACTCGAGAATGAGATCTCTCATTTCCACGTCAATGAGCGCGACGGCATGATTGTCGGCTGTGCTGCTCTCTATCTGATTCCCGACACTCACCCTCAGGTTGCTGAGTTAGCCTGCGTGGCTGTGCACCAGGATTACCGTCAGTCCGGGCGCGGCGATGCTCTGCTGCGAGCCCTGGAAAAACGCGCCCGCGAACACAGTGTGGAACGGTTGTTTGTACTGACTACTCAAACCGCTCACTGGTTTGCCGAACGCGGCTTCGAGTCCACACCGGTGGCCGATTTACCGCCGGAACGGCAAAGCCTGTACAACTTTCAGCGCAATTCGAAAGTTTATTTCAAATCACTTTGAGCCCTCATCAGTCCAGGGCCTTCACAAGGAGAAGACCACAGTGACCTTCATGAACGCCATTGCCCGGCGCTGGGATCAGGGCACACAGGTTTGCATCGGGCTTGACCCTTTCGTTGAAAAAATGCCTGCCCCGTTCCAACAGCAAGCGGAAGGTATTTTGGCGTTCAACAAGGCCATCATCGACGCGACAGCCGACCTGGCCTGCTGTTACAAGCCGCAGTTTGCGCACTTTGCCGCTGTACAGGCCGAGACGCAACTAACCGCCAGCATCGCCTATATTAAAACCAGGTATCCGGACGTTCCGGTCATACTGGACTCCAAACGGGGCGACATTGGCTCCACAGCCGCTATGTACGCGCGCGAGGCCTTTGAACACTATGGTGCTGATGCCGTCACGGTAAACCCCTACATGGGTTCCGATACCGTGCTACCTTTTGCCGAGCATGCCGATAAAGGCGTTATCCTGCTGTGCCGCACCTCCAACCCCTCTGCAGCTGAATTCCAGAACCTGCTGATCGACGGCGAACCGCTGTACATTCACGTTGCGCGACGAGCCCAGCAGCATTGGAATACCCATGGAAATATTGCCCTCGTAGTGGGCGCCACAGCCCCCGAGGAGATGGCTCGCATCCGAGCGGCAGCACCTGACTTGCCATTTCTGGTGCCCGGCATTGGTGCTCAGGGCGGTGATCTACAGGGAACGGTACGCAACGGACAAACCTCACCGGGACGCGGCCTGATGATCAATGCCTCGCGCAGTATTCTGTATGCCAGCCAGGGCACTGATTTTGCAGATGCCGCGCGGGCTGAAGCCCTCAGTCTGCGCGACCAGATTAGAGCGCTGGCTTAAACGTCTGAACGGGCTCAACCGATCCAGTTACCCCAAAGCAAGTCAGTCTCAACCGGCTCGGATGAGCCCGATGAAGTCGCGCCGCTCGCCAGAGCGGCCAGTGCAGCCAGAATCCGGTCGAGGTCCTCTGTCGTCATCATCGGGTGAAAGCTCAGTCGAACCCAGCCAGGCTTGGCGGCCAGTTCACCCCGGTCGAGCTGGCCGGTAATAGCCTGACTCGTCTCACGATCAATGCCCAGTAAGTAGTGCCCGTATGTGCCCGCGCAGGCACAGCCTCCCCTCGCTTCTATTCCATACTCATGGCTTAACCGCTGAACCGCTTGCTGGTAGTGCAGACCCTCGATGACCACTGAAAACACGCTGAGCCGGTCAGCCTGATCCCGTGCCAGGCACTGGATGCCGGCTATGCGATCCAGGCCCTGTAAAAAATACTCATTCAATACAGACTCGCGCTGGCGAATCGCTTGCACGCCAATCTCGTCTTTCAACTGCGCTGCCATTGCGGCCTTCAGACTCTGCAAAATACCCGGTGTACCACCGGATTCCCGCGTCGCAATGTCCTGAATAAAACGGTGCTCTCCCCAGGGGTTCGTCCAGACCACCGTGCCGCCACCCGGCTGTTCCGGTACCCGGTTCTGATACAAACTGGCATTGAACACCAGTACTCCGCTGGCTCCGGGCCCGCCCAAAAACTTGTGCGGTGAAAAAAACACCGCATCCAATGGCTCATCGTCCACCGGGTGCATGTCGATGTCGACGTAAGGCGCTGCACAGGCAAAATCGACAAAACAGTGACCTCCCGCCTGATGCACCAGTCGGGCGATGGCCCGATAGGGTGCCGACACACCGGTTACGTTGCTGGCGGCCGTCACGGAGGCCATTACCGGCTGTCCGTCAGGCAACTGGCGCAATGATTCGGCCAGCCAGTTCAAATCGACTTCACCACGGGGCGTTGGCGGAATGATCACGACCTCAGCCAGGGTTTCCAGCCACAGAGTGTGATTACTGTGATGTTCCATGTGTGTCACATAGACGCGCGGTCGATGCGTCAGGGTCGCCAACACCGATTCACGGTGGGATTCATGAACCCAGAGCCCCAGCATTCTGACCAGTTTCGCCAGCGCGCCGGTCATGCCGGTACCGGCAAACAGCACCACATCGTCACTGGAGGCATTAACATGGTGACGCATAATCTGGTGCGCTTCATCCAGCGCCCGGGTCATGAACTGCCCGGTCAGGCTGTCTTCGGTATGGGTGTTAGCCATCATTGGCCCGGCAATATCAAGCAAACGTCGTTCGATCGGCCGATAAAGTCGCCCACTGGCCGTCCAGTCTGCATAAAGGCGATTGCCCGCTATCGCCAGGGTGTTGGCTCGCAGGCGCATCCAGTCGGGTGAGGGTGTTTGGGGTCGGGCAATGGCTTCGGTCATCGGATTGTCCACTGATTCATCAGGCTATCAGTGTGACGTTTAAGCACACGCAATGGATTTCATTTTTTTCGATAAATAGGCTATTTTAGGGCAAATATTTTCAACATTGAATAAAGTGGAGGAATAAATTGCCCGACAACATCGATAAAGCCATCTTAAACCTGTTGCAGAACGATGCAACGCTGTCGGTGCAGGCCATTGCCGAGAAGGTCAATCTGACCACCAGCCCCTGCTGGCGGCGCATTCAGGCATTGGAGGAACAGGGTTACATTCGCCGGCGGGTGGCTTTGCTCAACCGGCAACCGCTGGCACTGGGCGTCGATGTGTTCGTCTTTATCCGCACCCGTGAACACAACGACACCTGGCTGACGGATTTCACCGAAGCGGTACAAGCCATGCCGGAAGTGATGGAAGCCTACCGAATGAGCGGAGATGTCGACTATCTGCTCAGGGTGGTGGTCGCAGACATCGCCGCCTACGACCGCTTCTACAAGCGACTGGTCAGCCGGGTCAAACTGGCCGATGTGAGCAGCAGTTTCGCCATGGAGCAACTGAAATACACGACGGCATTACCCCTGTAGCATGAGCCATGCGCAGAGGCCGGTCATTGAGTGTGGCCCCGGGTTAAGGCCAAAAAACCGCCGAGGGAGATCAGTAGAACAGAGGCACCAACCAAAATAGCCACGGGATAGAACAGATTACCGGCCAAATCGAGCTGACTGTATTTGATAATCATGATCAGCGATTCAAGCACCAGGGCGATGCACACTGTGCCCAAGAAACGGGTTATGGTTCGCCGTATGTTGGTGAAGACGTTCTCTTCCTGATCAGACTCGGTGTACTCTTTACTGATGCCAGCGCCAAGTTCAAACATGGCAAGACCGATAATCAAAGAATTGACGACGCTTACTGTGATCGACATAAAGCCGCGCTCGCCGGCAATGACATCCGTGAAGAACTGAAACACCCCGCTGATCACCAGCAGTGCAGACAGGCTATAAAACAGCAGGGTAAACACCCGGACCATCAGTTGCTTGCCCAGATGACTCAATGCCGTAAAGCCAAGGGGGTGCAGTGACTGAGACACGCCAGGGGCTATCGAAGGTGCCTGCTCCAGCGTGTCAGATGGCTTATTCAGTGCCTGAAATTCGTCAGGTGTTAAACTCAGGTCAATTGTCTGGCTTGTCATAGAGAAAAACCCCTTGTTGGCTGGTAAAGCGTGCGAACGATGCTAAAGCAAGCCAGGGTACAAACAAGCAGGGGCAGGTAAAGCCTGATGTGGAACAGGTAAACGTCGGTAAAATAATGATTATCGGTGTGAGTTGCGTCACAGCATCAGGAATGAAGGCCTAACACGACCATGCGAACAAGAGTTCAGTTGGGGTTCATGAAACAGGCGGATACTGAAGCCGCTATACTGAATCAGACGTCTTATTTTGCCATCAGCCACGAACAACCCCTTTATTCCCGGAGCCATATAGATGCAGCACCAAACCGGATACCGGCAAGCACTCCTGATTGCCTTTCTAGTGGCAGCGGCCAGTTCTGCGCTGGCCAGGGATGACTTTGTCTGGATATCGTACGGCGGCCAGCAAGGCTATTTCGAGTCGCCCTATGTGGGCGTCGGTTTTATGGCCGATACCTGGGGAGCTGAACTGGGCCTGGTACTGCGATCTGACTATAACGGCACCGTCAACCATTACGACCCACCACACAACGACACCACCCGGGTACAAAACAACGCCGTGGTCGGTTTCCCGTTGCACCTGTCCATCCTGAAAGGCTATGCCCCCAATGACCGCATTGCCTTCTACACCTCACTGGGCTTTCTCGCCTCAACTCGCTGCGACATAGAACAGTCCAATGTCACCAACTATGCCTATTGCGCCAACGAACGGGCTGAGTTTGAGCTCGTGCCTGGCGTCAGCGCTCTGTTCAGCCTGGGTGAGTTCACGCTGGGCATGGGTTACCAGTATGGTATTGGTCCTCTCATTTCTTTGGGAACGGACTTTTAACTGAAACCCAGATTCAGGAGTTAGGTGCGAATAATTAGCGGCGGGTGCCGGGTATGCCCCTGTGGGGTAGTCCGCAGCAGGGATGCTGCGGCCTAGGCTCCATGGATGGATTTACGCCGACCCCACAGGGGCATACCCGGTGGCCGCCGCGGGCCCATGCCACTTAGTCGGCCCGAAATCGGAACTTACATTAAAACAAGCCATTGGCGCCATTGGCGACGAACTGAATCGCCAGCGCCGCCAGAATCACACCAAGCAAACGCTGAATGATTTCATCACCGGTTTTGCCAATCACCTTACGGATCTGGCTGGCCAGCAAGCCTGCAGCCAGGGTCACCAGCAATACCGAAATCACCGCTGCGATCACCCACCCCTGATTGGCCGGAGAATCCGCATCGGCCATTAATAGCACCGTAATCGTCAGTGTACCCGGCCCGGCCATGAGCGGGATGGCCAGCGGATAGACCGCGATATCACCCACGCTGCGATCGGTTGGTTTGTCGGGCAGCGGAGCCGACGTAATCATTCTGAAGGCGGTATTGAACAACAGAATACCCCCGGCCACCCGCAACGCATCCATACTGATGCCGAGCGTGGTCAACAGCCCTTCACCCACCAAGGCGAACATCAGAATTACCGCTGCGGCAATGCCGGTTGCTTTCAGAATGACTCGAAGACGCTGGCGAAACGTTCGACCCAACGTCAGTGAATAAAAAATCAGCGCAGCGCCAATCGGGTCGATCACCACGAAATAACTGGTAAAGGCATTCAGAAACAGCGTCGTGTTCATACCCAGTCCAGGATCACCTTGCCGGATTGACCACTGCGCATAATATCAAAGCCTTCCTGAAAATCGGCGACCGGCAAGGTGTGGGTAATCATCGGTTTCAAGTCCAGACCCGATTGAATCAGACCGGCCATCTTGTACCAGGTCTCGAACATTTCCCGGCCGTATATGCCTTTCAACTCAAGCCCCTTGAAAATCACCTGGCTCCAGTCAATCGCCATCTCTTCACCGGGAATACCCAACAGAGCGACCTTGCCACCGTGATTCATCGACGCCAGCATGGACCGAAAAGCACTGGGTACCCCAGACATTTCCAGCCCCACATCAAAACCTTCGGTCATACCCAGGCTTTTCATGACGTCACTGAGATTCTCACTGGCCACATTGACCGTGCGGGTAGCACCCATGCGCTCTGCCAGTTCCAATCGAAAATCATTGACGTCTGTGATGACAATATTCCGGGCGCCGACATGACGTGCGACCGCTGCGGCCATCATACCAATAGGGCCGGCACCGGTTATCAGCACGTCTTCCGCCACCAGATTAAAGCTCAGGGCGGTATGAACCGCGTTGCCAAACGGATCAAAAATGGCAGCCAGCTCGTCGCTGACATCATCGGGCAACTTAAAGGCATTGAAGGCAGGAATCACCAGATACTCGGCGAATGCTCCGGCCCGGTTAACACCAACGCCTACCGTGTTGCGGCACAAATGGCGCCGACCGGCGCGGCAGTTGCGGCAATACCCGCACGTAATGTGACCTTCGCCACTGACCCGGTCGCCCAAGGCAAAGCCGGTGACTTCCTCGCCCATGGCCACGACTTCTCCAACGTACTCATGGCCAGTTACCAGGCCAAGCGGCACGGTGTTCTGCGACCACTGATCCCAGTTATAGATATGCACATCGGTTCCGCAGATCGCCGTTTTACGAATGCGAATCAGCAAATCGTTATGACCGACCTCGGGTTCATCAACCTCAGTCATCCAGATCCCGGCCTCGGGATACAATTTGGCAAGGGCTTTCATAGAGAGGACTCCTTAAATAAGCGCCAGTTCGCGACCGACATCGGTGAAGGCAGCAATGGCTTCATCCAGCTGCGCCCGGGTAAGCCCGGCACTCATCTGAGTGCGAATACGCGCCTCGCCTTTCGGCACAACAGGGTAACTGAAACCGGTCACATAAACACCGCGCTGCAACAGCTTGTCTGCCATGGTGCTGGCGACGGATGCATCGCCAACCATCACAGGAATAATGGGATGATCCGCACCGGCGAGTGAAAAGCCTGCAGCTTCCATTTGCTCCCGGAAATACTGGGTGTTGTCCCACAATTGCCGGCGCAGGTCACTGCCCTGTTCGATCAAGTCCAGTACTTTCAGGCTCGCCGCCGCGATGCTGGGCGACAAAGAATTGGAAAAAAGATAAGGGCGTGAGCGTTGGCGTAACCAGTCGACAATGGGTTTGGCCGCTGCCGTATAACCACCACTGGCGCCGCCCAGGGCTTTGCCTAGGGTTCCAGTCAGTATGTCGACGCGATCCATCACCCCATGGAACTCCGGAGTACCGCGCCCGTGTTCGCCCATAAAACCTACCGCATGGCTGTCGTCGACCATCACCAGGGCATCATAGCGCTCTGCCAGATCACAGATACCTTTCAGGTGGGCGACCACACCGTCCATCGAAAACACACCGTCCGTTACGATCAGACGGTAACGTGCCGACTCGCTCTGTTGCAGACAATGCTCGAGTTCCGACAAATTGTTATTGCTGTAGCGAAACCGTCGTGCCTTACACAAGCGGACGCCATCGATTATAGACGCATGGTTGAGCGCATCGGAAATAATGGCGTCCTGATCGTTCAACAGGGTTTCAAACAAGCCAGTATTGGCATCGAAGCAACTGGAATACAGAATCGTGTCTTCCATCCCAAGAAAATCACTCAGGCGCTGTTCAAGTGCCTTGTGCACGCTTTGCGTTCCACAAATAAACCGGACAGAGGCAACTCCGAAGCCGAAATCATCCAGCCCCTGCTTAGCTGCCGCGATCAGTTCAGGGCTATTGGCCAGCCCGAGATAGTTGTTGGCACAGAGGTTCAGCACTTCGCCATTGCCGGTTGTCACCCGCGCGCCCTGAGGGGATTCAATTATGCGCTCGGTTTTATAGAGCCCTTGCGCTTTCAGGTCGGCCAGGGCATCCGGTAACTGTTGAATGAGTGATCGGGACATAACAAAACTCCGGTAAAAGTGGATTGGACGCTCCGGCTCAATGGCACACTGAGGCATCCACAGCAAGAAATGCAGCAAGGGTCTCAGACCCGCCGGTGAAAGGCGACCCGTCGCCCACCAATAGAACACACTGTTCCGATACAGCTTGTAAGCCTGCTGCTACAGCGCAAAAGGCCCAAAATCCGGCGGGTTCTGTATAAAAACCATAAAAATCTAATCTACCACTGTTCTATTTCGGCTATTGATTTGAATTCCATCACAAAAATCGCTTCAATAGCACCCGCTCCGTGTCGTACTTCCATCGCCTTGTCAAAACAATCTGACAAAACGAATACAGCGTAGGATCAATACGGTAAGAAACCCTGTAGATCAGTGACAAATCAGCGCATGCAGTAGCAATTGTCATGCGGGTCAACTAGCATTACGTGTGTGAGTGACGTAACGATGGCGTGTCATCTTACCTCTTTCAATCCGTCATGAAACTCACACACAGGAATCTTTGACTGGCTGGCATTGCGGTCATCGTGGGACAACGAGGGAACTATGGATCAGAAGCTGGAAGAGCTTGAACAGGCCATTGTTGAGGCCGAGGAAGCAAAACGCCAGTTCGTTAGAGAAAACCCTAATGGGACTGGCAACAAAGACGATCGAATGCGCTTGTACAATGATGTTGAACGCGCACGCAAATCGTTGCGTGATTACAAACGCATGAACCCCCATTTGCTGTAACCTGCTCTTATTGCCCCGTCGGGCACTGTGCCTGCCCACCGTGTTACTGCACAGTGGGCAGGCGGAAGCACATCACTGAAGCCACAACGGCCAAAGCGCTCAGCAACAGGATCACCGCCAGCGGAGACCAAATATCTCCCAGCAAACCAATCAGCCCGCCAAACAACATGATTACACCGACCACCGTATTGCTGACAGCGACATAGCTTGCTCTATTGGACGGCGTCGCCATATCCACCAGATAGGCTTTGCGACCCAGCCGAACACCCCCATGGCAGATCATGATCAGCCCGTATGCCAGACTCAAGCTGAGCATATGGCCAGCCCCCGCCAACCAGGCGTCACTGGCCCAGGCCAACAATCCCGCCAACGAAGCCCCGAACGCTGCAATCGCCATGACGGTCTGACTTGAGCGGTCACTGAATCGACCCCAGACGCCCGATGACAACGACGCGGCCAGACCGCTTATGATGATCAGTGCACCCAGGCCGAGCCCGCCACCCTGCGATTGCTGGATCATCACCACATAAAAAGGAGGCATCAGCGCGACACTGAGAAGCGCCGACCGCGACAACACAAAAAACCGAAAAGTCGAGTCCGACCGCAGCAGCCCCAGTTGTCGCCAGGCCACGGTCCAGCCATTACCGCCGCCCTCGGTCGCGCCCGGCGCTTCGTTGATCACTGAAAAAGCCAGCATCGACAACCACCAGAATAGGGTCGCAACCAGTAAGAGCCCCACCAGAATAGGGGTATTTTCATCCAACCCCGGGGTACCGACCAGCATCAGGCCTAGCCCTAACAGGGCAAAACCGGCCAGGGAAGCACTGTACCCCATCACGGTGCCACGGCGGTTTTTCGACACCGTTTTGCCCAGTACATCTTTCGCCGACACCGAGCACAGGCCACGAGCCAGGCTGTATAACGTCAGCCCAACCAATATGCCACCACCCGCGATAATGCCCTCACTGAACAGGGCAGCAGAGGCTATCGTAAGCAGACCCAGAGACGACATAGCGGCCCCCAGCAGCCAAACTGGCTTGCGGTAAGCTCGCTGACGAACATAAGCGGCCACGAGCAACTGGGGAATCAGAACACCCGCTTCACGTATCGGCACCAGAAAGCCGACCAGTACCAGAGGCACACCGAGTGCACTCATCAGCCAGGGCAAGATGAGTCGAGCACTGCTCAGTTCATCGGCGATCTTACTGAACGTATTGGCGACGAGATAGGCAAAAAAATTACGCGGTTGATGCTGGCAAGCCGATTCGGGGATGTCCTTGCACACCCGAGCGTCTTCTTCACCAACGACCTGCTCATACACCCGGCCCAGGACGCCATTCTCAGTGCGGCCTTTAGCCCGGCCGGAAGGGGTTGATAGCGCCATCGGGCGGGTACTCTCATTACAGCTATTACAGCAAGTTCAACAACCAGCACATGGTTACTGCTGGCATGAATTCCGCGACTCTATCTGTCCTGCGGCGTCCAGGCCATTTTTAACGGTATAAACACCGCCGCCAGAACATCGGCTGGTTCAAAAGGCAAGCATTGGCGTCGACTGCTCCGGCATGGTTTAATACGCCTTGAACGTCCATGGTTCCGCTCTTTGACCCATTGTTCAGGATACTGAGTTCTTTTGAGCAGGACAGTTAACAGGATCGTTCAAAAAGCGCCAAACTCGCTTACAGCAAGCCAAAATAATAACACACGACCACCACAACACATTGCAGCCGATGATTAAGACTATCCCACGTGTTTGCCTTGTCTCAATAAAAAAGGATCACTCATGAAAAGCCTCGCGTTCGTGGTCAGGCTCTGTTGCCTGCTGAACCGATTCCTGGGTCAGGTATTTTCCTGGCTGACGCTGGGAATTGTACTGGTTTGCTTCACCGTCGTTGTCATGCGCTACGTCTTTTCGACCGGCTCAGTGCTGATGCAGGACCTCTATGTTTGGATGAACGGCGTGATGTTCATGGGAATTGCCGGTTACACCCTGCTCCGGGAAGGCCATGTACGAGTGGACGTGTTCTATCGGACGGCACCCATTAAGCGCAAGGCCATGGTCGACCTGTTTGGCTGTCTGGTTTTTCTGTTCCCCTTTATCATTACCATCAGTCTCTACGCCTACCCCTATGTCTCGCGCTCATGGCAGTTCATGGAAGGCTCCGCCAACTATGGCGGCATGCCTGGCTTGTACGTGGTCAAATCCTTCATTCTTGTTTTTGCCATCGTTGTTGCGATTCAGGCGTTGGCCATGATCGGACGCAGTATTCTCGTGCTGGCCAATCGCCAGGATCTGGTTCCCGAAGACTACCGTTATGGAGAGAAAGCCTGATGGAAGTAACGTTGTTGGGCGAAATTCTCGCACTGCTCATGTTCTTCGCCGTCATCGGCGTGTTAATGCTCGGCTTCCCAGTGGCCTTTTCACTGGCTGGCACATCGCTGATTTTTGCCGCCATCGCTCATTTCCTGGGTGCACTGGACCTGTCGAACCTGTCGAGCGTTGCACCGCGGTACATGGGTATTATGCTGAACGAGGTGCTGGTAGCGGTGCCACTGTTTATTTTCATGGGGATGATGCTGGAGCGTTCCGGCATTGCCGAAAAACTGCTTATCACCATGGGACGCCTGTTTGGTGACTTGCGTGGCGGTCTGGGTTTGTCGGTTATTCTTGTCGGTGCCTTGTTGGCCGCCTCAACCGGCATCATCGGCGCCACGGTGGTGACCATGGGCCTGTTATCCTTGCCTGCCATGCTTAAAGCTGGCTACGACCCCAAGCTGGCGACCGGTGTCATTACTGCATCCGGAACACTCGGCCAGATCATCCCCCCATCAACCGTATTGATTTTTATGGGTGACATGCTCTCAGGCATCAACAGCCAGGTGCAGATGTCGCTGGGTAACTTCGCACCGAAACCGGTTTCGGTGGGCGATTTGTTTGCTGGCGCCTTTATTCCCGGCATGATGCTGATGGGCATCTACATGCTGTACATGATCTACAAAGCCGTGCGTCACCCTGATAGCTGCCCTTCCCTGATCATGACGGCCGAGGAAAAGTCCCGGTTGCTGAAAGACGTATTCACTACCTTACTGCCACCGCTGGCTCTGATCATTGCGGTGCTTGGGTCCATTCTGGGTGGGATTGCCACACCGACCGAATCAGCGTCCGTAGGCGCCATTGGTGCCATGGTCCTGGCTGCTTTTCAACGCAAACTGACCTATACCAACCTGCGTCAGGTGATGTACGCAACGGCCAATACCACCACCATGATTTTCATCATCCTGATTGGCGCCACGGTATTCTCCCTGGTATTCAGAATGATGGGCGGTGAAGAACTGGTCAGCGACTTTCTCAACAGTTTGCCCGGTGGCCAACTGGGTGCCATTTTGTTCGTGATGCTGCTGATGTTCCTGCTCGGGTTTATTCTCGATACCTTCGAGATTATCTTCCTGGTCTTGCCTATTACTGCACCTATTCTACTGATGATGGGTGTCGACCCAGTCTGGCTGGGGGTGATTGTTGCGGTGAACCTGCAGACAAGCTTCCTGACGCCACCTTTCGGTTTCGCCTTGTTCTACCTGCGGGGTGTCGCACCCGATTCAGTCTCGACGATGACCATATACAAAGGAGCCGTCCCCTTTGTCTTCTTGCAACTGGTGGTAATCATTCTACTGGTAACCTTTCCGCAACTGGTTACCTGGTTGCCGTCGCAGCTCTACAATTGAGCCGTCAGTAAGACCAACAAGCGGGTTATCGCAAGCCATAACCCGCCCATAAAAAACCCGGCCTAAGCCGGGTTTTTTATGGGCCGAAATCCAAAATTACATCTGGAAGTACTTCTGACGTGCAGTCAGGAAGGCACCGTCAACCTGTTCGGTACGAGTACGCAACAGGGCAAGGGCCTCAAAGTAGCTTTCAGTGGTCCGGCGCACCAGTGCGTCGTCGCTGTCACGCAGTTCACCCAATACTTCTTTGGCTGCGTTCGCGCCCGCTTCCAGTACCTCTTCAGGGAAATACTTGACCTGAACGCCATGCTGTTCCACAAGGGTACGCAGCGCAATCGGGTCATTGGCGTAGAAGTCAGAAGCTACCTGGTCGTATTCAGCCTGGCAGGCGAACTCAACAATTTGCTGCAGGTCTCGCGGCAATGCCTCGAACTTCGACTTGCTCACCACCGCTTCTGTCGCCAGGCCCGGTTCGATGAAACTCGGCATGTAGTAGTTCTTGGCAATCTGATAAAAGCCAAGCGCCAGATCATTGTAGGGACCAACGAACTCAGCGGCATCCAACGCACCGGATTGCAGCGCCTGATAGATTTCACCACCAGCCATATTAACAACGCTGGCGCCGAGTTTTTCCCAAACCTGACCACCCAGGCCCGGCGTCCGGAATTTCAGGCCCTGGATATCTTCCAGGCTGTTGATTTCTTCGCGGAACCAGCCACCAGCCTGAGTGCCGGTGTCGCCTGACAGGAAGCCTTTAACGCCGAACTGGGCATAGATATCATCCCAAATTTCCTGACCGCCCATATACCGCACCCAGGCAGCCAGTTCGCGGGACGTCATGCCATAGGGTACACCGGTAAAGAATGAGGTTGCCCGGCTCTTGTTTTGCCAATAGTAGGCAGCACCGTGGCTCATCTCAGCCGACCCTTCAATGACTGCGTCGAACGCACCCAAAGGCGGCACCAGTTCACCGGCCGCATAAACCTGTACGGTCAAGCGACCGTTGGACATGGCGGTGATTCGGTCAGCCAGGCGTTGAGCACCCACGCCCAGACCGGGGAAGTTCTTTGGCCAGGTGGTGACCATGCGCCAGGTGATGCGATCTTCAGCCAGGGCCGGAGTGCCAATGGTGGTCGCTGCCGCCACGCTACCTGCGCCGATCAGGCCTTTTTTGATGACGTCACGTCTTTTCATGTTTAACTCTCCATCATGGGGTCAGGGAGGTACTCAACACGAGTCTGCTGGCTGCGATCTTACCGGAGTGCGAATGCGAGCCAGAGGGACCGGGTCACCGACCTCTATGTTCCAGTTTATTATTGTGTTAAATCGGGCAAAACCGTAACGGTCGTCAACCTCGCCGGGTACGATCCGTTACCGGGTTATCCCCCGTCGGAGTGAGCTTGCCGGCCGTTTTTAATTTTAATGGCCTGCGACGACTCCAGAACGCCGGGCTTTAGAATACCCCGCAGCCTGATATATCTCAATTCAGTTTAGACGGCATTGTCCGGTTTCGCCTGATCCTTTAGTGGTAGTTTGCGACTGGCACGCCAACTGGCAAGGCTGAATGCCCGGGCGGCTTTATACTTGCACAGACACCAATAGCCAGACAGTATGACCCTACCAGGCTGGCCTTAACGGTAACTGAATGCCCGACGTATTCATTCAGAGATTCCTGTGCCTGGGATCGCCATAACAATAAAACTGGACGGACATTCGATTCCACCGGCCAAACCTTGTAAGCCGGGTATGCTCCGTCAGGCAACCGAGGGATACACATGTCTCTAACCCTAGCTGTTCCGGTCGACAGAGCCCCGGGTGAAACCCGGGTTCCGGTCACCCCCGACACAACTCGCAAACTGATTGAACTTGGCTTTACCGTGCTCATTGAGCCCGGTGCAGGCAGCAACGCGCAATTCGCTGATGCCCTTTATGAACAGGCTGGCGCGACACTGGAAGCCGACGTTGCCAAATTGTATCAGCGCGCCGATGTTTTGCTGAAAATCAATGGACCCCAAACACAACGGGAAGGTCTGCCAGGCGGTGAACTGGACGCCCTGGGCAGCACCTCTGAACAAGCCAAGACCTGGATTTCCTTCCTCGCCCCCGGTCAGAATGGCCCTCTACTCGAACAATTCAACGGCCAGCACGTCACTGCCTTGTCGCTGGATGCCATTCCGCGGATTTCCCGCGCTCAGAAGATGGATGTCCTAAGCTCAATGGCCAACATAGCCGGTTACCGGGCTGTCATTGAAGCTGCCAATCAGTTCGGCCGTTTTTTTACTGGCCAGATTACCGCCGCAGGCAAGATTCCTCCGGCCAAGGTGCTGGTCATTGGCGCGGGTGTCGCCGGCCTTGCGGCTATCGGTGCAGCCAAAAGCCTCGGAGCGATCGTGCGCGCCTTTGACACCCGCAAAGAGGTTAAAGAGCAGGTTGAATCCATGGGCGGCGAGTTTCTCACCATTGAACTGGAGGAGGACGGAGCCGGTTCAGGTGGCTATGCAAAAGAAATGTCCAAGGCCTTTATCGATGCTGAAATGGCACTGTTTATGGAACAGGCCAAAGAGGTGGATATCATCATTACCACGGCTCTGATCCCGGGCAAACCCGCGCCCAAGCTGATCACCGATGCCATGGTTCAAGCCATGCAGGCCGGCAGCGTGGTGGTGGATCTGGCCGCACCAAACGGTGGCAATTGCGAATGCACCGTAAAGGACGAGATCGTCAAGGCGCATGATGTCACGGTTATCGGTTTCACCAATTTGGCGGCTCGTGCGGCCACCCAGGCCAGTCAGTTGCTGTCTAACAACCTCTGGCGATTACTGGAGCATTTATGCCCGAATAAAGACGGCCAGTTAGTCATTGATTTGAACGATGAAATCACCCGAAGCTGCACTGTCGTTCACGATGGCAACGTCACCTGGCCACCGCCGCCGCCCAAGCTATCAGCGACCCCCAAACCCGCAGCAACTGCGTCCTCGACACCGGCCGAAAAGCCAGCAGCTGCACCCCGAAAAGCCCGGCCGATTGCGCTGTACTGGGTCATCGCTGGTGCTCTGATTCTCGGGCTTGGCGCTGTTGCACCGGCTGACTTTGTCAGCCATTTCACCGTCTTTGTATTGGCAATTTTTATCGGCTGGCAGGTGATCTGGAACGTCAGCCATTCGCTGCATACCCCGCTGATGAGTGTGACCAATGCGATCTCGGGCATCATCATTCTCGGTGCACTGCTGCAGATCAGTGGCAGCGGCTCCTGGCTGGTGAGTGTGCTGGCCACGATCAGTGTGCTGGTAGCCAGCATCAACATCGCGGGCGGGTTCTATGTGACCCGCCGAATGCTGAACATGTTCCGTAAAGGAGACCCGTCATGACTGGCTTGCTATCGATGGCTTATTTGCTGGCCGGAGTGTTCTTTATCTTGTCACTGGGCGGTCTGAGTTCGCAGGAAACGGCACGGCGCGGCAACAACTACGGCATTGCCGGCATGCTGATTGCCATTGTGGCAACCGTCGCTTCGGCCGCCGTCGAAGCCTACTTTGTGCTAGCCATCGCCGTTGCCGTCGGCGCTGCCATTGGCTTGTGGCTGGCATCACGGGTGGAAATGACCGCCATGCCACAACTGGTTGCTCTGTTACACAGCTTTGTTGGACTGGCCGCTGTATTGATCGGCTGGGCTGCCTACCTGGACCCGAGATCGCAGTTAACGGGCGCTGAGAAGGTCATCCACAATACTGAGATCTACCTTGGCATTTTCATCGGCGCTATCACCCTAACGGGTTCCTGGGCTGCTTACGGCAAACTGCAGGGCATCCTGTCGAGCAAGCCATTGGCGTTGCCAGGGCGGCACCTGATGAATGCGGCCGCGATTCTGGTCTCGCTGGTGTTTCTGTTCATGTTCGCCCCAGACGGCCACGGCGCGGGTGATGCGACACTGCTGTTGCTGATGACGCTCATCGCGCTGCTGCTCGGTGCCCACCTGGTCGCAGCGATCGGCGGGGCCGATATGCCGGTGGTGATCTCGATGCTGAACAGCTATTCCGGCTGGGCTGCGGCCGCTACAGGCTTCATGTTGGGCAATGACCTGTTGATCATCACAGGCGCACTGGTTGGCTCATCCGGTGCCATTCTCAGCTACATCATGTGTCGGGCAATGAACCGATCGTTCATCAGTGTGATTCTGGGCGGTTTCGGCACAGACTCCGGTTCAAGCAATGACGATGAAGACTATGGTGAAGCACGCAGTTCATCCGCCGATGAAGTCGCCGGCTGGCTCCGCGATGCTGACTCGGTGGTTATCGCCCCGGGCTTTGGTATGGCGGTCGCCCATGCCCAGCAGGCTGTCGCCGAACTGACGTCCACACTGCGCAAACAGGGCAAAACTGTCCGTTTCGCGATTCACCCGGTCGCCGGTCGCTTGCCTGGCCACATGAACGTGCTGCTGGCTGAAGCCAATGTGCCCTATGACATCGTGCTGGAAATGGATGAGATTAACGATGACTTGCCGAAAACCGATGTGGTTCTGGTGATCGGAGCCAATGACATATGCAACCCCGATGCGCAGGAAAAACCCGGATCACCCATTGCCGGTATGCCGGTGCTGGAAGTCTGGCACGCACATCAGGTGGTGATTCTGAAGCGGTCGATGGCCACGGGCTATGCCGGTGTCAGCAATCCGCTGTTCTATCGTGACAACAGCAGCATGCTGTTTGGCGATGCGAAAGAGAGCGTGCAGGCCCTGGTCAGTAAGCTCTAGAAGAGTGTTAAAAGGGCTCTCAGCCTTTCGGCGAGCTACACCCGTGTAGCTCGCCCCTTGAGTGACTTGATGATTCGTTCCGGACGAATCGGTCATCACACCCAAAACCAGGGGCGCAGCGCACAGCAATCAGGCCGCACCTGACTTGCGCGCCAGCAGCTTGGTCAGTACCCGTGATACCTGAGTTCGGCCTTCGGCATTGATCATCAGCGCCTTGGGCGTCAGTCCTTCCAGGGCCGAGTTCGGCGTCGACAGCCAAGACTGAGCGGCGTCGACGCTACCCAGGGCATTACAGGCATGCAACACCAGTTTGCTGATGTCATCAACCATGCTTTGTGCGGGTGGCTCTTCAGACAAATCCATCCCAATCAACTGGGCATCCGGCATGGCTTGTTGTACCTGTGACTTGGCGTACTCCAGCACCTGAGTCACGCTGGCGCCCTCGCGGCTGAAATGAATCGAGAATTCACCACTTGGGTTCGACCCCAGGCCTTCAATGGTAAAATCCGATCCTGGCATCTGTCCGGCGACGGCCGCTGCATCGACGGCGGCGGAATCGGGCAACTGAAAGGTCAGTGTAAAATGGTGCAGCATGTCAGCCTTCTTAGTCTCGTGAGCACCCCTAAAGCATACCCAAACTGGCCGGGCTTTGAAAAACTTTCACGGATGGCCCCTTCCAATCGTCTAAAACAACTACCACGGAACCTTCACGCCCGCCAACACTGACCAAAAGATGGCTTACTGCTACACTGACCAGCTACCCTGATCTCAGTCTGGCAGGTCAAATCAAATGCGCCCTAGTTACCTGATATTCAATGGCGGTAATCCGTGTCAGCCACCAGGTAGGCTTATCCGGGGTCGGCGAAAACCCGTCCATGGGGCCTAGACTTCGGCATCCATGCCTCAGACTACCCCGGATAAGCCTACCTGGCAGCCAACTCTCAGTGTGTTGTCGACGCTTAACCTTGAGTTCATATAATTAAATAGTTTCTCGATAAAAGGATCACACCATGTCTGCCAACGACTCTGTAGTCATCAGCGGCGCCGGCCTCTGGAACCCCGAAAATGTGCTCACTAACACAGAGTTGGTGCAGGTACTGAATGAATACGCTGACAAGTTCAACGACGAACACGCCAGCGAAATAGAAGCAGGAACCCTTGAGCCCGTCGCCAAATCCGACCCGGATTTCATCACAAAGGCCAGTGGCATTCGCCAGCGTTATGTCTACGTCAAAGATGGCATCATGGACGTCGATCGCATGCGCCCCCGCATTCAGGAGCGCCCCGACGACCAGCTCAGCCATCAGGGGGAAATGGCCGTTGCGGCTGCCAAAAAGGCGCTGTCTGCCGCCAACAAAAAGCCAGCCGACATTGATGCCGTCATCGTCAGCTGCGCCTATACCCAGCGCTCCTATCCGGCCATTGCCATTGAAGTGCAGGCCGAACTCGGCATCGAGGGCTTCGGCTTCGACATGCTGGTCGCCTGCTCAGCCGCCACCTTCGCCCTGCACCGCGCCTATGAGATGATCAAGGCGGGCACCGCCCGGGCGGTTCTGGTCATCAACCCGGAACTGACCTCACCCCAGGTGAATTACCGCGACCGCGACAGTCACTTTATTTTCGGCGACGTCGCCACCGCCATGGTGGTTGAACGGGGCGACACAGCCGATGCCGAGCACGTTTACGACATTCTCGGCATCAAGGCAAAAACCGTCTATTCGAATAACATCCGCTCGAACTTCGGCTTCGTTTCACACGCCTTCGACTCCGACCCCTTTGGTCCGGACAAACTGTTCCACCAGGAAGGTCGCAAGGTGTTTAAGGAAGTCTGCCCAATGGCGGCCGAACATCTGGCTGTTCAGATTGAAGCAGTGGGCGCCGACATCGGTCAGGTGCGGCGCTGGTGGTTGCATCAGGCCAATATCAACATGAACCAGTTAATCACCAAACGCCTGCTGGGCCATGTAGGCACTCAGGACGAAGCCCCGATCGTACTCGACGAATACGCCAACACGGCCTCGGCCGGTTCGATCATTGCGTTCAACCTGCACCATAAAGACCTTAAGTCCGGTGATCTGGGCGTGATCTGCTCGTTTGGGGCGGGGTATTCGATTGGAAGTCTTGCTTTGCGCAAGCGGTGAGTTTGGTTTCTAAATTAGAAGTTTGCGCCAAAGTACGGACATGCCAGCTTATCTAACAACTCATTTTTAAGTATGGGAAACACAATGCTGGCACAGTGCTAAGTGCTGGTTACCGGGTAAGCGTATCCGGGGAAGTCCGCAACATGGATGTTGCGGCCTAGTCTCCATGGACGGATTCACAACGACCCCGGATAGGCTTACCCGGTGACCGGCACGACCTCCTTGCAACGTCAGTAGAGCAACGTAAACAGCTGGCGCTGGTATTTGACTGCGATGGGGTCACCCTTGCCGAGACTGTTGACGATATCCAGAAAGGTTTTACGAGCCTCTCCGTCCTTGAAGGTTTTGTCTTTGCGCAGGATGCCCAGCAGGGTATCCAATGCGTCCGCATGGCGGTTGATCTGGCTGTATTGCACCGCCAGTTCGTAGGCCAGTTCAAGGTTATCCGGATCGGCGTCCCGCTTGTTCTGCAAGTCCTGAATTTCCGGCGACTCGCCGGCCTGGTGCAACAGCGCAAGACGTGACTTCAGCGCCGCGTATTGAGGTTCTGTTTGCTCGGTCATCGTCATTTTACCGAGAATGGCCTCAGCGTCTTCAGCACGGTTCAGGGCAACGTAGATATCCGCCAGCGCAAAGGCAATGGCGGTTTCACCCTCGCTCAACGTATAGGCCTCCCGCAGCAGAGGCAGGGCTTCGTCGAGCTTCCCCTGCTCATGCAGCGCCTGAGCTTGCTGCAGCAGGCTATCCCAGGGTTTGGGCAGGTATTTTTCCAGGCGTTCCCGGATGGCCGATTCCGGCTCGGCGCCCATAAAGGCGTCTACCGGCTGTCCATTGACGATCAGCGCAACAGTGGGCAGGCTGCGAACACCAAACTGAGCCACAATGTTGGGTTGCTCATCGGCATTCACCTTAGCCAGCAGGAACTGGCCCTGGAATTCGGCCGCCAGCTTCTCAAGAATCGGCATCAGTGCCTTACAGGGCGCGCACCATTCCGCCCAGAAATCCATGACAACCAGGCGACGCTGGGATTCTTCAACCATTACGTGTTGAAAGTTTTGTTCAGTTACGACCACCACGTTGCCGGTATCTTGCCCGTATACTTCGTTCATAACACCCTCGCGTTCAAAACTGGCTTTATCCCTACATTATTGGGACATCACCGAATTTCGCAACACCGGGGATTCCATAAGAGCGCCAGGGATGCCATGACAGCAGGGCAAGCGACCGTTACAATCCTTTTCTTCACAGATTCCCGTGCCGGGTGCCGACCGGGATAGCCGTGAGTCTGAACGTCATTCATCAGGAGCGCAGTATGAAACGGGGTGTTCTCATCGCCATTACCGCCGGGGTTATCGTTGTTCTGGCAAGCGCAGGGCTGGTTGTTACCAGCGCCATGCAGCCCGGAGAGGAAAATCCGTCCAACATCGTGGTCAGCGAACGTGAAGACCGGGTATTCCACCAGTATGAGCTTGAAAACGGACTGACCGTTGTCCTGGTGTCGGATGAGGATGCCGAAGTCGCCGCTGCGGCCCTGAATGTCAGCGTTGGTTCATGGAGCAACCCGGCCGACTTACCGGGTCTTGCCCACTTTCTTGAGCATATGTTGTTTCTGGGCACAGAGAAATACCCGCAAGCCGATGAATACCATCGCTTTATCGAGCAGAACGGTGGCAACAACAATGCCTATACGGCCGATGAGAACACCCTGTATTATTTCGATATTGATGCCGAGCACCTCGAACCGGCGCTGGACCGACTGGCGCAATTTTTTATCGCCCCACTGTTCGATGCCAGCTATATAGAACGCGAAATCAACGCCGTGCAGTCGGAATTCACGGCCAGTCTGCAAGACGATAACCGCCGCCGGGAAGACGCCGTGCGCGAACAGATCAATCCCGACCACCCTGCAGCCAACCTGGCCATAGGCAATGCCCAAACACTGGAAAGCGACCAGCTGCGTGAGCGCATGCAGACGTTCTATCGTGAGCACTATGTAGCAAACCGGCTGTCGCTGGCGGTGGTTGGACCTCAGGACATCGAAACGCTTAAAAGCTGGGTCGACGCCCGCTTCAATCAGATTCGTTCTGTCTCCTCAGAACCCATTCAAGTTCATAGCCCCCTGTTCCAGGCCAGCACGTTACCCATGCTGATCGAGGTACAGCCCCGTCGTGAATCAAGGCTCCTGCAGTTCCGGTTCCCGGTGCCTGCCACCGTGACTGAACTCGATACCAAGCCCTATGCCTACCTCGCAAGCCTGCTGGATCATCAGGGGTCCGGCACTCTGTTTGCCGAACTGAAAAGCCGAGGCTGGGCCGATGGCCTGTCCGCTCATGCGCCAGGCACCAGCCGCAATTCAGAGACGTTCAATGTCTCCGTACAGCTGACGTCTGAAGGCATGGCCAACTGGCAGACGATGGCGACCCTGATGTTCGATTACCTGCAAACCATCGAACAGGAAGGCCTGAACCAGTGGCGCTACGAAGAACTTCAGACCATCAACCGGATCAATTTCGAATTCGCCGAACAGGTTTCGCCAGCGGCCACCGCCCAGCATCTGGCCACCCGGCTGATGCATTACCCAGCCGATCAGATTCTGGCCGGGCCTTACCAGTTGGCGCAATACGATCCCGAGGCAATTCAACTCTGGCTGTCCTACCTGAAACCGGACAATGCCCTGGTCGTATTAATGGAACCGCAGGTAGAAACCGACACGACCAGCCAATGGTACGAGACGCCCTATAAGGCCACCCCGCTGTCAGGTACCCAGGTTGCACAGTGGCGCAGCCCTGACGTAGATGCGGCAATGACCTTGCCGGAGGAGAATCTGTTCATTCCCGAAGACTTGTCGGTACTGCCCTTTGACGGTCGCCAGAGCGAGCTGATCAACAACACGCCACTGGTCATCAAACAGAGCCCCGGTCTGACTGTCTGGTTCGAACAGGATGAGACCTTCCGGACGCCCAAGCTCGACATTACCGTTATGATGGAATCGCCCGAGGCGAATGCCAGTGCACGCAGCGCCATTGCGACGCGACTGTTCATTGACATGGTCGACGACGGCATGACCGATTTTCGTTACGACGCCAGCCGCGCCGGCTCCGGCTACGGCTTGTCTTCATCCAAACGCGGCTTGCAATTACGGCTTTACGGTTACAGCGACCGCCTGCACGTGCTGCTCGACACCCTGTTGGTAGAAATGACCGACACCGGGGTCAGTCAGGCCCGGTTTGAACAATTGAAATCCGACTTGCAGCGACGGTTGCGCAATACCAGTGAAGATCCGGTTCTGAACCAGATGGTACGCCGGCTAAACACGGCGCTGATACGGGATACCCGCACACCCGAAGCCTTACTTGCGGCGCTCGACGACCTGACGCTGGAAGACGTCCTCGCTCAGCGCGATGCGTTGCTGAATCGCCAGGCCATGACGGTACTGATTCACGGCAATCAGACCGAAGGCGGTGCCCTGCAACTGGCCAATCGCATCAGCGCAATGCTACCGCCCAATGCGGAAATTGGCACCGTACGCACCGAGGTTGCCGCCTTGCCAAGTCGCCGTTATCGCCATGAAATGACGATTGATCACAACGACAGTGCCCTGCTCGGCTACTATCAGGGCCAGGACAGCAGTTTGCGTGAGCGTGCCCTGTTTTCCCTGCTCAACCGAACCCTGAGTGCACCTTATTTCGCTGAGCTGCGCACCGAAGAACAACTGGGCTACATTGTATTTAGCCAGAATTTTATGGTTGAAGATCTGCCCGGCCTGATCGTTTATATTCAATCACCGGGTACCGACCCGGCCTTGCTGCAATTGTTTTCAGACCGTTTTATGAATCGTTATCTGCAACAACTCCGAAGCTTGGAGAGTGATGCATTCAACCGCTACAAAGCCGGGCTGATCAACGACCTGACGACGCCGGAACAAAATCTCTATGAACTCAGTCAGACCTACTGGCAATCGATCATGGACGGCAACCAGAACTTCAACACGCGCCGGCGCCTGGCCTCCGCTGTCGAGGCGATCAGCCTGGACGGCTTTACCCGCTTTTTTGAAAACCAAATGCTGCGAGACGATGCCAAAAGCCTGGTGCTTCATCAGATCGGGCGGGGAATGGAAGACGCTTACGCTGAAAACGGCACCAATCTGGTGGGCTTCTACCCAGCTGACGATGTGCTGACGCTTCAGGAAGCCAGCCGCTGGATAACACCGACGTTCAATAATTTGCCAGTGCAGGACAACCCCGCGCAATAAAGGGCCATTGAACCGCTCGACTGGATAACCCGGCATTCATGCCTGCCGACCCGGAGAACTCTCTCCGGGTCGGCAGGCATGAATGCCCCTATCTACCAGGGCGTACCAGGCTGGCAGCCAAGCCACCCGGCTTCAGCCGTTGTGCACAATGAAACAACGCAACCGGGTTAACCGTGCTCTGCGGTTTCCAGCCAGTTGTGTTGCCTGCGCGGTAGCACCACCATGACTTCGGTGCCCTTGTCGCCATCCAGTACATCCAGATTGCCGCCCAGCATTTGTGCCAATCTGCGAGCGACTACCAGCGACAGGCCAGGTCCCACATCACGCCCTTCGTCAATGACACTGGTGTAATGGGTAAGTACGTTACTGAGCTGATCCGGATCGAGATGGCGGCCTTCGGCGTTGATCCGGATGCGCAGGGCTTCGCCAAGTTCGGCATCGATGTACCCGATCAGATGAACCTGTACCAGACCTCCTTCGTTCATCCTCATCAGTGAGTACACAACCCGGGTGAGCAATGAGTGCAACCAGTTCACATCAGAAACCAGGGGCAGCTGGTCTTCCTGATGCTCGAATTTAACGCGTGTCTTGTAGCCTTTGCCGAACCGTTGCCACTCTTCACAAAACCCTTCCAGTACCGTCAACAGATTCAGGTTCTCGGTGCGGGGTAATTCTGACTTAAGCTCCAGCCGGGCCAATACTTTCAGATCGTCGGCATAACGCTGCATCAGTTCCGATTTCTCGCGTATTCGCTCCAGTGCATCCGGCTGACTAGACGTGCAGAGTGACTGAACTTCGGCCATGGCTGTGTTCAGCGCATTGGCCATGTTCTTGAGTGCCAGATCTTTCTCCTGGGCCGAAGACAGCACCAAACGACGCAGCTCGGCGCTTTGCTTACCTTCATATTCGAATCGCTCGATCCTGAGATGGCTTTCCTGCAACGTCCGCTTAACCCGGCTGACCTCCCGGAACGCATCATCTGCATGGTTCTGACTGCGATTCAGGGTCAACAGTGACATGGCGGCGGCTGCCACCAGCAAGGCCACCGGCACAGCCAACACCGGTACCTCGAGCACCGGTCGTGCGAAATACACCAGCGCAGCCAGGCTGGCCAGCCACAACACCCCGCTGATCACCCAGAAGGTTGCCACCTGTGACGATTTATTCACTGTTTTCTCCCAAACAAAGACGCCTAATACGTCAGCCGCGAAGAACGAGCCGCAGCGACGACATGGATTTGCTGGCAGTTTGCCATTAAATTCAGGGATGCGCAGTCTTCTTGATAAATAAGCGTCCACCTTTGCCGCCAACGCTGTATGGGTAGCCGGGCGGCCTGGTCGCAACCGTTCGTAATGCGATCAGCACCATCCGAAGCCCTCCGGCATGCACCCGGCCGACAGCCCTGGCCGCCTTGCCGATCCTGCGGTTAGGGACCCCGGGCCACCGCTTTGGAGCGCTTACGTTGAGTCGCCGGTCGAACCCTCCATACTGAGTCACCTCAGCGGCTGGCACGCCGTGCATTGGCATGAGAAACCCCATCGCAAGTGGCTTGTTTTTTAACCAGTCAGACGTTGTTTTTGACCCCTTATGGGCATAAACTTATTAAAAACTGACCATTTGGACAATAAAATGAATCCGCTACAGCGCGATGCCAGAACAGCACTCGGGTTAATGGACCTGACCAGCCTGAACGATGATGATAACGACGCTGTTATCGAAGCCCTGTGCAAGCAAGCCAGAACGACAGCGGGTTCTCCTGCTGCCGTGTGCATCTACCCGGCGTTCATTGATATCGCGCGCAAGACCCTCGCTGCGGAGGGCTTGAACTCGGTGCGTGTTGCGACAGTCACCAACTTTCCCGATGGCAGTGACGACATCGAACGGGCCGTTCTCGAGACGCGCAAGGCCGTTGCTGCAGGGGCCCATGAAGTGGATGTGGTGCTGCCCTATCGGGCATTGATGGCCGGTGACACCCCGGTATGCCAGGCGCTGGTCGAAGCCTGCAAAGCAGCCTGTGGCTCTGCCGTGCTGCTTAAAGTGATTATAGAAAGTGGCGAGTTGGGCAGCCCCCGGTTGATTCGTCAGGCCAGTGACATCGCGATTGCCGCCGGGGCTGACTTTATCAAGACAAGCACCGGGAAAGTCGCGGTGAACGCGACTCTGGAAGCGGCTGAGGTCATGCTAAATGCCATTCGCGACGGTGGCCGCCAGGTAGGCTTCAAAGCCGCCGGAGGCATTAAAACCACCGAAGACGCCCAGGCTTATCTGGCACTGGCTGAGCGCATTATGGGCTCTGGCTGGGTCAGCCCCGCTACCTTCCGCTTCGGTGCGAGTAGCCTGCTGAATAACCTGCTGGTCACCCTCGGTGAAGCGGATTCAACATCAACTGAACCAGGCGGGTACTGATATGTATTTGCCTCAGGAATTGATTCGTCAAAAACGCGACGGTGGCGTACTCAGCGATGACGAGATTCGCTGGTTTGTGCAAGGCATAAAAGATTCCAGCATCAGCGAGGGCCAGATCAGCGCCTTTGCCATGGCGGTTTACTTCAACGGCCTGACGCTGGACGAACGCGTCGCCCTGACTCTCGCCATGCGCGACTCCGGCGACGTGATGCACTGGCCCGACCTGAACGGCCCGGTCCTCGATAAACACAGCACTGGCGGAGTGGGTGATCTGGTCAGTCTGATGCTCGGCCCCATGGTGGCCGCCTGCGGTGGCTACGTACCGATGATTTCAGGGCGGGGCCTCGGCCACACGGGAGGAACTCTCGACAAGTTCGAATCCATACCCGGGTATAACACCTACCCGGACAACGCCCTCTTTGAACGCACCGTTCGCGAAGCTGGCGTCGCCATTATTGGTCAGACCGGAAATCTGGCCCCGGCCGACAAACGGTTTTATGGCATTCGCGATGTCACCGGCACTGTGGAAAGCATTGATCTGATCACCGCGTCCATTTTGTCGAAAAAACTGGCCGAAGGGCTAGATGCGCTGGTGATGGACGTCAAAGTGGGCAGTGGCGCATTTATGCCCACTCCGGAGAAAAGCCGGGCCCTGGCCGAGAGCATTGTCCGTGTCGCCAATGGCGCCGGTGTTAAAACCACGGCGTTGTTGACTGACATGAACCAGGTTCTGGCACAGTCCGCTGGCAACGCGGTAGAAATGGCCGAGGCCGTCGCCTACCTTCGGGGAGATCACCGCGACCCGGTGGTCCATGAAGTCACGCTCGCTTTGTGTGCCGATATGCTGGTTTCCGGCCGACTGGCCGACAGCGCCGATGCCGCTCGCAACCAGCTACAAGCCGCACTCGACTCCGGTGAAGCCCTGAACGCCTTTCAGCGCATGGTGACACGGCTCGGCGGCCCGTCGGACTTTACCGACCGGCCCGATGAATATTTGCCTACTGCCCCCATCATACAACCAGTCATCGCAACTCGAGATGGCATCGTACAACCATTGCAGGTACGCGATATTGGCCTCGCCGTCGTCGCTATGGGGGGTGGGCGAACTCGCGCTGACCAGCAGATTGATGCCGCCGTAGGGCTGACAGACATCCTGCGCCCGGGTGCAACCGTTCGCGCTGGTGACGTTCTGCCCATGGCCCATGTGCGCAGCGAAGAACAACTGGCCGACGCCAGGCAACGGTTGACCCGGGCCATGCCCATCGCCGACCAGCCAGTAGCGGCTCAACCGGTGGTTCACGACCGGATTAGCCCGGAAGACCTAGGGAGCCTCTGAATAACTCCCCCGGGGCTCTGGCTTATCCGAGGGACGTTGCCACAAGGCGGACTCATGCAGGAATGTCTAGACCTTTCAAATGAGTCCAACGCAGTGGCAGCGTTCCTCGGAAAACCCCTGCGGGCGCGGCTAAAACGTCCTGGCCCGACGTTGCACTTCTTGACAAGGGCTACGGCCATTGCGCTGCGAAGTGCGTCGGAGTGCCGCCCACTTGTGCCAGAACGTTTTAGCTCGCGCAGAGCCCTGGGGGAGTTGTTCAGAGGCTCCCTAGACTAACCAGGCCGGTAGCACACCGCAGACCGACCTGACACATCACCACAGGGCTCTGTCAAACACAGCCCGGGAGGAAAACATGGGACGCGCCATCGTATTGGTACTGGATTCATTTGGCATTGGTGCCAGCGCCGATGCCGACCGCTTCGGCGATACCGGAGCCAACACGCTGGGCCACATTGCCCAGTGGTGTGCGGCAGGCAAGGCGAACCAGGGCCGCAACGGGCCGCTGACACTGCCCAACCTGACTCGCCTGGGCCTGATCAATGCGGCCACGCAAAGTAGCCAGGGTGCTGTACCGGAAGGCATGGCACAGGCGACGGAAACCGAAGGCAGCTACGGCTACGCCCGTGAACTGTCGAGTGGTAAAGACACCCCCAGCGGTCACTGGGAAATCGCGGGTGTGCCCGTTCTCTACGACTGGGGCTATTTCAGCGAACTGGAGAACTCCTTTCCGCAATCGCTGCTGGATACTCTGATTGAGCGTTGCAACCTGCCCGGCGTATTGGGTAACTGCCACGCCTCTGGCACCGAGATTCTGAAAACGCTGGGTGAAGAGCATTGCCGCACCGGCAAGCCGATTGTGTATACCTCGGCCGACAGCGTTTTTCAAATTGCCTGCCATGAGGAGACCTTTGGTCTGGATCGGCTTTACGAGGTCTGTGAAGTGGCCCGTGAGCTGGTCGATGAGTACAACATCGGTCGGGTCATCGCGCGCCCCTTTATCGGCGACAGCGCCGACACCTTCCAGCGTACCGGTAATCGCCACGACCTGGCGGTCGAGCCACCGGCGCCGACCGTACTGAAAAAACTGGCGGAAGACGGTGGGGAAGTCATTTCCATTGGCAAGATCGCTGACATCTACGCCAACGTGGGCATCACTCAAAAATTCAAAGCCACCGGGTTGCCCGCCCTGGTTGATGAGACCCTGACACAGATGAACAGGGCTGGCGACCGCAGCCTGGTGTTTACCAACCTGGTGGATTTCGACTCCTCTTACGGGCACCGTCGCGATGTCGCCGGTTATGCCGCGGCGCTTGAATACTTCGACTCACGTCTGCCCGATATTCTCGAACAGATGCAGGACGATGACATCCTGGTCATGACCGCCGATCACGGCTGTGACCCAACCTGGCCAGGCACCGACCATACCCGCGAGCACATACCCGTGCTGGTCTATGGCAAAACGCTGAAACCGGTCAATCTGGGCGAACGGGAAACCTTCGCAGACATTGGTCAGACGCTGGCGGAGTTCTTCAAGGTAGAACGAATGGATTACGGCACCAGTTTTCTGAAGTCAATGACCGGACAGGCCGCTTAGCGGCGTCCGATTATGCTACCCAAGTAATGGAGTTCGATCTTGTTGTATTGCCAGGAGTCCGTATCAGCCACCGGTCATGCTCTTCCGGGGTCGGCGTGAACCCGTCCATGGGGCCTAGATCGCAGCATCCCTGCTGCGAACTACCCCGGAAAAGCATGACCGGCACCTGATACTTAACCGTTTACGAACTCCAAAACTTGAGTTACAAACCCAAACGTTGCCGCACCGTTTCAAACAGACACACGCCAGCGGCGACACTGACGTTCAGGCTACTTACCTGCCCGGCCATGGGCAGCTTGAACAGGACATCGCAGGTCTCGCGCGTCAGGCGGCGCAATCCAGCACCTTCAGCCCCCATCACAATGGCTACCGAGCCGGTCAGATCAGTCTGATAGAGTGACGACTCGGCTTCTCCCGCCGTGCCATACACCCAGACACCCTGTTGCTTCAGCGCATCCAAAGTGCGCGCCAGATTGGTCACCACCACAAAGGGCACGGTATCGGCTGCGCCACTGGCAATTTTCACGGCTGTAGGCGTGAGACTGGCGGATTTATCCTTGGGTACGATGATCGCATCGGCCCCGGCGGCATCGCAGCTGCGCAAGCAGGCGCCAATGTTATGCGGGTCGGTCACGCCGTCCAGAACCAGCAGCAAAGCCGGGTGATCCAGACCGGCCACCAGCGACTCCAGATCACCTTCATCCAGCACCGGTGCCGCCAGCGTCTGTACCAGTACGCCCTGATGGCGGGCGTCCTGCATCTCGTTACGATTGAGAAGGCGGTCGAATTCGTCCCGGGCCAGCCAGCGAAACCGGGTGCCCTGGTCTTTGGCCAGATCGAGCAAACGCTGAATGCGCTGATCCTGCCGCCCTTTCAAAAACAGAATTTCGCGCACCCGGTCCGGATGCTGTTCAAGGGCACTCTGGCAAGCATGAATGCCATAGACCCAAGAGGTTGTGTCACTCATTATTTTGGATACCACTTTGACAAGTACATTCGCAACCAGCGTACGGTTCCGTTATGGGTGAACGGGGGCGGGCCGGTTGACGGTGTCGATTTCCGTTCGGGGTGAGCTTGTCGAAGCCCCTTGGGAATCAGATTAAACCGGTGGCCGGGCAAACGCCCCAAGGCCCTTCGACAAGCTCAGCACGAACGGGAGTTGGACCGATAGACCACCCCCATTTCGTGTGAGGTGATCCTGTCTATCGGGATGTCAGCTTTCTTTTTTACGACGCGGGCGGGATTTGCGCTTACCGCCCGACTTCTTGCCTTTTTTCGGTTCGTCACCGGCGCCGGTTTTTTGTGCCGGACGTGCCTTGGCCTTTGAGCCTTTGGCAGTACCGGGGCGAGCTGGCTTTTGCACCCAGTCGCCCGACAGTTCAAAGTCGATTTTACGGTCATCGAGATCAACCCGCATAACCTTGACCTGTAACCGGTCACCCAGGCCATAGCTGACTCGCGTGCGCTCCCCGACCAGGCAATGCGCCACTTCGTTGAACTGGTAATAATCGCTGGCCAGCGAACTGATGTGCACCAGACCATCAACGTAGACTTCATCTAGCTGAACAAAAAGCCCGAAGTTAGTCACAGACGACACCGTACCCATGAACTCGTCGCCAACGTGGTCTTTCATGTATTCGCACTTGAGCCAGGCCACCACATCCCAGGTCGCTTCGTCGGCACGGCGCTCTGTCAGTGAGCAATGCTCACCCAGCTCAACCATGGCCTGCAGATCGTAGGGATAGATGTCTTTCTGGTTCAGCTTGGGTGCACTGCGCACCCGACGCACCAGCGACGTGCGCTTGCCGGAACGGATAACGCTGCGGATCGCCCGGTGGGTGAGCAAATCCGGGTAGCGGCGAATCGGTGAGGTAAAATGGGTGTAGGCATCAAACGCCAGACCAAAGTGGCCCAGATTGTCAGGCTGATACTTGGCCTGATTCATCGACCGCAACAGCATCGTCTGAATCAGCTGGAAATCTTCCCGGCCTTTGAGTTGGTTCAACAGCGTCTGGTAATCCTTAGCATGCGGTTTATCGCCGCCTTTAAGATCCAGCCCCAGTTGACCCAGGTATTTGCGCAGGTTTTCCAGACGCTCGGGCGATGGCGTATCGTGCACCCGGTACAGCGCCGGAATCTCGAGTTCCTGCATAAAGTTCGCCGTACAGACGTTGGCGATCAGCATGCACTCTTCGATCAGGCGATGCGCATCGTTACGCTCGCTGGGCACAATGCGTTCTATCTTGCGATCGGCATCGAACACGATTTTGGTTTCGACGGTTTCAAAATCGATGGCGCCACGCTTGCGCCGCTGAAAGCGGAAAATCTTGTACAGCTCGCGCAGCGTGGTCAGGTTTTTAAGCACCGCCTCACCGTATTCCTGCTGCATGGTTTCCCGCGCCTCAGCGGCGGTTTCGGGTTCCAGCAACGGCGCTACCTTGTTATAGGTCAGGCGGGCGTGAGAATTGATCAGGCCTTCCATGAAGCGGTAACTGTCAATATTACCGGTGGCCGAGACGTTGATTTCACAGACCAGCGTCAGACGATCGAGGTTCGGATTCAGTGAACACAGACCGTTTGACAATATTTCCGGCAACATCGGGATCACGCGCTCGGGAAAATACACCGAGGTCGATCGTTTGCGGCCCTCAACGTCCAGCGGCGAGTTGACCGCCACGTAGCTGGAAACATCGGCAATGGCAACGTACAAACGCCAGCCACCGCCCTTTACCGACTCGGCAAGTACCGCGTCGTCAAAATCGCGCGCGGTTTCATCGTCGATGGTGACAAACGCTTTGTCGCGCAGATCAACCCGGTTTTCCTTATCGGCTTCGGCAACCTGATCGCTCATACCGTCGATCTGGTGTTCGACCTCGGACGGCCATTCATGCGGAATGTCATAGGTGCGTAGGGCGATGTCGATTTCCATGCCCGGTGCCATGTGCTCACCCAAAACCTGGGTAACACGACCGACCGGCTGGCGCCGGAACTGCGGCTGCTCGAGCACATCGACCACCACGATTTCGCCGGGCTGAGCGTCGCCCTCATTGCCTGCTGGAATCAATACATCGATGCTGACACGACGGTTTTCCGGTTCAACCCGGCCAATGCCACCGTCGTTGAAATACCGGCCCACTACTTCGTGGGTATTGTGCTCGAGCACTTCCGTGATAATGGCTTCAACGCGCCCGCGATGGTCGGTACCGCCCTTGCGGACCAATACCACGTCGCCATCAAAGCAGCAGCGCATCTGGCGGTGGTTCAACACGTAGTCTTTGCCGCCCTGATCGTGAATCAGGAAGCCAAAGCCATCGGGGTGGCCCTGCACCCGGCCTTTAACCAGATCCATCTTGTCGATCAGGCCAAAGGCGCCTTTGCGCGAGCACAGCAACTGGCCGTCGCGGACCATGGCAATCAGACGGCGACGCAGTGCTTCAATATCGCGTTCGTCGTCGGCAAGGCCCAGCTCATCGCACAGTTCGGGGTGTGTTGCGGGGCCCTGGCGGTTTTCCAGGTGCTCCAGAATAAATTCCCGACTGGGAATGGGGTTTTCGTATTTCTCAGCTTCCCGTTCAAGATTCGGGTCAGCAGGTTTCCGTCGGCTGATAGGTCGTAATCCTTGTTGATTAAAATTTGATCAATAGTGCGTCCATGTCAACCTCCAGTTTGGTAACCGCCTCGGCGGCCAATGGGTATCGGCTGACTAACGCGCGCACAGTATAACGCATTGTTTGGGTTCTGAATAAGGTTGTCTGCAGACGGCTGTAACAGCATGGCTACGGCCAAAACGGAGAGGCTGGCTTAGGTTCGGTGGTTGTCGTACGCGGCGGCTAACGGTGGTGCCTACGCGGGGTCGGCGTAAACCCATCCATGGGGCCTAGACCGCAGGATATGAATCCCCTCCCTGGGATTCACCCTTCGGGCTCGCTTCGCTCATGCTAAAACGCTCCAGGCGTTTTAGTCCATGCTGCGGACTACCCCGCGTAGGCACCACCGTCACCCACCGCTGGCATTATGCAAATGCCGGAACTCGGGTCACTGAATATCGAACGAGTGGCGCAATACGATGGTTTCAATTCGGTCCGGACCGGTTGAGACGATATCGATTGGCGCGCCAATGGCTTTTTCCAGGTAGGCGATGTAATCGCGTGCGCCCTGTGGCAACTGGCTCAGTTCACTCGCACCAACAGTGGATTCATCCCAGCCCGGCAGCTCTTCGTAGACCGGTGTTACCCGGGCGAAGGCTTCTGCTGATTCCGGCCACTCAACCTCGTTGCCCGCTTCATCGCGATAGCCCACGCATACCTTGACCGTTTTCAGGCCGTCGAGAACATCCAGCTTGGTCAGGCAGATGGCATTGATGCTGTTGATGCGAATGCTGTGCTTGACCAGCACGGCATCGAACCAGCCGCAGCGACGCGGGCGGCCCGTGGTGGTTCCGAACTCATTGCCTTTCTTGGCCAGGTACTTGCCGTCGTCGTCGAACAGCTCCGTCGGGAACGGGCCGGCACCTACGCGGGTGGTGTAGGCCTTGGTGATGCCCATAATCTGGTCCAGGTACAGCGGTCCAACACCCGAGCCTGTCGCAACACCGCCAGCGGTGGTGTTTGAGGACGTCACATAGGGGTAGGTGCCGTGGTCGATGTCCAGCAGTGAGCCCTGGGCTCCTTCGAACATGATGTCGCCGCCCTGCTCGCGAATGCTGTGAATCAGGCCGACCGAGTTGACCGTGATGTCGCGAATGCTTTGCGCCTGCTCGGTCACTTCAGCCAGGGTTTTGTCGACGTCTATGGCGTCTACGCCATAGTAATTAACCAGCACAAAGTTATGGTAATCCATCAACTCGCGGACTTTATCGGCGAAACCGGGCTGAAAGACATCACCCAGACGCACACCACGACGGCTAACTTTGTCTTCATAGGCCGGGCCAATACCGCGCCCGGTGGTCCCGATCTTCGCTTCACCACGACGGTTTTCACGCGCCTGGTCGAGGGCGATGTGTACCGGCAAAATCAATGGGCAACCGTGGCTAACGCGCAGTCGCTCGCGCACTGGAACGCCACGCTCTTCAAGCATGGCCATTTCCTTCAGCAGCGCCTCAATCGACAACACGACTCCATTGCCAATGATGCAGTTGACGCCCTGGCGTAAAATGCCTGAAGGAATCAGATGCAATGCGGTTTTGACACCGTCGATAACCAAGGTATGGCCGGCATTGTGCCCGCCCTGAAAGCGCACCACAGCCGACGCTTTTTCCGTCAGCAGGTCGACGATCTTACCTTTGCCCTCGTCACCCCACTGGGTGCCGAGTACGACAACATTCTTACCCATTGTATTTTGCCTGTAGTTGATAAAATGGTTGGTTAATTCGCTGACTGTCCGAAACAGCCAGGCCAAGCAGCGCTGAGCCGCTTCAGGTCAGCGGCTTTATCTGCCAGTCGCCCTGCTCCAGCACAAGCTCCCGGTCGCAGCCCAGTTCTTCGGGCGCCGTCTGCTCTGTAAACACTTGAATAACCCGCTCGCCAGCTGCCCGCAATTGGCTGATTCTCTCAATAAGCAGCGGATCGGACACCGCTGGTGCCCGTATACCCGCTGCTTCATGCCATTGGCCGCGCGTTTGACTGGCCAGAATTTTCAAATCACTGGAGAAGCCTGTCGCCGGTCTCGCCCGGCCAAATACTTTGCCGGTTGAGTCGTACCGACCGCCCTTGGCAACAGCCTGTCCAAAACCCGGCACAAACGCCGAAAACACCAAACCGGTGTGGTAATTGAAGTCGCGCAATTCAGCCAGGTCGAGATGGATCGGCTGATCCGCAAAGCGCGCCTTCAATGCCTCGGCGATCCGGGTCAGGGTATCCAGTGCCGTTAGCACACCTTCGGGTGCGCCGTCAAACCGCTCTGGCCAGCTTGCCAGTTGATCCATGGAGCCCGCGCATTGAGGCAACAACGCAAACCAGCGCTTGAAATCATCGGTCAACGGGGCCGTTGTCAGCCAGCGATTCAGCTCCGGCAGCGAACGGTGGCGCAATAGTCGGAACAGTTGAGCCGCCTCATCGCCTTCCAGGCCCGACGCTTCTATCAGGGCCTGATAAACACCAATGTGGCCCAGATCCAGCGTTACGTTCACCAATCCGGCCCGGGCCAGCGAAGTCAGCATCAACGAAACGATCTCGATATCGCTGTCGATTCCGGAATAGCCATACAGTTCGGCACCCACCTGAATGGGGCTGCGTGACGACAACAGGTGCGTGGCTTTGGTGTGCAGCACATTGCTTGAGTAACAATAGCGGGCCACACCTTTGCGTGGCAGGCTGTGCGCGTCCATCCGCGCAACCTGCTGAGTATTGTCGGCGCTCAGACCCATCAGGCGACCGCTGGTTTGGTCGGTGATCTTGTAGGTCAGCAAGTCCAGGTCATGGCCAACACCGGTCAGCAGGGATTCCAGGTATTCGGCGCTCGGCGGAATCACCAGGTCGTAACCCCAGGTACGGTATTCATCAAGAAGAAGTCGGCGCAAGGCCTCAATTCGTGCGGCTTCCGGCGGCAGGACTTCTTCGATACCGTCGGGCAACAGCCAGCGTTCTGCTATGGTCATGCCGAAACACGTTCCCGTTCATTCAATCAGGATTTTACCGGACGTTGTGGTCTCATCGCGGCTTTCAGGCCGCCATTTGCCAACACCAGGCACAAAAAAACCGGGCACAGAGCCCGGTTGATGGATTCTACACTTGCAATGGCCGGTCCCCAACCCTTTTTTAACTATTTCTCAAAGGGCGGGGCATTCAGGCCTGGCTACTCTTCGCTTGGGGACAGCACGCCCGTTTTCGATTGCAAGTAGCGGAAAAAGTCATTGTCCGGTTCCAGCAACAGTATGTCGCCGTTTCCGCCAAAGCTTTGTTCGTAAGCGCCGAGGCTGCGATAGAAGCTGTAGAACTCACCATCCTGAGAATAAGCGTCTGAATAGACCCGTGAAGCTTCGGCGTCTCCTTCACCACGAATCTGTTCCGATTCACGAAACGCATTGGCCCGTATCACGGTTTCTTGCCGGTCGGCAGAAGCTCTGATTTCTTCGGCTTCCCGCTCACCGTTAGACCGGAACAACTGAGCTTCCTGCTGACGGTCCGAACGCATCCGGCTAAATACGTCAGCCGACACTTCCTGTGGCAAGTCAATTGCCTTCACCCGGATATCAATAACCCTGATGCCCAGACCACTGCGAGCAAAACTGTCCACATCGGCGGTCACTTCTCGCAACAGCCGATCCCGTTCACCCTCGTCTTCGATCTCGGTTCCTGTTGACAGTGGCTCGTCTTCGCTACGCCCTGAAACCACTTCACGCAATGTACGACGACCGAAGGCGTCACGCAGTGCCGAATTAACCCGGTTACCCAGAATGGTGTTAGCACGGAAGAAATCGCCCCCGCTGGTAGCTGTGTAAAACTCACGCACATCATCTATCTGCCATTGAACATAGGCGTCTACTTCAAGACCTTTCTGTTCGCTGGTGATGAATCGCTCAGATTCACTGTCGAGTGTAATGAGACGGGCTTCAAATTTGCGCACGTTCTCAATGAACGGCACCTTGAACTGCAGGCCTGGTTCAACATCGGCTGCAACCACTTCACCAAATCGCAGTTTAATAGCACGCTGTTTTTCGCTCACGACATAAACGCTTTGCAAGCCAATAAAGACAACCAGAGCGAGCACGGCGAGCAGGATTGTATTACGAGTACTCATAGTTCAGCCTCCTCAGTTTGCTCGCCGGCGGTCAATTTCACGCAAAATCTGATCAGTCAGACTTCGCACTTCACTGCTCGACAAGTTATTCACATTGGATCCGGATCCGGTCGGGCTCAGAACCTGGCCGGATGGCGTCTGTCCGCCCGAAGCGTTGTTACGCAACTGATCCAGTGGCAGATACATCATGTTGTTACCACCTTCGACATCCACCAACACCTTATTGGTATTTGCATAGATGCGTGAAATGGATTCAAGGTAGAGACGTTCGCGCGTCACTTCCGGTGATTCACTGTAGGCACCCAGGATGTCGGTAAAACGGTCCGCTTCACCTGTTGCGTTAGCAACCACTTGCTCACGATAGGCCTGAGCTTCTTCCAACTGACGACGCGCCTGACCCTGAGCTACCGGTAAAATCTGGTTGGCATAGGCCTGGGCTTCGTTGATCAGCCGTTGCTGGTCCTCTCGGGCGGTGATCACATCATCGAACGCGGCTTGCACTTGGTTCGGAGGCGAGGTGTCGTTGATGTTCAACTGCGCCAGTTCAATACCCACGTCATAGAGGTTCAGGTAGTTCTGCAAACGCTGACGCACCGACACCTGAATCTGGTCTCGACCGACGGTCAGTGCCTGCTCCAGTGTGGCGGAGCCAATGACATGGCGCAGAGCTGATTCGGCGGCGTTCGCCAGGCTGGTTTCCGGCTGCTGCACATTCAGCGCGAACTTTTCAGCATCCGCAGCACGGTATTCTACCGACATGGTCACAGATACAATGTTCTCGTCTCCGGTGAGCATACTTTCCTGCAAGCGGAGGCTTCGAACTTCGGTAACGTTTACTTTCTGATCAATCTGATCGATGAACGGTACCTTGAAATGCAAACCTGGCAACTGAACGCTGCTGAATTCGCCCAGACGGAGAACAACCGCCCGCTCGGATTCATCGACTGTATAAATCGAGTCATAGGCGGCGTAAGCCACAAACACCACCAGTAAAATACCGAAAATGGCCCCAATGCTGGCACCGGAACCACCAGTGCCACCGGATCCACCGCCGCCTTTCTTTTTGCCGCCGCCGAGCCACTTATTCAGTTTCTCATTGACCTGCTTGAAAATTTCATCCAGATCTGGCGGGCCATCGTTGCCTTTACGGCGCCGGTTCCCCCAGGGATCCTGATCGTTATTGTTGTTGCCATTTGGTGGTTCATTCCACGCCATGGTCATCTCCGTTTTCAAATGATAAAGGGTTGGGTTGATGATCGTCGGCCGATAGCCGATAACCGTCACAACTCAAAAAATTCCCGGGGTTCGCTAACACCGAACCGCTCTGCATCGAGGCCGTTTTTCTTCAGCAACTGTTTTAGGTCTTTCTTCTGGATTCGTATATCCAGGACCGACAGCCCCTGTGCATCATAATCCTCAGACAGTACCGCATTGTACTGATAGAGTGCAGCCCTTAAAGCCGATTCGTTCGGTTTCAGGCTGATTTTACGTGCAATAATCTCATCACCAAGGCACTCAGCAATGGCCTGTTGAATCAATGCCAGTCCCTGACCCGACTGTGCGGACACCCAGACCCGCACCGGTCGGCCCTGGTCATCCCGTTCAATGGCCGGGGCAAAATCGTCCAACAGGTCAATCTTATTGAAGATTTCCAGTCGGGGCAGGTCCATCGAGCCAATTTCTTCCAGTACCAGCTCAACCTGCTCCATATTCTCTATACGGTCTTCATCAGCACAATCGACCACATGTAACAGCAAATCGGCATCGGCGGTCTCCTGCAAGGTCGCTTTAAACGCCTGTACCAACTTATGCGGCAAATGCCGGATAAAACCCACGGTGTCGGCTAATACAACATCGCCCATATCGGGAATGCTCAGTCGACGCAACGTGGGGTCAAGGGTGGCAAATAGCTGGTCGGCCGCGTACACCTCGGCCTGCGTCAGGGCGTTAAACAGCGTTGACTTGCCGGCGTTGGTGTAACCCACCAGCGAGATGGTCGGCGTATCCGACCGGGTTCTCGCGCGTCGACCCTGGTCACGCTGCTTCTCTACCTTTTCGAGCCGACGATGAATGGTACTGATGCGCACTTGAAGCAACCGCCGGTCGGTTTCCAGCTGGGTTTCACCGGGGCCTCGCAACCCAATCCCGCCCTTCTGACGTTCCAGGTGGGTCCAGCCACGCACCAGCCGGGTACTCTGGTACTGCAACTGAGCCAGCTCGACCTGAAGCTTGCCTTCATGGGTGCGCGCGCGCTGAGCAAAGATATCAAGAATGAGCCCGGTTCTGTCCAGCACCCGGCACTCGACCGCGCGCTCGACATTACGCTCCTGAGAAGGCGACAAAGTATGGTTGAACAACACCACCTCAGCCCCGGTAGCCTCAACCGCCGCCTTGATTTCTTCCAGCTTGCCCGACCCGACAAAGTACTTCGGGTGCGGCGCCGATCGGGACCCGCCAAGCGTAGCCACGGGCGTGGCGCCGGCAGAGGTCACCAGCTCTTCGAATTCCCGGGGGTCTTCCCGGTTGGCAGATTCGGGAAAATCGACGTGGACCAATACCGCTCGGTCCCCGCCTTCGACACGTTCAAAAAACAATCAGACTCTCCGATACCCGGACATTGACCGGGCTAACCTGCATGACGGCGTCATCACTCGATGGTGACTTCTTCGCTTTCATGAGGAATTTTAACATTACGTGCTGGTACCACAGTGGAAATGGCGTGTTTGTAGACCATCTGGCTCACGGTGTTTTTCAGCAGGATGACAAACTGGTCAAAGCTCTCAATCTGCCCTTGCAGCTTGATGCCATTCACCAGAAAGATTGAAACTGGAATACGTTCTTTCCGCAGCGCATTGAGGAAAGGGTCTTGTAACGAATGCCCCTTTGACATGTCGAACTCCTTTTAACGAAGGATTATAGTAATCGTTTATGGGCATTCCGACAGTGCCGAACGTCACTGGACATTCAAGCACCCGGCTTGCCGTGGATGGATTGCTCCAGCGTCACCATTGACACCATAGCCTGACTGGCATGTTTCGCACACCCGGCCTAAACCGGATGGTCTGAACCCTTACTGGTCAGGCTTGCGTGCCCCGGGTCGACAAAAAGTCTGGGTTGTCACGATCGGGCCGGCAAACGCCCGCCAGATCACTCCACAATCCGCAAGATATTGTGGAATTGTAGGCGAATTTCAAGCTGATGTGGATGCAATTCGTCTACTAAAGTCCCGATTTACGCAAGATTTGCCACGCCTGGTCAATAATGCGGCGATCCCCGTCGGCACCGACCGGGTCCAACACCGCCAGCTCCGGCCATTTGCGCAGCCAGGTCAGTTGCCGTTTTGCCAGCTGACGAGTGGCCGCTACCCCGGTGTCGATCAGCGTTGAATGGTCGATCTGGCCTTCCAGGTACTGCCACATTTGCCGGTAACCTACGGCCCGGATACTGGGCAAGTCCGGATGCAGGTCTCCTCTCGCCATCAGCGCGCGTACTTCCTGCTCAAAACCCTGATCCAGCATCTGACGGAACCGCAACGCTATGCGCTCATGCAAAACGGTTCGATCAGAGGGAATGACGGCCAGTTGTAGCAGGCGCCAGGGAAACGCATCGGCGGCCTGGTCGGCCAGACGACCCTTGCCGTCGTTCACGGATTCAGCCCAGAACGCTGAGATAGGCCGGCCACTCACCCGGTAGACTTCCAGAGCGCGCACGACTCGCTGTGGATTTTGGCGGTCTATGCCCGCGAACGCCCTGGGGTCAACCCGCTCCAACTCGTGAAGCAAGGGTGCCAGGCCTTCATTGTCCAATTGCGCCAACAACGCCTTGCGCACCACTTCGTCGGCCGGTGGCATATCAGCCATTGGCTCAACCAATGCTTTAAAGTAGAGCATGGTTCCGCCCGTCAGCAAGGGAATCCGGCCCCGTTGCTGAATATCGTTCATGACGCCCAGGGCATCGGTTCGAAACCGGGCAGCGCTGTAACTGTCGGCCGGGTCGCAGATATCGATCAGATGGTGAGGTGCCCGCTTCAGAGTGGCCGCATCCGGCTTGGCGGTGCCAATATCCATTCCGCGAAACACCTGGGCTGAGTCCACACTGATGATCTCGTACTGCCCGGAGTCCACCAGCGACAGTGCCAGATTGGTTTTGCCTGCCGCTGTTGGCCCCATCAGGAACACAGCGGCTGGTTTGTCCGTGGGTACCTGTGGACTCACCTATCGCCCCCTTAGAAACAGTTTGTCGAGGTCATCAAGCGATAGCTGGGTCCAGGTGGGGCGGCCATGGTTGCATTGGCCGCTTCGTTCAGTGCGCTCCATGTCCCGCAATAAAGCATTCATTTCGGGAATGGTCAGCTTACGATTGGCGCGTACCGAACCATGGCAAGCCATGCTGGACAATATCTCGTCGCGCCGGGCTACAATGGCATCCGAGGTCTCATGCTCCATAAAATCGGCCAGAACCGACCTCACCAGTGGTTCAACATCGGCCTGCTGGAGATACACGGGTGTCTGGCGAACAATCAGAGTATCCGGCCCCAGCCGCTCGATCACCATGCCGAACTGCACCAGCAAATGCCCAAATTCCTCGGCAACATTCGCTTCGCGCTCACTGACCGAGAGTTTCTGGGGCACCAGAACCGGTTGGGCCTGCAGGCCTTGCTGATCGTATTGACGCTTCATCCGCTCGTAGGTGATGCGTTCATGGGCGGCGTGCATGTCCACCACAACCAGCCCGTGCTGACTTTGCGACAGAATAAAAATACCGTGCAACTGAGCCACGGCGAATCCCAGCGGGGGCATGTCGCCATCGGCATCCGGCAATGGCTGAGCCGGCCGATCCCAGGCGCCCGGCGCCGGGTGTTCAGGCGATGACCCGGCAGGAGCGGGATACAACGCCTGATAAAACCCGATCTGATCCGCAACAGACGCAGGCTGTGTGGCACCGGCGGAATGATCATAGCCACCCCCGTGCACCGGCGGCGACATATCCATACGCTGCTGCCCGGCAAACTCTCCTGCCATTGTACCCGTGGCCTGGGGACGCAGCCCCTGCGGAGACGATGACTGTGCCCGGGAAGGATCATTGTCTGCATCGGGCCGAACTTGCGCCAGTGCCCGGTGCAACTGCCTGAACAGGAAGTCATGCACCAGGCGCTGGTCGCGAAAGCGGACTTCGTGTTTGGTGGGGTGAACATTAACGTCAACGCCGCCCGGATCGAGTTGCAAATACAATACAAAGCAAGGCTGGCGGCCGTGGTAGAGCACGTCCCGATAGGCTTGCTTCACCGCATGCGAGATCACTTTGTCGCGCACCACCCGACCATTAACGAAGAAATATTGCATGTCCGCCATCGACCGGGAAAACGTTGGCAATCCCACCCAGCCAGTTAAGTGCAAACCCGCCGCTTCAGCGTCTATCACCAGCGCATTGTTCATGAAGTCCGGGCTGAGCAACTGAGCCACCCGACGCTCCTGCTCGGCCTGAGTGGTCGCCGGGCGCAGTGAGTGAATCGTCCGGTTGTTGTGGCGCAAACTGAAACCAACATCAAATCGTGCCAGTGCCTGTCGCTTTACGACCTCTTCCAGGTGGTTGTACTCGGTTTTCTCAGTGCGCATGAACTTGCGCCGAGCCGGCGTGTTAAAAAACAGATCGCGGACCTCAACGGTGGTTCCGTCGGTATGGGCGGCCGGTAGAATTTCAGTGTTCATGTCCTGGCCGTGGGTATTTACCTGCCAGGCCTCAGACTGCTCGGCCGGCTTCGAGGTCAGCATCAGGCGCGACACTGAGGCAATACTCGCCAGTGCTTCACCGCGAAAACCGAGCGAGGCTACCGCTTCCAGTTCATCCAGATTATGAATCTTCGAGGTAGCGTGGCGATTCAACGCCATCGCCAGATCCTCCCGGACAATACCCGAGCCGTTGTCGCGGATGCGCATCAGCTTGACGCCACCCTGCTCGACTTCGACATCGATGCGGTTTGCCTTTGCATCCAGACTGTTCTCGACCAGTTCCTTCACCACCGAAGCGGGCCGTTCAACCACCTCACCCGCCGCTATCTGGTTCGCCAGCCGGGGAGAGAGCGTTAGTATTCGACGCATACCAGAACCTTTACTGTCTCTAATTTGGGTGTTCGCCACCACTGAGCGCCAGGGAGTCTCCCTAACCCTGGGGGATCAGAATCACCTGACCGATACGAATGGCCGAGCCGTTCAACTGATTCACTTCGCGCAACCGGCTGACCGAGGTGTTGTTGCGCGAGGCAATACCCGACAACGTATCACCACTGACCACAACATAGCGCCGCAAGGTACCCGCCTCACGCTTCTGCCAGGCGACCCAGGTACCCGGTGGCGGATTACTTTCGAACCAATGAGTCACGCCTTGTCGAATGGCGGTTGCCAGTTGCCTGCGATAACCCGCCGAACCGAGATTCGCCTCTTCCGTCGGGTTGGAAATAAACCCGGTCTCGACCAGTACCGAGGGCACATCCGGCGATTTCAAAACCGCGAAACCCGCCTGCTCGACACTGGCTTTGTGCATGCGCGCCACTTGTTTCATCTGGCCTAGAATGTTGTTGCCCACATCGAGACTTGATCTCAGCGTCGCCGTCATCGACAGGTCAACCAGCACGGAGCGCAGCACCTCATCCTTATCTTCCAGGCTAATGCCGTTCACACCGCCGATAACATCCGCCGCATTTTCCTGGTTTGCCAGATACCCCGCCATAGCCGAGGTCGCGCCACTTGAAGACAAGGCAAACACCGACGCCCCCGACGCCCGGGGGTTGGTAAAGGCATCCGCATGGATGGAGATAAACAGGTCAGCCCGCTTTTCACGCGCCAGTTCCCGCCGACGTTGCAGTGACAGATAGTAGTCGCCGGTTCTCATCAGCACGGGCTCATAGCCGCGCAGGTCGTCCATTTGGTTATAGAGTTCACGGGCAATGGCCAGTACGACGTCTTTTTCACGCGTCCCCCTTGGGCCAATCGCCCCCGGGTCTTCACCACCGTGTCCGGCATCGATGGCAATAACGATGTTACGTTGCTGGTTTGACAGATCATCAGCGCTGCGACTGACTTGTCGTTCGCTGGGCTCCATGGAAAGACCAGGCGGCCGTTCCAGATCGAGCACGAGACGATGGCCATATTGTTCATTGGGGCGCAGAACAAAGCTGCGCGGGTTCAATTGAGTCGACAAATCGAGCACCACACGCAGCTCTCCGCCCTCGCGTTGAGCACTGCGAATGCGTGAGACGCCGCTATTGTCCAGCGCCAGGCTGGCCAGGTTAATACCCAGCGACACATCACTGATGTCTACCACTACCCGACTCGGGTTCGACAACACAAACACCCTGTGTTCAACCGGTCCACTCAGGTCAAATACCAGGCGGGTGTTGTCTGGCGCCGGCCAAATACGGGCGTCCTCTATTTCAGTGGCGCTGACACCACCGGGAATAACGACCATACCCATCAGGAAACCCAAGGGCATCGCCAGGCTCATAAACCACTGTTTCATTTACTGTCCCATTACCAATTGCATCGTGCCAAACACCAGGCTCGTACCCGAAACAAGGAGATTCCATTGAAATCAATAACATCCAAATCATTGATTTTTAAAAATAATAATTTTGTAAAACGTTCGCGCGAGTGTTTTAAAAACAGATAGAAACGGGCTCTATTTCTCCCAGCTAGTCAGCCTTTTCGGCAGTTGCTGCTGCAATAAGTCAACCATGCGTTTTCCCGCAGAAGTGGCGCTTTCGAACCTGAGCAGACGACCGTCACTGCCATCAAGAGCCCCGGCATCGCTGAAATGTACCACGACATCGGCTGCTGGTAACACGCCCGCGCCCCGTTCCGGCCACTCTATGAGCCACAGGGCGTTGGGCAGCAGATAATCGCGCAGCCCCATAAACTCCAGCTCTTCGGCATCGGCCAGTCGGTACAGGTCGAAATGAACCACGGTAATGTCGTTGCACTCATAGGGTTCAAGCAGCGTGTAAGTCGGGCTCTTGACCTTACCCGACCAGCCGCAGGCTTGAATCACAGACCGGCTCAGGGTGGTTTTGCCCATGCCCAGAGTACCGTCGAGATAGACAATACCCCCGCCATTGGCACGCAACGCCGATGCCAGACACTGCCCGACAGACGCCATCTCAACTTCACTGACAGTGATCGACAACACGATGTTCTGTTTCTCCGTTCGTGGTTTACCGGCAATATTCGGTTAGGGTTTGACTCGCCTGGCAGCAGGCTGGCTCCCCTCACGCATTCTGGCTGTGTGCCTTACATACCGAACATCACGGATGGATCACTTGCCCGGACATTTCGCGCACAAACGCGCAAAGTGTAACATCAACGTGCCACGGGTGCGGAACCCATGGGTTGTCTAACCCGGTTTATGGCCGCACACTTTACACCCTGCTTCCAAACTGGCTATCGCTTCATGCCCGCTGACACCCAAATCGTTCCAAGTCTGGATCTGATTCACCTGACAGAACGGATCAAATCCGAAGCGACATCGCTCGGCTTTCAATCAGCCCACATCGGCTCCGGGAATACCGAGGCGCATCAGGCGCGCTATGAGGCCTGGCTGGATGCAGGCTATAACGGCAGCATGAGCTGGATGGCTCGAAACCTGGACAAACGATTCGACGCCAGCAAATTGCATTCAGGCACCCTTAGGTCCATTTCAGTACGCATGGACTACCGGCCCGAGGGCGACATGCAAGCCGCACTGGACGACCCCAATCGAGCCTACATCTCCCGCTATGCACTCGGCCGCGACTATCACAAGCTGATGCGCAAACGCCTGACTCAACTGGGTAAATCGATAGAGTCCTGGGTTGGAGAGCACGGCTACAGAGCCTTTGTTGACAGCGCACCGGTTCTCGAACGACAGCTCGCTCAGCAAAGTGGTATGGGCTGGCTTGGCAAAAATACCCTGCTGCTCAACCAGCAGGCCGGCAGCTATTTTTTTCTGGGCGAACTGTTTACCAACTTGCCTTTGCCGCTGGACACACCGTTCGAAACACAGCACTGCGGCAGCTGTAATCGCTGCCTGACCGATTGCCCGACCGATGCTTTCGTGGAGGCCGGCGTGCTGGACGCGCGCAAGTGCATCAGTTACCTGACCATAGAACACAGTGGCCCGATTCCGGTCGAATTGCGCAGCAAAATGGGCAACCGCATTTATGGCTGTGACGATTGCCAGATCGTCTGCCCGTTCAACAGCTTCAGTGAACCCACCCGTGAAGCCGACTTTCAGCCTCGTCATTCACTGGATAACATCAGTTTACTGACTCTGTTCAACTGGGACGAAACCACCTTCCTGAGCAACACCGAAGGGTCCGCCATTCGACGCATAGGCTTTGAACAATGGCAGCGCAATCTGGCCGTGGCCCTGGGTAACGCGCCCACCAGCGCTGCCATTATTGCGGCTTTGCAGCGTCGACTCCCCGAGGCAAGCCCGTTGGTTCAGGAACATATTCAGTGGGCTTTGTCGCAACATAATCACTTGCCGGCCGTTTGAGATATCCCAGGTTCAGCGATACGATACCCCAACCTCAATTAAAGGCTGTTCATGTGTCTGTCGAATACCCCTCCGATGCTGTAAAGCGACTCGCCCAATGCGCCTGTTAAGACGCCTGGTGCGTTTGCTCGGCCTGGTGGGTGCTTTGATTCTGGGCATTTTTCTGATTTTGGGTCACGACCTCGGCCGACGCCTTGGCTGGCTCGACCGGCACAGCAAACACCTGCTGGCACAATGGTGGTATTCCCGGCTATTGCGGGTTATGAGGGTGGAAGTCAGTCTGTTACAGGCACCGGACCAGGCGCGCGGGCTGATCGCGGCCAATCACATCAGTTGGCTGGACATTCCGGTTCTGGGCAGCGTTCTACCCACCTACTTTCTGGCCAAGATCGAAGTGGGGCAGATTCCCGTCATCGGCTGGCTTGCTCGCCGGGGCGGCACCCTATTCATTCACCGGGGCAAGAGTCAGCACGCCGAAGTTCTTACCTTGATGCAAGCATTGATGAGACAGGGCGGCGGAGACCGGTACCTGACCTTTTTCCCGGAAGCCACCACGGGTCCGGGAGATCGGTTACGCCCATTCCACCCCCGCCTGTTTGCAGCCGCTATTGAGACGGCTTTACCCGTGGTTCCGGTTGCGATCCGCTACAGCAGCGACGACCCGAACCATCCCATCATCCCTTATGGCGAGGAATCCATGGCCTCAAATATTATGCGGGTATTGGGCGAAAAACAGATAACCGTTGAGGTAAGCGCACTGCCAGCACTGGCCAGTGAAGCCTGCTCCCGCAGGCAATTAGCGGACCAGGCGAGACTGGCCATTGCGCTATCACTCAGGATTCCCGCAACGCCCTTACCCGGCGCTCGATCAAATCGCTCCGCTGCGGCGCCAGAACCATGAAGTCACGACGCAGGTCGCTGAGCTGGCTTTCGGGCACGGTCACTTCAATCTGGACTCCGGTCGAATATTCGACCTGCTCTGGCATCAGTTGATAGCGTTCCAATAGTCGGCGAAGCTCACTTTCCAACGCAAAGGGGCAAGTAAACGCCCAGGGATGCATCGTCTCAACCGGTACCCATTCCGCCTGCTCCAACGCTAATGAAATGACGCCTCCGTAAGCCCTGACCAGGCCACCTGCACCCAGTTTGACGCCTCCAAAATAGCGCACCACCACAGCCAACACATTGACCAGGTGCTTGTGACTGATCACATTGAAGATGGGCTTGCCAGCGGTACCCGAGGGCTCACCATCGTCACTCATGCCGCTGTTGCCACTCACGTAAAACGCAAAACACAGATGGCGTGCGTCGGCATACTGTTTGCGCAATTCAGCCAACCGGGTCTGCACGGCTTGCGGGTCAGCGACCGGCTCTACCCAGGCCAGAAAGCGACTTTTCTTTACCTCGAGTTCCGCATAGACGGGCGCCTTGAGAGTACAACTCAACCGAACCACCAGCTGCGGTCGTTGCTGACCAGATCGAATATTTTGCGGTGACCAAAAGACCCCGGGTGCAGGCGATCACCCTGGTTCAGTTCACGACGGTATTGAACGTCGTCCTGTAGCGATGTAAACAGGTCGACATAGGGTATCCTGGCCCGGGTGCACAGTTCACGATAGCCGCCATTGATGCGTTTTATCCGGCCATTCTGCGCCGGATCGTAAACCGCAGGGGGTCCAATCAGCAGTGGTTTATAGTGACCATGAACCTCTTTCAGCAACGTCGCCAGATTGTGCCAGGATGTCTTGGCTGGCAGCGGTTCCTCGCCACGCACACCAACGGCGTCCATAAGCCCAAACGCCAGAATCAGGCGGTTATCAGCTCCGAGGGGCATCCGCGGCTCGAGCTCACCCAGGCGTTGAAGCACGGCCTCAGAATTCTGACCAACGATGCCCAGATTGTAATAGTTCAAGGGACCGTGATCGGCACGCACGCTGTCGACCAGTTGCCCGGCCCAGCCGCGGTTCTGGGTATCGCCCTCGCCACTGGCAATACCGTCGCCAAGTACACAAATATTAAGGTCTGTCAGCAATACGGTGCTCATACCATCTCTACTGCGGTGAATCATTCATGCAGTATATCGGCAAACAGCGGTGTCTTCTCCAGTCACTTGCATCACTTTACCCACTTGATGCAGCAGCAATTGCCGCATTCACCTTTTCGACGCTGGTCTGGCTGGTTATAGTGAAGCCTGTTTCCGGCCACCCTAACAAGAGTGCGTGATGACCCTAAAAACGCTATCCCTGCTGACCCTGACCGTTGCCATAGGCTCGGTGCAGGCTGAAAACCTGAGACCCGCCAACTGGGTGTTGCTGCCAGCCATTGGCTCAAGCCCCGAGACCGGTTTTCAATACGGCGCCTATGTGATGCGTCAGTTCAGACAAACCAGCCTGAACCAGCCGCAGGACCGTCTCGAACTGTTGCTGCAAGGCACCGCCAAAGGCCAGTTTCAGGCCTATATCTGGCCGGATTTTTATGTGGCCGGTGGTGACTGGAACCTATACGGTACTCTGGGCGGCAAATACTGGCCAACCCCCTACTACGAGCAAGGCAACGACTCCGGTTTCGATGACGACGAGGAAATCTACGACCTTACGACTGTTGAAACCGAGTTCGGCGCGGCCTACCGGGTTTCGCCCACCCTGCGCCTGGGCGGCCTGGTGTTTGCCGACAATGAGACGATAGAAGACGATGCGGGCAACCCTCTGCTCAGCGGTGGTCAGCGCGGCTATGAAGGCGGTTTTTACAGCGGTCTCGGCTTAACGGCACGGTGGGATACGCGGAACGACAGAGACTGGCCAACGGCTGGCAGTCAGGTCAGTATTACCGGTCGTCAGTATGTCGAATTTCTGGGCAGCGACAGCAATTTCGGCACCATCGAGACCGATACCAGCTACTACTTTGCCGTGGGTGACGATGTCATCGCACTCGGTGCCAATTACGATTATGGGTGTGAAACCACACCCTTTAGCCGCCTTCCCAGGCCGGAAGGTGCACGCACTTTGCGCGGTGCGGACGGCAACCTCTGGGTCGACCATCATTTACTGGGCCTGCAATCGGAATACCGCATGACGCTTACTCAGCGCTGGGCAGTCACTGGTTTTCTGGACACGGCTCAGGTGGCCAGTGAGTTGAGCGATTTCGGTGTCGACCGGTTCCATACCAGCGTCGGCGGCGGCATTCGTTATTCGACCCTGGCCGATTCACGCTTTAATATCCGCGCAGACTTCGGTCTGGTCGATATGGAAAGCTTTGGTTTTGCGATCAGTGTCGGTGAAGCGTTTTAATGACTCAGCGTCGTACCGACCGGTTTCACATTCCACCCCCGGGCCCCGACAAGGGTCGGCTGGCTGAAGAGTCTCCGCCAGAGCCACTGGCTCCGTGGCGACTGGCGCTGAATGATGTCATTTTTGGGGCAGAGTCCAAGCCCGGAAAGCTGTTCGATGTGGTATTGATCATCGCCATCCTCCTCAGTGTGGCGGCGGTCATGCTCGAGACTGTCAGTTCAGTGGCAACCCGCTACCGACCCCAACTGATCGGCATTGAATGGTTCTTCACGCTCGCGTTTACACTGGAGTACGGGTTGCGGCTGGTCAGCGTTCGCCATCCGCTGAAATACGCGACCAGCTTTTATGGCATTGTCGATTTGTTGTCGATTATCCCCACTTATCTGAGCCTGGTGATACCCGGAATCAACTCCCTGCTGGTGATTCGAATATTACGCATTCTGCGTATTTTCCGGGTACTAAAACTGATTCGCTACGTCAGCGAAGCTGAAGTCCTGATGCAGGCACTGCGAACTGGCAAACGAAAGATCCTGGTGTTCCTGTACAGTGTCATCACCATGGTGGTGGTCTTTGGGGCCATCATGTATCTGGTAGAAGGCCCCCAGGCCGGGTTCACATCGGTTCCCAAAAGCATCTACTGGGCCATCGTGACGTTAACCACCGTTGGCTATGGCGATATTTCACCGGTTACTCCGTTCGGCCAACTGATTGCCTCGGCGGTCATGATCACAGGTTACGCCATCATTGCGGTGCCCACGGGTATTTATACCGCTGAACTGGCCACGCAATTACGCGTCCAAAGAGACAACCGCGGCTGCCCCGGGTGCGGCAAAACCGGACACGAAGCCGATGCGGAGTTTTGTCGGTTTTGCGGGGAGGAGATGGTGGACAAGGAGGAGAGTTGACGGCAGTGGATATTCTTGCCTCCTGTTGAATCGGCTTAATTGCCAATCGTTCGCGACCGGCACCGGGTACTCCAGGGGAGGTCGCTGCAAGTACTTCAATGTAAGCTCGGCGGTCCGCATCCATGCGGACCGACGCCCTCCCCTGAAGCACCCGGTACCGATCGCTTTCTAACGTGGTTACCTGTTCTTAGTTACCGTTCTCACTCCACTTTCTCGTATGGAAGTCCCACGTAGTTTTCTGCAATAACAGCCAGCCCCGCTTCCGACCCGGTAAAGTAATCCAATTCAGCCAACTGCATCTTTTGATTAAAGCTGTTTTCGTCGAACTTGTGCATCATCGACGTCATCCACCAGGAGAATCGTTCGGCTTTCCAGATGCGGCGCAACGCGATGTCCGAGTATTTGTCGAGCAGTTCCGGCTTGCCATCGTGATAGGCTGCGATCATGGCGTGATAGAGCGTATACACATCGCTGGCTGCCAGATTCAGGCCTTTGGCTCCGGTAGGCGGCACAATGTGGGCGGCATCGCCAACCAGGAACATGCGGCCAAACTTCATCGGTTCGGCGACAAAACTGCGCAATGGCGCAATGCTTTTCTCGATCGACGGCCCCGTGACCAGGCGGGCGGCCACGTCTTCTGGCAGGCGGCGCTTCAACTCTTCCCAGAAACGATCATCGGACCAGTCTTCCACTTTTTCGTCCAGTTCAACCTGAATGTAATAGCGGCTGCGGGTACTGGAGCGCATGGAGCACAGGGCAAACCCGCGTTCGTGATTGGCGTAAATCAGTTCTTCATCGACCGGCGGGGTGTCGGACAACACGCCCAGCCAGCCGAACGGATAGATGCGTTCGTGCGTTTTCAGCACGTCTTTCGGCGCGGTTTTGCGGGACACACCATGATACCCATCGCAACCGGCAATGTAGTCACACTCAAGGGTTACTGTTTCACCGTTTTTGGTGAACGTCACCGTCGGGGTGTCGGTATCTATGCCGTGCAGCGTAACGTCTTCGGCTTCGTATACAGACTGAGCACCGGCTTCTTTGCGAGCGTCCATCAGGTCTTTGGTCACTTCGGTCTGGCCGTACACCATCACGGTTTTGCCACCGGAGTACTTTTTCAGGTCAACCCGGGCCAGACGATTGTCGAACGACATATGAAAGCCTTCGTGCACCTGCCCTTCGCGGTCCATCCGTTCGTCGACACCGGCTTCACGCAGCAGGTCGACCATGCCCTGCTCCAGAACGCCTGCGCGAATGCGGCCCAGTACATAGTCTTCGCTGCGTTGTTCGATGATGACGTTGTCGATGCCCTTACGGTGCAATAACTGGCCAAGCAGCAAGCCCGAGGGGCCCGCACCAATAATCGCGACTTGAGTCTTCATGTTCAGTACTCCTGTTTAGGCGACTGTCGGGGTTGGGATGCATGGGCTGCGAATGCGCCACGACAGCCCACTCTCTCACTTCAATCCCCGTAAAATCCGACAGACGTCTGGCCGATGTAGCAGTAACAGCCCGGTTTGTTATTGGCTGCGCTTTCTTATGCTGGTATTTTTAGTCGATATGGAGGGCAAAAGAAGGAACAAAATGGGCTTTTTCTTGTACTTTTGATGGATAGCTGGACAATTATCCATTCAATAACCGACTGGGTGCCACCATGGCCGAGCCAAAACCCATTCCCGTGTTCAAGCTCTATGGCGAACAGACCGCCTGGCTGACGCCGGATCTGCTGCATTGCGAGGCCATTGCCGATCGCAGCCGCCTGCACGACTGGGTGATTAAACCGCACCGTCATCGGGGGCTGTATCAATTGCTCTATCTGAATGCGGGCGAAGCCGTCTTGCAGCAGGATGCCCAACAATACCACCTCGACGCAGGCAGCCTGGTGATTGTGCCCGAGATGTCGATTCACGGCTTTGCTTTCGGTCCCGGGGCTGCGGGCTATGTCCTGACGCTGGCGCACCCGCTGGTACACCGGCTGGCGCAATCGCTGCCCGAGCTGCACGCCTTTTTCAGTGAATTTGTGCGCCACCGCATCTCGGTATCACAACGGCGCAGCGACATTGAGCGGTTGTTTGAAGTCATCAATCAGGAATACCAACGCGATGGCCTGGGCCGGCAAGTGTTGCTGGAATCCCTGCTCAGCAGCCTGTTCGTCTGGCTGCTGCGCCAGGTTCGGCCCCAGGACACGCACGATGCGCCCGCCGCCCAGGATCACTTTGGGCGCTTTACCGATCTGATCGAAGCGCAGTTCAGGGAGCCCCGGGGCGTGGCCGACTACGCCCGGGACATCGGCATCACCGCCAACCACCTGAATGCGATCTGCCGCCAGGCGGTCAACAAACCGGCGCTGGCGCTGATTCACGAACGCCAGATACTGGAAGCAAAGCGCCGCCTGGTCTACAGCGCCCTGACCATCAACCAGATCGCCGACGAACTCGGCTTCTCCGACCCGGCTTATTTTTCGAGGTTTTTTAAACGATTGACTGGGGTGTCACCGAAAGGGTTTCGGACTCAGGCAGGCACGTAGTGGCATGAGTTGGACATTCGCCGAATAATTTGCCAAATCAGTAATCTTTGCTTGGGTGCCAGACGGACCGCCGCGCACGCCTACTGAAGGCACGCCGTGAACCCATCCCTGGGGGCTCGAAGACAACATCCATGTTGTCTAACGGCCTTCAGTAGGCGCACCCGGCGGTCCTTGGATGATTCGTAGTTTATTGAACGCGAATGTCCAACTCATGCCACTACTCGTCCGGCAGAATCCGCGCCAGCCCCTGTGCCAGGGTCGCCCTGGATAGCTCGCCGGCATGGGTGTCCATCAAGGTGCCGCTGGCGTCGTAAAACAGGGTAGTGGGGAGGCCCCGGCTGCCGATCAGGGCGGGCATGGCGGCTCGCAAATCAAACAGGCTGTGGCGCAGATTCAGTCCCTGTTCGTTGAGAAACGCCAGCCCCCGGGCCGGACTCTCGGCCTGGTTAACGAAGATGAAGGTCACTTCCGGGTACTCTTCCTGGGCAGCCTCCAGCACCGGCATTTCACGCACACAAGGCCCGCACCAGCTCGCCCACAGATTCACCACACGTGGCCCGCCAGCGCCTACCACGGCCAGGTTTTGCGGCTGCCCCTGCAGATCCACCAGTTCCAGATCCGGCACGTCGGCGTTGGGGTAACCGACCATCTGTACCCCGCTCCAGATGCCCAGCCAGGCCACCACACCCGCACTCACCGCTATAGCCAGTGGCTTGCGCACATCGGCATGGCGCCAGTACCAGAACGCCGCCATCAGCACCGTGCCTGCCAGGCCAAACCAGGGATCAAAACCGCCATCGCGGATGTCGATCATGCCGAACCAGTCATCCCGGTAGAATTCAAAGTAAAGCGCGATGAACCCCACCCGTGCGAAGACGACGGTAACCAGAAAGATATCGCCCAGTTTCGACACGACTGAACTGCGGGTGCGTCGACCGACCAGGCTGCCAACGAGTATGGCGATGCCAAACGCCAGCATGAGCATGATGTAACCGATGGGCAGACTGAAGGGGCCGATAATGACTGAGGTCATGGAAAAACGAGTGTCCTGTTAGCCAGGGAGTGACAGGACACTCCCGCTTCAAAAATAGGGTCAGTATTCAGCGTTATGATAGACGTGTTGCACATCGTCCAGATAGTTCAACAAGTCGAGCATTTTCTCAAGCTGTTCAACATCGACGCCCTCAAGCGGCGTGGTCATCTGCGGAACAAACTGAACCTCTTCAATATCAAATTCAAGTCCTTCGAAGGCGGCGTTTAGCGCATTTCGAGTCTTGGCAAATTCAGTATGGGGGGCAAATACGGTGATTGTGCCCTCTTCCGCTTCGATATCAGTGACGTCGACATCGGCCTCAGCCAACGCTTCCAGCACGGCATCTTCGTCCGGTCCTGAAAAGCTGAAAATGGCACTGTGGTCAAACAGGTGACTTACCGCACCCGAGGCACCCAATTTGGCTTTCACTTTGTTGAAGCAGGTACGGACATCGCCGTAAGTCCGGTTAGGGTTGTCCGTCAGGCAGTCGACGATGATCATGGTATTGCCGGGGCCAAAGCCCTCATAGCGTGCTACGGCAAAGTCTTCCCCACCGCCACCGGCCGCCTTGGTAATGGCCTTGTCGATCACATGGGCTGGCACCTGCTCTTTCTTGGCACGCTCCAACAGGGAGGCCAGTGCCAGGTTGCCAGTTGGCTCTGTACCGCCAGCTTTGGCGCACATGTATATTTCGCGGCTGTAACGGCTGTAGACCTTGGCTTTCATGTCCGAAGTCTTGGCCATGGATTCTTTTTTGTTCTGGTAGGCTCTGCCCATGAGAAAAATACCGGGTTGTTAATCGATGGACGGCGATTCTAGTCGTATTTGCGGGTTTTCACTAGACCGGTCGCCAACCCGGGCATGTTCCCGGCTAACCGATAATTGCAGGCTACCGTATTTCTTTTCCAACTGATAATACGAAAAACAGGCCGACCCCGCGCTAATGCCAGGCCGGCCTGTCGTAGAGGTACTACTGTTTTCATTTTACAGCGCGCAGACGTCACTCCATGATGCGTCGGTTCCCGGCTCTGCGCTGGTCCACCAACTGGCTTCCCACAGACTGCCCTCATGGGTGAGGCGGTCACCCTGAACGGCATGGCTGGGGTTTCCGTTAGCGTCGAGTTGTGGAAAGCCCGGGTAAGCGTTGACGCCCGAGGCGTCGCAAGCACCGTCGCCATTGCCACCCCCGTCTCCACCGCCGGTTTCAGGCGTGACAACCGGCAGATTCGGGTGTTCTTGCGCCAGTCCGTATTCGTTATCGCCCAGGTGCAGGCGGTACCCTGCCGGGCCGGCAACGGGTAGGTAGTAGTTGAGCGTGATGTCGATAGATTCCCCCGGGGCAAGGGATTGCCAGGCCGGTAGCGTGAACCCGACCCGGTGAAAGGTGTTGTCCAGCCCGCCGATGTTATTGCCTGCCGCGTTGCTGCCGTCTTCCAGTACCGCAAGGTTAGCGCCACTCTGATCGGAAATATCGCTGGATGTGGCCGTCGACATGTTAAAACGGACTTCAGTGCCACCGGGAATCTCGACGTCAGTGTGGTTGGTTAGCGTCAGTGTCGGGTTGATTGGGTAGTTGTTATCGCCGACTTTGAAATCGCTGATCCCGACCCTGACATCGATGACCTCGACGGGCGGCGCCAGGTTGGTGCTCTGCTCGGTGTCGTACCCGGCAGCCCCGGCGAAGGCGTTATAAGCGATGTCGGTCAGAGCCGTGCCCATGTAGTATTCGCCGTTGTCGCCCCGCTCCGGGTACCAGCCGTAGTCGCCCGCCAACTCCCAGAACATGATACCGCCAACGCCCTGATCAATGACGTACTGCACCTTGGCGTTCATGGATTGCTCGTCTTCGGTGCTCAGGAAGACCCGGGTGTTCTCGTTCCACAACCAGGGGGCTTCAGCCAGACTGTCATAGTGACGCTCGTAGGTACCGGTCAGGTTCATGTCGGGGGCAAACCCGTAGTCATTGACATACTGGCCAACAATACCGGCTTCCAGGTTTTTGGCGTGCCACATCGGGTTGGAGCCGGCACCCATTTCGTTGCCACTTTCATCTTTGTCGTGCCAGAGGTTGTCGATGCCTGTCGCGCCATAACCGCAGGGGCTGTTAACGCCCGTACCGGTCGGGCACTCTGTCTGATCGGGCAATTCAGCCGAGCCCCACAAACCGTTTATACCACCCTGAACGTTCCGGAAGCCGCGGGTGTAATAAGGCACGCCAATGTTGATGCGCCCGGCACTCATAGCCCCGCGGAAATACTTCACGGCCCAATCGGTGTTGAGGTAGCCGATACCACCATATTGTTCGGTACCGTAGACATTGGCCGATGCCAGTTCCGCATCGCTGCCGGTATCGTAAAGCGCCGCATTATGCCCGACGTATTCATTCCAGGCACCGTGCAGGTCGTAGGTCATGATGTTGACGTAGTCGAGGTAGGGCGTTACATCGAAATCCTCCATGCCGCGCAGCAGGTAACCCGAGCTCGGTGCGGCAATGGTCAGCATATAGTGCTGGCCGTCTTCGGCGCCGGCCTGGTCAAGCTTTTCACGCAAGACGCTCATCAGCACCTGATAGGAACGCCAGAGGTCACCGCGCAGGTTATCGGCGTAGTCGAAGTCGAGCGGGTTGCCCGCACCACTCATCGATGTTGGGTATTCGTAGTCGATATCGACCCCGTCAAAGCCGTAGGTACGAATGAAATTGACGGCCGAGTCGGCAAAGGTATCGATGCCAGCGTGATTCACACTGCCATCGGCGTGCGTGGTCATGGTATAGAAACCGCCATTGTCGACGCGCTGACCGGTACTGTCGAAGTAGCCACCGGTTTCGGCCCAGCCGCCAACCGAAATCAGCGTTTTCACGTGTGGGTGCTGCTCTTTGTATTGATTCAGCAGGTTAAAATGGCCCTGGTAGGCCAGGTTCGGGTCCATCTCGGCGCCCGGCACAGCAGGCCAGGTCAGGCCAGTAGCTGGGTTGTCCGGGTTGTTGGTGTCTCCGACGGACAATTCATTCTGGTCGTTGATGTGGGCAAACGCGTAATTAATGTGAGAGAGCTTCTCCCAGGGGATATCACTGGCAAGGTAAGCCGGCTGACCATTCTTGCCCGTTCGCCAGGAGGTGAAATACCCGATAATACGGCGGCTGTGGGTGTCGCCCAAGTCCTCACGGCCTGCTTCGTCATAGACGCTGCAATAGGGTACCTCAACACCTTCGGTTTGGTATAAGCCCTCTGGCCGGCAGCCGCTAACGACCGGACCGTCTCCGATACTGAGCTCGACGCCCGTACTGTCGGTCGTCGCGCCGTCGTCATCGGTAGCGCGGGCGAAGATGCTGTAATCGCCTTCCCGGGCCGTCCAGTTGATGCCGTAGGGTTCAAGGGTGTCGATGCCGACGCTGGCACCGCCAACGAAGAACTCGACTGAGGTGATCTCGCCGTCACTGTCCTCTGCCTGGGCGGCAATAGAAACGGTATCGCCCAGTTGCGGGGCATCGTTGGCTGTAGGGCTGGTCAGACTGACACTGGGTGCTGCATTACCCCCAATACCGGTGACCATGACGCTGGCCTGTGAGGTCGCGCCGTCGTCATCTGTCGCGCGCGCGGTGAGTGTGTACTCACCGGAGGTGATCGTCCAGACGGTGCTGTACGGCGGTTGATTCAGGGTATCGACCGTTGTGCCATTCGCCATAAAGCGAACACTGGCAATCGTGCCATCGACATCACTGGCGCTGGCGGCCAGGGTCAGTTGGGTACCCGCCGGGTAAGAGCCGGCGATCGGATCGGTCAGCGACAGGCTTGGCGGTTGGTTGGGGTCGGCATTGTCGCAAACGCCGAGCCTGCTCCATTCCTGGTAGTCTCCGCTGTGTTCTGCCGGGTTCTGGTTTTGGGTCCACCAGTTGGCCTGGTAGGCTACGTCATTGTATTGCACGTCATCACCGGTACTAAAGGCTGTGGCGGCATCCCAGTCGGGGAGACCGCTGCAATCGTAGGCCGCTGCCGAGCCGGCCGTTAACAGGCCGCCCAGCACCGCGCTCAGAGTAGGGTTAATGGTCATGGTTTATCCACTTATCGTTGTTATGTGACGGTCGTCGGGGTGCAGCGCCAGATACTTTCCAGCCCGAATGACAACCCGGGCGAGGATTTTCTGAAACGCCGCACCAGGCATGAGGCCTGTTTCAACAACCCGTAAAAATTGAGCCCTCGCCACTCGGCAGAGGGCTATCGCACGAATGGCAGGCTTTACTGCAACGAGTGCCCAAGCCCTGAGTTCATGGAATTCAGAATGTGCCCATTGTCGGCATCGATTTCCCAGGCGAAAAGACCACCAAGATTGTTTTGCAGCACGTAGTGGCCTTTGGCTTCGACGGATCGCTGTGTGTCGAACGTCAGCAGCTTGCCGTCGGCAAAGTTCCAGGCGTAGCTGCCCTGGGCAATGTCGTCCCAGAAGACCTCGTAGCCGTTAACACCCGAACCGGAGGGACCGCCCATCACGTCAGATTCAATCTCCTTGTAATCCTGAATACCGGCTTCCCAACTGCCTTCAATCGGGCCGCCGCCGCTGCCGGCAAAGGGGTCACCAGGCTGACCACCGGTCACGTCTTTCCAGCCGCGGCCATACATGGCAACACCCAGGCTTAGCTTCTGTGGCGAGACATTCTGACCCAGCATGTATTGCACGGCTTCGTGAGCACTGAACCCTTGCATTGCTGCATTTTGCGCCGGATACAGGCCGGTCTGATGGCCCAGTACGCCGTTCCAGGCGCCGTAGTAGTCGTAGGTCATCAGGTTGATGTGATCCATCACCTGAGCCGCGTCAGCCCAGCCATCACCGACGGCCTGCAGTTTCTCAACGCCCCCGCTCATTGCAGCGGTCAGTTGATATTCGCGGCCAGTCTCCGCTTCCAGCTCATCCAGCGCCACGCGCAACGCCTGCATTAACGTCACGAAACCCTGGCCATCTTCCGAACTGCCCAGATTTGGGTTGGCACCACCGCCACCGGGAAATTCCCAGTCGATATCGATACCGTCAAAGAAGTCGTACTTGCGGATAAACGCAATCATCGACTCGACGAAGACCTCACGCGCGGCCGGGTCGGTGCCAATGTCGTACAGCGGATCAGACAGCGTCCAGCCACCGACCGACGGCAAAATGGTGACGTTTGGATGCGCCTGTTTCAGCCGGTACATTTGCGCGAAGGTGCCGCGCACCGGCTGGTCCCAGCTGTCGTTGGGGTATGACTTTTCCAGGGCGGCGAACTTGTCGTGTACCACAACCTCATAATCCTGCTTACCGGCGCACTGGCTTTGCAAGGCGCTATAACCGCCCGGGTTGGCGTCCGCTAACGACTGGTTTGGCCCGCAAATCGGGATAAAGCCGTAATAGAGGTGGGTGATGTTCTCCGCGGGGATGTCCGAAGGCTGATAATCGCGACCGTATATTCCCCATTCAACAAAATAGGCACCGACCTGCTTGCCGCTGGCGCCAGTGTCATAGGCCTGGTTGTTTTGCTTCAGCGGGTGTGGCCAACCCGTCATATCGAGGTCAGCAGGATCCCAATCTCCTGAATCATCACCACCGCCGCTACCGCCGGCGCTTACCGTAATTGCTGTTGCGGCCGAGTCAGTGCACCCGGCGCTGCTGCACAAACTGACCTGATAGCTGTAGCTCCCCGCTTCGGTCACGGTGACACCCACGGTGTCGCTTTGGGCACTCGGGCTATTGGCGGCCAGGTTGGCAGAATGAATCTCAACGCCATTCTCCAGCAATCGCCATTCAGAGCCATTCTCGCCCCACCACATGTTCCACCCGACGGTGAAACTGACGGCGCCATCCGACAGCGTCTGATCGCTCAGCGAGCCCAGCATCGGTGCACTGGGCAGTGTACCGCTGCCTCCATCGCCTCCATCACCTCCACCATCACCGGTTCCGGCAACACTGACCGGGGTAGGGCTACTGGCCGTGCAACCGCTGTCGTTACACAGCTCCACCACCAATTGATGACTGCCAGCAGCCAGATCGACCGTGCAGCTGCCGTTTTGGGCAGCGGGATCATTGCGGGTGAGACTGCTCTGGCAAATCGGCGAGCCGTTATCGGACAGTGTCCAGGACGACCCGTTCTCACCCCACCAGATATCCCAGGCAATGGTGGTATTGGTGCCACTGTCGAGGCTGGATGGCATCCAGCCAATGCTGGGCTGGGCGGGGGCAGCCATGAGGCCGGCGCTCAGCAAGGTACCGGCGGCACCCATAAACAGTCGTTGATGTGTCATGATATGAACCTGCATCTGTTGTTGTTTTAAGAGTTGGCTAAGTGGGCTTAGCTCATTCGCATCATTAGAACCAATCTAATACCTATTATCAGATCGATGATCAAAATATAACCATGCAGATGGGTGGCTCAAAAAGTAAAACCTTCTATTTTTGTCGACTGATTCGCACTTTTTTCGGAAATTAATTACATTACAGATAATCATTCGTTTTTTAAAAACAGCAGATCGTCACTAAAAATAATACCAATATAGACCCTAAAACCACTGCACACAGTCTGTGTAAGTGAGCTACAGTCAGGACTCTGACCGTGACATTTCAACGCGAAGTGGCGTTCGGCCTGAAAACGAACAGACAGCCAACGGCGGCACCCGCCGGATCAATACGAAAGCGCCCTGATACACTCCTCGTTTCGGGACGGCGATGCGCCAATAGCCGCCAGCAAAGTCGTGCGAAATCTGCACGCGCGCCAATGCCGCGAGAGACCGCAAGCACAGTGAGGTAAACCATGTTTAAAGCGTTGCTTATAGAGAAAAATGAAGAAGGCCAACAGCGGGTAAGTGTGAAGCAGCTGGATGAGGCCCAACTACCAGACGGCGATGTCACGGTAAAGGTCGATTGCAGCACGCTCAATTACAAAGACGCCCTGGCCATCACGGGTAAAGGGCCGGTGGTTAAACACTTTCCCATGGTGCCGGGTATCGATTTGGCTGGCATTGTCGAGGTCTCCAGCTCAGATGAGTTCAAACCCGGCGACGCCGTTGTGCTAAACGGCTGGGGGGTGGGCGAACAACACTGGGGTGGCCTGGCTGAGAAAGCGCGGCTGGACAGCCGCTGGCTGATTGCCAAACCCGATGCTTTTACCGCCCAACAAACCATGGCCATTGGTACGGCCGGCTATACCGCCATGCTCTGTGTGATGGCACTGGAGCAGCATGGCATAACGCCCGACCGGGGCGACATTCTGGTCACCGGCGCCAATGGCGGCGTCGGCAGTTACGCCATTTCACTGCTTTCCCGCCTGGGCTACCGGGTGGTCGCCTCGACCGGCCGTCCCCAGGAAGCAGACTACCTGCGTCAACTGGGTGCACAGGACATCATCGACCGGAAAGCGCTTTCCGAGCCCGGCCGTGCACTGGCAAAACCGCGCTGGGCCGGGGCTGTCGATTCGGTCGGCAGCCATACTCTGGCCAACGTGCTGGCCAGCACCCAATACGGTGGCACGGTTGCGGCCTGTGGCCTGGCTCAGGGCATGGACCTGCCAGCCACGGTGGCGCCGTTTATCCTGCGTGGTATCACGCTGGCGGGAATCGACAGTGTCATGCGACCCAAGGCCGATCGCATTGAGGCCTGGCGCCGTTTGAGCGAGTTGCTAACCGCAAAGGACATCGATGCCATCACCACGACCATTAACCTGGAAAGCGCCGTTGAAACCGCGGCTCTGCTGCTGGAAGGCAAGGTGCGCGGCCGGGTGGTGGTAACACTGGACTGACCCGCAGAACAGTGCGGTCGCTGCTCCGGTTTCGCTGGCTGTCACGCGTCCAAAGCTACCGGCCAGCTATGGATAAGAGCCCATGACTTGCTAGCAATGGGTTTGATAAAACCGGTTCAGTTCCCGGGGACTGCGCAAGTGATGAATAGCAACGTCCCGGTTTTGCCTGGCCAGCAATGACAGCAAATAAGGGCGAGTGGTCTGATGAACATCCCAGATAATTCGCAGAATGTGATGCAACTTGGTGGCCGGCTGGCACCCGGCGGCCCAACCTTCGGGCTTTAAAAACAACGATTTTATGCTGCGTTTAATTGCCCAGAAAAAATGGACTGGAATGGGGAAATCGATATAAATAATGGTGTCAGAACGCTTGAACCGTTTAGCAATGGTTGAATCATAGCCAACCCCCTCTATGACCCAAGATTCTCCGGCGATCAGTTTTTCATGAGCTTGCTTAAACTCAATTTCGGAAACGGGTTGCCAGTTAGGCTTCCAGATAACCTGGTCCAGATGATGGACCGGCAACTGTCGCTTTTTTCCCAAAACCAGCGCCAATGTCGACTTCCCGGCTCCTCCATTCCCAATAATGGTTACTTTTTGCATGATTTCATCCACTTGCTCCTCATTGGCAACAGCAATGTTAAATCACGCCGTCCGATATCGCCGCCAAACAGTCGCAACGGCTGCACCAAACCCCGCGAGAAACAGCACCAGCGTCAGCAAACTACCCGCGACCGGGATCATTTGAATCACTTGAACCACTATGACCGCCAGTGCCACGGCTATCGCAGACAGCGTTCGGGCGGCCGACTCGTCCTTTCCTGTCAGGCGCAAGCCCAACGACGCCAGAAAGACGCTGCCGGTGACCGTGCCCAGCAATAGCATCAGCAGGTAGAAAGCCAGCAAGGCCAGTCCCAGCACGGCACCCAATCCGGTTGCAAAGAGCAGCATGACGATCAACGGCGTCAGGATTAAAGTCAACAAGCCCAGGCCCAGGCTCTTGAACGGTGAGGCTCTCAGTCGGTCTGCTCCGGTTACCATAAAATTGGGGAACAGCAAATAAACGACCACTGCGGTCACTGTTGCCAGTAACGCGCCAAAGAGTCCAAACCCCGGGCTCCATTCAGGGTCAGGTTGTTGTTCAGGGTCAATCCGGACACTTATCTCACCCGTGATCCGGGCATTGTCATCTATCTGCGGATCATTGGCCGTATGAATCGTCAGGTTGCCGTTAATACTGGCTGTCGGAGTGAGAATCAGTTGCCGGGTATAGACGGTAAGGTCACCATTGACTGTTCCGGAAATCGTCACCGCGCGACCCGCCAGTCGCGAACCGGGACCAACAGCCCCCTCAATGGTAATGTCCCGACCCGCAAGCCAGGCCCAGTCGGTCACGTCGGCATCCGGCCCCAGGCGCAGCACATCACCCGCCGCCACCAGGTGACCTCCCACCAGATCATTAACCTCAAGCCTGCGTCCGGTCATTCGAACGTCGTCGGTTACCGGTGCCGCCAGGGTTATCATCTCGCCTGCAGCCAGCACATCGCCGTTAACCCTGGCGCCTAATACAAGGTTACGCCCGGCAATAACCAGATCGCCGTCGACCCGGGCCTGAACATCCACGGTTTCACCGGCCACATACAGATCTTCCGCAACGACTTCGTTTATTGTGACGGTGTCACCACTCACACTGGCCGCAATTGCGGAGCCAACGGCAACACACACAACCAGCGACAGGCTGATCTTTAACCAGAAATGCTTCACACACTCTCTCCTTTGATGCAGTACCGGTGTCCCTGCATTCGAATCGTGCGTCACAATGTAGTCAGAGTCCGGGATGCATGCAATGCCACCTGCATGAATGCCCCATCTGGCTACTCTACTCTGAAGCGTCCCGCATGCTGGTCCAGGTTCTGTAACTGGGCGGACACCTCGCCTACCTGTCCGCGGACCCGCTGCAACGCTTCACTGTCGTCATGCAGGCGACTGGCAACGCCTTCCATGTCCTGACTGATCTGGCTGGCAGCCTTGTCGACCTCCTCAATCGAGTGCAGCATCTGATCAGCCGCCGTAGCACTCTGGCGGGCGTCCTGCTCGATGGTCTGGATGGCTCTTTCGGCATTCTCACTGTTGGTTTCAACCTGAACCAGATGCTGACGCCCGGTCTCGGTGACGCTGATGGCCTCCCGCGTGAAACCCTGAATGTCATCGACAATGGTGTTGATGCGTGACGTCGCATCGACAGTACGTTCAGCCAGGGTGCGCACTTCGTCAGCGACCACCGAAAAGCCACGCCCGGCCTCACCAGCCCGCGCCGCCTCAATGGCCGCGTTGAGCGCCAGAAGATTGGTCTGGCTGGCCAGGTTATTGATCATGTCCAGTACCGAGTCGATATCGGATGACAGCGACTCCAGTTTATTCAGTTTTTGTTCGATATTAGCCACTACCTGTGAGGTTTCTTTCAGGCCAGTTACCGCTTCTTGCAAGGTGGTCGCCCCATCGCTTGCCGACTGCAGAGTTTGCGCCACTTGCCCGGACAACTGCCGGGTGGCGTCCGTTATCGCCGAGAGCGTGGTCGATATTTCTTCAGTGCTTGCAGCGACAGACTGACCCTGGTCATTGATCTGCTGGTTGCTCTGACCCAGCTGACGCGTCTCCCTGTCCAGTTGTTCCATGGTACGTGTCGACTGTCTCGCCGAGGCAGCAACCTGGGCAACCAACTGGCCCAGGCCTTCGGTCATCACATTGACCGAGCGACTGAGCGCATCGAATTCATCGTTGCGGCGCGCGTTAACCGACAGCCGGGCACTAAGATCGCCTTCTTTAACCCGGTTCAGATCCGCAGTGATGCCCTGCAAGGTCTGACGAACGCTGCTGGTAATCCAGCCCACGACCAACAACATGATCACGCCAAGCAGAAGACTGACGCCGCCCAGCAACAGCGTAGCCGTTTGGGAACTCCGGCTTGCTTCCGTACTCGCCTGATCAATGAGGCGATCCAGATTGGCGCGCACTTCGGCCTGCCGGCTTTCCATTTGCGCCAGTGCAGTGGTAACGGTGGTTTGATAGGCCTCCAATTCACGAGTGGCCACCCGGTGCTGTTCAAGCAGATCGCGGTAGGCCTGGTTCGGTTCCTGAAACCGCTCTTCAATGGTCATCGCAACCATCTGGTTGATGTAGGCATTGAAGCCGGCCACTACGGCTTCATAGCGTGCCTCACCGGGATCACTGATGTACGCAAACTCAAGATTACGTACCTCGGCAAACGCCTGACGAATGGCACTGAGGAAACCGACCCTTTCAAGCAACTCATCACCGCGGGCTTTCAAGGCGCCATTCAGGCCCGTCGTTTGCGTCAGCCCCACTTGTTCAGCCTGAATGGCAAGGGCTTCAATTGCGGTCAGATACGCCGAAAACGCATCAAAAAAATCATTGAGCCCGATGTCCAGTTGAACACTTGCGGAACGCAGATCCTGCACTTGATTCAGGTAGGAGCTCACATCGGTTACAAAGGTTTCAAATCCGGCTTCGTCGAGCTGTTCCATGCGATCCCCGAGCTGCATGGCAATAATCGTCAATTGGTCCAGCTGTGCAGATTGTCGGTTCAATTGCTGCAACTGATCATGGGTTATCTGTTGCTGGGTAATTCCCCGGAAGGCGACACCGTACAGAATCGCCAGGCCCAGCAAAGTAGTCACCAGCAGCAATGCCAGTTTCATACGAAAAGAGAGGTTTTTTATCATCAGGATCCCCGGATACAGCGGTTACACAGGCGCGCAGCGTGAGCTTATTGTGGTTTAGCCACAGTCTTTACCGGAGCGGGTGCAAGAGCACTCCCCTATTGGTAGGAGTGCAGGATATAAAGCGGTTTCGCGGGAAAATCTGAACGGTGAGTGAGAGTAACTCACCATCTTTTTAGAGTAGATACCAGTGCAGCGCCAATGGGCGCCACAGAAGAGCGCAGGCCGCTCAACCCAACCGGATAAAATGTTCGCGGTAATGCTTCAACTCGCCGATAGACTCGAGAATATCATCCAGCGCACGATGACTGCCCTGTTTCTGAAAACCATCCAACACCTCGGGACGCCAGCGGCGGGCGAGCTCTTTCAGAGTGGAGACATCAATATTGCGGTAGTGGCAAAACGCATCCAGAAACGGCATGTAGCGAACCAGGAACCGACGGTCCTGCCAGATTGAATTGCCACACAGCGGTGACGCACCCGGTTCAACCCATTCTTTCAAAAACATCAGGGTTTCGGCCTCGGCAGCGGCATCCGACAGCGTGCTGTCTTTTACCCGCTGAGTAAGGCCGGACTCGCCATGGTGAGTGGTGCACCATTCATCCATGGCATCCAGCGCTTCATCACTCTGATGTACCACCAGATTCGGGCCTTGTGCCAGAACATTCAGGTCCTTGTCGGTCACGACCGTGGCAATCTCGATAATGCGGTCGGTATCCGGGTTCAGACCGGTCATTTCCAGGTCAACCCAGATCAAATTGGTTTTTTTATCCATGCCAAATAGCCTTTTGTGCCCCCGAAAGGGGTTTAGGGAGTAGAATGTTCCCAGAGTATAACCTAAGAGAAGCACCGTCGATTCATGAGTAAACGCAAGCTGACCCGTCAGCAACAGCACCGTATTCAGAAAGTCCAGGATGAACGACTGGCTCGCGCCCAAAAGAAGGCCGACAAAATTGAATCCCAACTGGAAGGCGGTGAACTGGGCGAGGCTCGGCGCGGGCTCATCATCGCGCATTACGGCATCACCACCGAAGTAGAGGCCGAAGACGGTACCACCGTCCGTTGCCACAAACGCAGCAACCTGCCACCGCTGGTCACCGGCGACCAGGTGATCTGGCAACCAGACCCGCAAGAGGGCGGCGTCATCGTTGCCACTGAAGAACGCCGCACCCTGCTCAGCCGGCCGGATTCACGCGGTCAGTTGCGCCCGGTGGCGTCAAATATCGATCGGATCATCATCGTCGCGGCGCCGACGCCGCGCACCCCGGCCAACCTGGTCGACCGCTACCTGGTAGCCGCCGCCCACGATGATATTCACCCCATTATTCTGCTCAACAAATCGGACCAGCTCGACCAGGCGCCCGACATGGTGCGGGAAATGGAAGAATACAAAGCGCTGGGGTACGAGACCCACGCCGTATCCGCCCAAACCGAAGAGGGCATGCAGGCCATTCGCGCCCTGGTAGCCGATGGTAATTCAGTGTTTGTGGGTCAGTCGGGCGTCGGCAAATCATCCATCATCGCCGCCCTGCTGCCCGATGAAGTGATTCGGGTCGGCGCCATCTCAGAGGCCACCGGCAAGGGCAAGCACACCACCACCACAGCCGCGCTCTATCACATACCCGGTGCCGGCAATCTGATCGACAGCCCGGGCATTCGCGAATTCGGCCTCTGGCACGTTGAAACCGACAGTTTGTTTCAGGGCTTTCCTGAGCTCGACGATGCCGCCGGCCGGTGCAAATTCCGTGACTGCGCTCACGAAACGGAACCCGGCTGCGCGGTACGAGCGGCGGTGGAATCCGGTAAACTGCTACCCAGGCGCTATCGCAGCTTTTTGTCGATTCGGGATTCACTGAACGAAGTATCGATGCGAAAGTGACAATTCAGTAACGCGGGAGCTCACCATCATGACCGAGCGCAATGACACTGGCGTGATTCGACTGAACACCCTGGATGACTTCATAGAACACACCGGAGAGCTGATCAACCAGACCAGCCGGGAGTTGACTGTGCTGAGCACCGACCTCGACCGGGACTGGCTAGGCAACGAAGCCCTCACCACCGCCTTGCGCCAGTTCGCGATCAGCAACCGGCGCAGCACGGTCCGTATCCTGATCAGTGAACCCACCCCTGTGGTTAAGGGCCGCCACGCCTGGCTCGACCTGATCAAGCGCCTGTCGCGCATTGAGATTCGGGTGATCAAACCCGAGATCCTCGACGCCGAACCGATGAAGGGCACCTTTGTACTCAGCGACCGCAGCGGCCTGGTGTATCGCAACTCAGAGACGGGCTACACTGGCTTCGCCCACTACGATGACCGCGCCACCGTGCGCCAACAACTCGACGTGTTCGAGCAATATTGGCGCTACAGTGATGAATCACCGGAATTCCGGCATTTGGCGCTGTAGGTTGTCTGATGGCGTAACCGTCAGTTCAGTGCTTCACGACTCACCCGGTTCGAATACCGTACCGGGTTAGCCAGATGCCAGACGGACTCCTGCTCTGGCAACGGCATGACAAACCGCTTTAGCTGAGGTGCAGCCCGGCACATATCCGGTTCGGTTCGAACCACCTCCACTTCATCGCCTTTGACCCTCAGCAACAAATGGTTTTCCTGGGTGCAGCCGGTCGAGATGACGGAAAACTCCAGGCCCTGGTCGCTGATGGTGGGGTTGAAAACGACCTCGGGTGGTTCGGATTGAAAAGGGTTCGACGAGCAGGCGGCGAGACCCAGTGTCGACATCAGAATCAACGCCAACGGCCCTTTTCTGGTTTTTCGGAACAGCACCAGTGGCAGAGCAAACAGCGCCAACCAGGGTGACAGTGCCCCCCCGCCCGAGAATCGACTGCCTCCGGTTGCCCGCGATACCGAGGCCAGTAGTGTCACCTCAAGCAGCTCGCTGCCAGCCTGAAACTGAAAGGGCCGCCGGTAATTGCCGACATCGGACATATTGGCTTCAAACTGAACCGTACAACTGGCACCGTTCGCCAAAGAACCGACGCACCCGTTCCCTATCATATTCAGGCCAGTGGGCAGCTGTGAGAACGAGAAACTGCCGAGGGTGATTGAGCTACCCGAGGTATTCTTGAACGTCCAGCTTCGTGAAGACGACAGCGTTTCGGATCCGGTGCCGAAATTAACGGATAAGGGGAAATCGTAGTCGTTCAGAATATTCCGGGAAGCCGCATTGATCCAGGGCCGCATTGCTGCAACGTCGGTGTATACGCCGTTAGCCGAGGCACAGGCTGCGCCCCAACTGACGATGCCAAGTTGAACACTACCGCTAAACAAAGGCCCACCACTGTCGCCCTGGCAGGAATCTTTCCCAAGCGTTGGATTAAATGGTTCAGGGTCACCCGCACACAGCATCGTGCTATCAACATAGTTCGACCCGTACCCATCGCAGGCTGAATCGCTCTTCGCAGTTACAGCAACTTCCAGCAACTTAGCGCTAGGTATGGTTTCCACACTAGTGTCATTTGCGTTCGATATGGTATCGGTATTGCCATGCCCAATAACAGTGACCGGATTGTTAAACAGGTTATTCCATTGACTTGCTGATGCTGCAAGCCCTACTTTGTCTGTTTCGAATCCACTTCCAGCGCCTTGCCCTAAGTATATTATCGCAACGTCATTATTGAACGACCCCGAAACATAGCGGGGATGGAGCAACATTTTCGATCTAGGGCTACTAAGTTGTATTTCACCCGAACCTTCCGGTAATGCGAGAAAGCCGGTGAAATCGTCTTCGTCAAACCCTCCAGGCGGGGAATCAAGATCGGCCGTTGTATCGCAGGTAACAGGGCTTACGTTAGTCAGTCGCTTGCAGAACTCATATTCAAGATCATCCGATTTATTACCGACTGCAATTGCAAACACAGTGCTATTACTAATGTCATCTACACAATGAGCAGCGGTCAACACGAGGTCATTTCCAACATAAGAACCCCCGCAAACGGGGTTCCAGTGAGAGCCAGATATACCGCCCTCCCACTCATACCCCAGGAGCAACGACGTGAAAAACAGATAATCTCCAGTTGTCACCGGGTTACCATTAATAATCCGGGGCTGAATATCCTCCGCCCAAACCAAACCGCCAGCCCCAACCAGAGCCAACCAGACCAATCCCGCTGTCACTATCCTACGCACATGCTTACTCCCACCAGACAATACCCCCAAGAATAATCCAAACCGGGCGCCACAGCCACGCGAATGCCCCAAAAGGCGAACTTGCCTGCAATTTGGAACACTATTTGATGCACTGATCCCTACCTGACCATGAACAGAGCGAATTATCAGGGGTTGGTAAATCGGTCTAATCCGGATTAGCGTGTCCGTCGGTAGCCGTCTATGCTCTAACAGGTTGTTGAAAAAAGCTTCCTGCCTTTTTCAACACACGAGATCCAAAAGTTGCCATTTTTGCTTCTCTCACAAAATCAGTGACTTAACAGTCATTGATTTTGCCGGAACGTCCATGTTCCGATAGCAGGCCGCCGAAATTCTTCGAATCTCAACAGCCTGCTAAGTAGCTGTGTCGTCATTTTCCCAACTGTACAGCCGCCCACAGGAACAGCAGAACGCTATGAAGCAAGCCCAGTCATCACCGTCGCTCGCAGAGTTACTGCCTGCGCTCAAGCCGTTGTTTGACGACAGCGGATCGATGGTGTTTCTTTACGATGAGAGCGATGATCTGGCCTATGCCAATGATCAGTTCTATGAACTAACCTGCCTGGACCCCGGTTCAACGCCCACCTGGAGTGACATGATCAGAATCTGTCACCGGACCGGTCGTGGCTTATTGATTGAGGCAGACGATATTGAGACCTGGCTGTCACATGCCCGGAAACGCCGGGGCAGCGTTCCTTACCGTCAATTTGAAATCGATACCGTCGATGGTCACTGGCTGCTGATCACAGAAACGATCATTCCGGGTTTGGGGATTCTGGGCATTGGCGTTGATATTACCCGGGCAAAAAATACGACGACCGTGTTGCAGCATGAGTACCAGCAGGCACTGGTAGAAGCCGAGACTGATGCATTGACCCAAATGGGGAACCGCCGCGCGCTCGACCGGCTGCGCCGATTGCTAACACTCAGTGGCGTAAACCGGGTTATCTCTGCGCTGATGATCGACATCGACTGGTTCAAGCCCTACAACGACAGCCTGGGGCACTTGCAGGGTGATGAGTGCCTGCGCATCATTGCCGACCTCATACGGTCCGGGTTTCGTTCGGAAGAGGCCTATCCATTGCGCATCGGCGGAGAGGAGTTTCTGATTCTGATGGTCGATGCCGACGAGCGGGCGGCCACTCAACTGGCCCGGCGCATTCTGCGGACCATCCGCAGTCGGGCCATCCCTCACCCAACCAGCCAGGTCGGCCATGTCACCCTGAGCATTGGTGTTGCGACCAGCACCGTGACCGATGACGAGACCATATCAACGCTGCTCAATGCCGCCGACAAAGCCTTGTATGAGTCCAAAGGCTCAGGTCGTGACCGGGTGACTGTCGCTTCCAATGCGGATTAACCGAGGGCATACACCACCGCCTGCTCAGCATGAATGTGTGTTGTGTCGAACAACGGCACCCGGGTGTCGGCTTGCTGAACCAGCAGCCCAATTTCGGTACAGCCCAGTATCACGCCCTGAGCTCCCCGTTTCGCAAGCGACTCGACCACAGCCAGGTAATCGGTTTTTGACGAGGCCCGAATAACACCCTGACAGAGCTCTTCATAAATAACCTGATGAACCCGCTCTCGCTGCGACGCGTCTGGCGTTAACACCTCGATGCCCTGCCTTTCGAGCCGCTCCCGATAAAACGCCTGCTCCATGGTAAACCGGGTGCCGAGCAGGCCAACCCGTTCAATGCCCGCGTCGAGCAATACCCGGGCGGTTGCGTCCGCAATGTGCAGTAAGGGAATGGCAATCGACTGTTCAATCTGAGCGGCAACCTTGTGCATGGTGTTGGTGCCAATCAGCAATACGTCGGCACCAGCCGCTTCGACGGCCCGGGCCGCCGCTGACAGTATGGTCGCCGTTTCGTCCCATTGCCCCTGGTGTTGCAGCGCTTCGATTTCGGCAAAATCGACGCTGTACACAATCACTTTTGCTGAATGCAGCCCACCCAGTGCTGATCTGACGTTTTCGTTAAGCAGGCGGTAATAGGTCTGCGTCGACTCCCAACTCATGCCACCCAACAAGCCAATGGTTTTCATCGTCATCCTCCCTTTCCCATTCGTTGACCACAAGGTTCAATGGGCACCGGCTTTAGAGAATACATTGATGGTGACCACACCTAAAATGATAAACCCCATACCCAGTATCGCCGGAAAGTCGAGCCGCTGGCCATAGAGTAGCCAGGAAGTCAGGGCGATCAGCACGATACCCATGCCCGCCCAAATGGCGTAGGCGATGCCCACCGGTATGGTTCTGAGCGTCAGTGACAGAAAGTAAATGGCCAGTACGTAGCCGACCACAACAATCAGCGACGGCCAGAGTCTGGAAAACCCCTCGCTGGATTTCATCGCCGAGGTGGCAATCACCTCGGCGATAATGGCAATGCTCAGAAACACCCAGTTTTGCATACGGACCTCCGGTCAGTGAGCGGGCGATGGTAACCACTTACGCCGGTAAGAAACAGACTTGCAGGTCTGGCCAACTTCTGCGCACCATCCGCCTGCCAAAGTGCCACCTCAGGGATTCAGGACCACCGTGGCGTTATTCCTTGCGCGCGGAAGGACAAGGTGCCCCGCAGGGTGCGCAGGCGCCCAGGTCACGTTGCATCAAGGTCGTTTGGCCCCCCTGCCCCATATTGAAGGCAAACGTCGGGCTGCGCAGATGATCCGCCATGACAGCCACCAGAATCGCGATCATGATCACCACAACACGCCAGCGTTTATACATCTGTTCCATGACGTGCCTCCTTAGTTACCCAAGCCAAAATGCGGTCGAGCCTTGATGCCCAGTAACGAACCGACAAAGGCCGATGCAAACCAGATCCAGCCGTGAACGCTGGCCGAGGCAATGCCCGAAAACATAGCGCCAATGTTGCAGCCAAAGCCCAGTCGCGCGCCGTAGCCCATCAAGCTACCGCCAATGACGGCCGCCAGTACCGAGCGCCACACCAAAGGGTTCTGACTGCCCGCGTTGTACTTGTTGGCCATTCCGGCCGCCAGCATGGCACCCAGCAGCAACCCGAAGTTCATTACCGAGGGGACATTAACCAGCAAAGAATCACGCAGGGCCAGGGCGCCATAATCCCAGGTCCAGAATTCAACCTGGGTCATGTCGAAGCCGATGAACTGAGCGATTTTGGCGCCCCAGAGCGCAAAGGCGAAGGTCACTCCCCAGGGTGTGCCACTCAGAATCACGGTCAGCAAATTACCCACGGCCAGCACAACCGCTGCCCACAGAAACGGCCAGCGCCCGGTCAGCAGGGTACGAACAACCGATACCGACCGGTCACGCTCCAGCAAACCGTGGCTGGTTTTGCCAGTCATCCGTTTTTCGCGACGTCCAATCAGCCACCACAAGCCAGCCAGCACAGCCCACTGGAGTGCTATGGCGCCCCAGGGCCCCAAACTGGCGGCGAGTTGAATCGGGTCGGTTCCGGGTGCATCCAGCCAGAACGGAAGGTGCAAGGTGCCAATAACAGACCCAAAAATGAAAAACACCAGGGTCAACACCATGCGCAGGTTGCCGGCACCGACTGTGAACAAGGTGCCTGACCCGCAGCCACCGCCCAGTTGCATGCCAAACCCGAATAGGAACGACCCGACAACCAGTGATACGCCTACCGGGGCAATGGTACCGGCCGTGCCTTCAATACCACCGGACACAACCGGCACAATCAGCAAACAGGCAAGCCCGAGTAAGAACAGCTGAGCTCTGAGGCCGGTTCCGTTACCGCTGACCACCCAGTTTCGCCAGCCAGCCGTAAATCCGAAGGCACCGTGATACAGGGCGATGCCAAGCAAGGCACCGACGAAAAACAAGCCGACCAGGAACGGAGCGGTTTCCAGCCAGATCAGACTGGCGAGCAACGCCATTCCGAGCAGAGAAACCGACACGATAAACCGGTCAATTTTCGGAAACTTACCCGCGGGCTCCGCGGTTACCTGTGCAGTGGATACAGTCATACGGCGACGTCCTCAGACTCCGGGTGATAATGGAAAGTAACGACGCAAAAACAGCGCCCTGTGGCGCTGCTTCTGAACGTGTTGATACAAAGCTTGTCAGCCGACTTCAGCCGCCAAAGATGCCCAGCAGTCTACCCAAGCCACGCTTCTCAGTCTGTACCGGACGATCGGGATCCTGCGTCCAGGCTGTCATGGAACCGTCGTACATGGCGACGTTCGGCAGGCCGGCAATTTCTGACAGCGCAAACCAGTCGGTGGCAGCCCAGTGACCCGTATTGCAAAAGGTCACCGTGCGGCCCGCATCCAGTTTCAGGGTGGCGTCTTCGGCCAGTTGGCGTACACGATCCTGAGTCAGGAAGTAGGCGACACCGTCGCTGGTGTCCAGCAAGGTGGCTTCCTGCAGGTTGATTGAACCGGGCAAGGTGCCTCCCACACGCGCTGAGCCAGACTTCGTCTGACCGGTGTAGAAATCAGAGGGGCGAGCATCAACAAACTGAACGTCTGCGCTGTTCAGGTTCGCGACAACATCTTCGGTGGTCGCCAGATACTGAGACTGGAAATTCACCTCAAACTCAGCTGGCGCAGGGCTGACCGGTGCGCTGGTCACCTCGTAGCCTTGCTGTACCCAGCCTTTATAGCCGCCGTTCAGAATGCTGACGCTGTCGTGCCCCAGCACTTTAAACGTCCAGTAAACACGGGCAGCACCGCCAAAATCGGATGAGTTCTCACCCGGCGGTACGATGACAACATGGTCATCGTTGTCGATGCCCAGGTTACCAATCATCTGTGCGAGTACCGTCAACTCGGGCAAATTGCCGGTTACGCCCTCGCGCTCTGACCGCCAGTCGCCATAGGTCTGAAATACGGAGCCCGGCACATGGGCATCGGCAAATGCATCGGCTGAACGGATGTCCAGCACCGTAACGGCACTGTTGTTGAGTTCAGTCTTCAGCCAGTCGGCACTGACCAGCGGGGTCGATGCAATCGCCAGGCCTGAGGCCAGCGATAACGCAGCAGACGCGAGTACGGAACGTAAAACCATGATCTCTCTCCTGTAGGGAATGCGGTAATGACCCGGAGAGTGTAATAAGTCGTTCTTAAAACAATAAATACAGTTTTCTTGTCTGTTTATATCAAAAAGAAATAACGCCCTGCGGCACAAGGCCCGCAGGGCCGGAACCGGGCCAGGTTAGGCCGGCAGGGCGGCAATAACCATGACTTCCACTTTCCATTCTGGCTTGGCCAGGTTGCCCGTGACGCAGGCGCGCGCCGGTGTGCGACCCGGCACCACCCAGGCATCCCAGGCGGCGTTCATCTCACTGAATTCCGCCATGTCGGTGACCCAGATTGTCGCGGACAGAATGTGAGTTTTGTCGGTACCCGCCTTGGCGAGCATCTGATCAATGCCTTGCAAAATCTGTTCGGTTTGTCCGCGCATGCCAGCGCTGGCATCGGGGGCCACCTGGCCGGCGAGGTAGACTGTATTGCCGTGTACCACGGCCTGACTCATACGTTGATTGCTGTCGATGTAACGATCGCTCATAAAATGCACTCTGTTGGTTGGAAAATCTATTGGTTGAGAAAAAACCAACGGAGGTTAACCCCGTCGGAAGCCCTGTAAAAAAGCAGCCAGATTATCACCGAGACTGTCGGTAGGGTAGCCGCCCTCCTGGACAATCACCTTGGGTCCTTTTACCTGAGCCAGCCGCTGGCCGATGCGGTAAAAGTCTTCGGTTTCCAGGGTCATGCCGGCCAACGGGTCGTCTTTGTGCGCGTCCAGCCCCAGCGCGATCACAATGGCCTGTGGCTTGAACTGTGCCAGCGCGGACAACAACCGCGACAGAGCCTGCAGAAAGGCAATGCCATTGGCGCCGAGCGGCAGCGGCACATTGCAGTTATAGCCCAGACCGCTGTCTGCGCCGACTTCGTCGACTGCACCCCAGTAAAAGGGGTAAAAATCGGCCGGATCAACATGAACAGACCCGGTCCAGACATCGCTGCGCTGCCAGAAAATATCCTGGGTCCCGTTGCCGTGGTGAAGATCGACATCCACAATCGCTACACGATCATACTTTTCTCGCAAGACCGTTGCCGCCAGTGCGCAATTGTTCACAAAACAAAACCCTCCTGCCCGCTCTGGCCCGGCATGATGCCCGGGCGGTCGGCACAGGGCGTAAGTCGCCTCTTCGCCCTCAAGCACCGCATCGGCCGCGGCCTGGGCTGTGGTGGCACTGGCGATAATGCCCCGGTAGCTGCCTGCGTCCATGGGGCACGCCATGTCGTGCATGTGCCAGCCGGCCTGTCCAATGACATGCCGCGGGTAATACCGAGCGTGCCCACACGGGTGGACATTGGGCGCTACCACGTCCGCTGCCGCTGGCAAAGCTCGCCAGCGTTCGACCACATTCTCAAGAAACTCGAGATAGCGCGGGGTATGAATTTGATTGAGCCTGCTAAGCAAGACGGCATCGCTGACAAGTGGCGGCAAGATTTCCAGGCTTGCACCTGCGGCACTAATGGCGTCTTTCAGTCGCTCGGCTCGCACCGGTTGTTCTGGCGAAGGAGCCGGCTGGCCACGCAGGAAAAAGTGTTTGGGCGCGTGATCATTCTGCGCCTCGTGATAGAAACATTTCACAGAGCGCCTCCTAGTGGTTGTTGCCGAGGTGTTTATGCAGGAAGTTGCGTGTGCGCTCTTGCTCCGGGTTAGTGAACAGCTTGTCCGGAGTGCTCTCTTCAACCACCACACCGCCGTCCATGAACAACGCCCAGTCAGACACATCACGGGCGAAACTCATTTCGTGTGTGACGATTAACATTGTCATATGTTCTTCGGCCAGGCTTCGCATCACCCGGTTCACTTCTTCAACCAGCTCCGGATCCAGAGCCGAGGTCGCTTCGTCAAACAACATTACCTTGGGCTTCATCGCCAGAGCCCTGGCAATGGCAACCCGCTGCTTTTGACCACCCGACAACCAGTTCGGAAACACATCGGCTTTCTCCGCCAGGCCAACACGTTCAAGCTGCTGCATACCCAGCTCACGGGCAGTCTTTTTATCCATGCCTTTCAGTTTACGCGGTGCCAGGGTGACATTGTCGATGGTCGACAGATGGGGAAAGAGGTTAAAGTGCTGAAACACCATGCCCATGTTCTGACGAATATGATTGATGTGCCGTTCAAACGCCAGGCCCTTCATGTCGGGCCGATTAACCTGAACGCCATCGAGCAAAATGGCCCCTTCGTCAATCACTTCCAAATGGTTGACGGAACGCAGCAGGGTACTTTTACCCGAGCCGGACGGGCCAATGATTGAAATTATTTTTCCCCGATCGACCGTCAGATCAATCCCTTTCAATACCTCCAGGTCGCCAAAGCGCTTATGGACATTACGCACTTCAACCATGGGTGTGTCAGTCTGTTGTTCTGTGCTCATAACCAAGCTCCAGTTTTTAGTCTTTTTATACAGTCGATTCAGCGGCGATACGCAGTCTGGCGTTCCAGCCAGGCCTGGCCCAACTCCATCAGAATATTAATCACGTAGTACATGATGGCGATAACAATGAAGAACTCGAAGGGTCTGAACGACACACTGATTGCATATTGAGAGGCGTAGACCAGTTCGGCCACACCAATGGCAGACAGTACCGAGGTATCTTTTACCATCAGAATCATGTTGTTGCCCAGCTGCGGGATTGACCGGATAAGAGCCTGGGGAACAATGATGTAATAAATGGTTTTCCAGTGCCCGAAACCAAGCGATCTGGAGGCTTCATACTGGCCGTCCGATACGGATTTTATCGTGGCAATAAAAATGTCGGCATTATAGGCCATATAATGAAAACCCAGACCCAGAATACCGACAACAATGGCAGGGATCAGTATCCATTCGCCCAACCCAAAGTACAGAAAGTACAGTTGCAACAACAACGGCGTAGTCATGAACAGCCAGATGAAAAAGCGCAACGGCCAGCTAACAACTTTGTTGGTATAAATGGATATAACGGCAACCACCAGCCCACCGATGATGGACATCAGCGCCACTGCGAGGGCGACCAGCGAGGCCACACCAACGCCCTTGAGCAAGGTTGGAAAATACGTAACAACGGGGGAAAAGTCGAATTCCATCGTGCCCTCTCCTATTGGGTGGTGTAACGGATTGCCCGGCGATAGGCAAGCTCGATAATGCCCATCACCGCATAGATGATGACAATGTACATCAGGGCACTGAGGGTAAAGATTTCCAGCGGTTTATAAGTAGAGCCAATCAGGCGCTGCGCCTGATAGGTCAGTTCAACCACCGAGATTATGGACACCAGAGATGAGTTTTTAACCAGAACAATGGCCAATACACCGACAGAGCGAATCATCAGGCTGGCTGCTTGCGGCAATACGATGGAAACCATGGTTTGCACCTTGCCAAAACCCAGTGACCGGGCAGCTTCGCTTTGCCCGCTGTCGACCGATTCAATCGACCCCCGAATCGCTTCACTCATATAGGCACCAATATTGAAGGCGCCAACAAACACACCACAGGTGATCGGATCTAACCGCAGGCCAATGCTCGGCCCTCCGTAAAACACCAGCAGCAATTGCACGAAATAGGGTGTGCCTCGAATAACGCTGATGTAGCCGCGGGCAAACCAACGGATCGGCGCGAACCGAAAGGTTTGCAGAAACACCAGTCCACAGGCGACAAAGAACCCGAAGAAAATGGCACGGGAAGAAATATCAATCGTAACCCAGGCCGCTCTGATCAACAGAGGCGTAACCTCGACCATCAAGTCAACATCCATGGGCAACCCTTTTTACTGTTGTTATTCAAGCTTTGGTTCCGGCGACACCATCGACGACAGTCTCAACAGCGCCAAGCCAAAACTCGAGCACTCAAACCCTGAGCGCCACTAACTCCGCCCTGAAAACACGGGGGTTAGTGGCTCACGGGCATCACCCTTACTCGATGTTGGCACCTTCACCAATCCACTTGTCGACGATGTCCTGATAAGTTCCATCAGCCTTGATCTCTGCCAGAGCAACGTTCAGCGCTTCCATCAGCTGTGGCTTGTTCTTCTGAATGGAAATGGCAGCAGGCCAGCGTGGCAACTCACCAACGTCGACCATCTTGATCTCAGGTGCGTTCTCCTGCATGGCCACCAGCACCGGCACGTCGTCCGCAATCATCACATCGATGCGGCCTGTGGTCAGGCCGTTCATCATGTCTGGCAGGCCCTGGAAGGTTTGGTTACGCCACTCGCCCTCACCGTTTTCAACCGCCCACTGGTTACCTGTTTCACCCAGTGTAGAACCGACGCGCTTACCGGAGAAATCATCGATACTGTTGATGTCATCCGTGCTTTCCTGCACCCAAACCGACAGGCCGGCGCTGTAATAGGAGTCGGTGAAGTCAACGGCCTTCTGCCGCTCTTCGGTGACGCTCATGCTGCAAATGCAGGCGTCAAACCGGCCACCCGCCAGAGCGGCGATAATGCCGTTCCAGGGGGATGACTGCACATTCACTTCCACGCCCATTTTCTCGGCCAGCGCTTTGGCAATATCGACATCAAAGCCAACCAGCTCACCCTGAGTGTTCACATAACTGAAGGGAGGATAGGCACCGGAGTTGGCTACCTGGAATACACCGTCGCGAATCTCGGGCAAGTCACGCGCCTGAGTTGGCATTGCCACCATCGCTGTTGCACCAATGACCACGGCTGCGGTCGCCAGAGTTTGTGAGAACTTTTTAGTAAGTGTCTTCATATTCTTATTCCTGTTCAGACTTTATTAAAACAATGCGTGTTTTCACGCACTGCACCTCTTCACACTGGTCAATGACCGTACCTGTTGAGCCAGGATCGATCGTTGTTATCCATCCGGATTAATTATTGTGTTAACGCTTCAGGTTGTTTTCAGGGTTACCTCCTGCCAATTTTTTCATCGTTTTTTACACAGTCACACGGCCTTTGGCCATGCACCTCACACTCGTTCAATCAACAAAGCAATGCCCTGACCACCGCCAATACAAGCGGCAGCAATGCCATACCGGCCCTGCGTCTTATGCAGTGACCGCGCCAGCGTGCCGGCGAGGCGAACCCCCGTGGCTCCCAGGGGGTGGCCAATGGCTAAAGCACCACCGTGAATGTTCAGCAACTCGTCAGCAATGCCGAGCTTTCTCTGGGCATAGAGCGGCACCACACTGAACGCCTCGTTTATTTCCCACAAATCGATGTCGGCCACGCTTAGGTGGTGTTGCATCAACAGGCGCTCGACGGCCGGTACAACACCTTGCCCCATCAACTCTGGTTGGGTGCCCCGGTCAACGCAGCCAAGTACCCGCGCCAGCGGCGTGGCGCCCGTCTTACCCAGGGCAGCTTCCGACATTAACATCCCCAGTGAGGCACCGCTGGTCAACGGCGAGCTATTGCCCGCGCTGATCTCGCCGGTGTCACTGAAGGCAGGTGGCAACTGCGCCAGTGCTTCTGGCTGAGTATCCGGTCGTATGCAGGCATCCTGACTGAAAGGCTCCGCATCGGTCAGTGCGATCGGCAGAATTTCATCGTGAAAGAACCCTGCCAGCTGTGCTGCCTGCGCTCGCTGATGCGACCGACAGGCAAAGGCATCCATCTCCACTCTGCTGATTCCCGCCTCAGTGGCCAGGCGTTCTGCCGTCAGCCCCATGTTCAGCGCAACCGTCATGTCGTAGGTCTTACCGTTGGTTCCAGGCATCGCCGGCACGCCCAACACCCCTTCTTTGAACAGCGCTGGGCCCATTGGCACCCGCGTCATGTGTTCAAAACCACCAGCGAGGACAATGTCGGTAGCGCCCGTACCTGTGGTCATCATGCCGAAACGCAGTGCACTGAGGCTTGACCCGCATTGCTGGTCAATCATCCGTGTCGAGGCCTGATCTCCCAGGCGACTTTGCATCAGCGGGTAGCGCCCACCGAAACTCCACTGCTCCTTTACCGCCAGCGCACACCCCAAGCTCAGCTCATCAATGTCTTCGGGCCCAAGGCCGGTTGTCTCCAGGCTGTGGTCAATCAGTTGCGCCATGAGCGCATCCGCCGGCCAGTCAGCCAAGGCATCGACACCGGCTTTCTTCGGATGCGCCCGGCTGAATGCCGTACGGCGGTAATGCGTGAGGTAAACGGGCTTCATAGTTTCTCCAACTGGCACCAGCGGCTGATAAACAGCACATAGGCTTTCAGTACATGACGAACGGACTCGATATTGACGCACTCGTCGACACCGTGAATGTTCTTCGCCACAGGTCCGTAACAGGTGCCGCCAGTCCGGTTGTAGAAGTGAAAGACGCGCAAATCAGTGGTCGCGGTCGACCAGTAGGGTTCCGGGTCAGCGTCGGTCAGGGTGTGATGGCATTGGGAAAGCAGCTCAACGCCCGGGTTACCCAAATTAACCAGATGCCCCTCGGACCGAAAGCCATTGAACCGCAACACAGGATGCTCATCGGCGAAGGCCGGATCCCTGAGCGCGGCTTGCTCAATGCAATCATTCACCCGCTGCATGATTTCGTTGGCCGTCATACCCGGCGGAAAACCGATGCGACCTTCCATTTCAGCAAAGGCGGGCACGCTTGACGGCCAGTTCCCGCCGGAAATGGTGCCGATATTCAAATTGAACGGATGGTCAATTTCCCGATACGGCCCATCCCGATGCTGCTCATTGAGTTCGGTCTCAAGATCCTGCAACCAGGGAATCAGCCGTTGCAATTTCTCAATGGCGTTTATGCCGGTACTGGCAGCCTGAACGTGGACCGGTTTGCCACGAACGCCAAGCTTGAACCACAGCACTCCGACCTGGCCGGCATACAGCGTTGGCCCGAACGGTTCGGGAATCAACACAAAGTCACCGCCATACCCCTGATGCACGCAGGCCAGCGCACCGTTTCCGGAGCACTCTTCCTCGACAACGGTTTGCAGTGTGACCGGAGACTTGATGCGGTAGCCCGCTTGCTGAATGGCATGCACTGCGTAAATCATGGCGGCCACGCCTGACTGCATATCTCCGGCGCCGCGACCGTACAACCAACCATCGCGTTGCCAGGGCTCATTCGGCGGGCGCGTCCACATATCGAAGGGGTCTGCGGGCACAACGTCCAGGTGGCCATTCAACACCAGAGACTGACCAGCGGCATTCGGGCTTAACTGCGATACCAGGTTGTACTTGTGTTCGTGGTCCCAGGGAACCGGCGCGTACAACGAATGCTCGCTGAGCGTCGCTTTGTGCATGCCAACGCGGGTCACCGGCAGACCCAGCTCGTTCATCTGGTTTTCCACGCAGGTCAAAACCGCTTGTTCCTGACCAAGAACCGCATAGGTTTTAATCATGTCTTCAACAAACGCCATGGCATTCGGGAAAACCGAATCGGCACTGGCCAGCAAATCCGCTTCGCGATCAGACAAATTCATGAGCTGCCTCCCCGGTTTCAAAGGTCAGTTCCGCTTCAGTCAACGCCTGCAAATCGCCATTGCTGATGTCGGTCAGTTTTTCACGCACGACCAGACCCTGCGGTGTCACGTCGATAACAGCCAGGTCAGAAATAATTCGACTGACACAGGCTTTGGCAGTCAGTGGCAAGCGACACGTTTTGAGAATCTTCGGGTTGCCGTGCTTGTCGGTATGCGTAGTCAGTACCACGATTCGTTTCGTCTTTTGCGCCAGTTCCATCGCCCCCCCGATGCCGGGTGAAAACTTACCCGGTATCTTCCAGTTCGCCAGGTTACCCAGAGCATCGACCTCGAAGGCGCCGATCATGGTGAGGTCCAGTCGGGCACGGCGAATCATGGCGAAGGAGACGGCACTGTCGAACAAACTGGCGCCTTCCCGAAGTGACACATACGCGCCAGCGGCATCAATGAGAAAGGGATCCATCAATGCGGGTTCGGCCTGTTTCCAGGCCCCGAGAATGCCATTCTCGGAGTGGATCTGAACATCGAAGTTTTCCGGCAGGTAATGCATGACCTGCGTGGGCAAACCAATGCCAAGATTAACGATACTGCCCGGTGAAATCTCCTTCACCGCGCGGCTTAAGAGGCGTTCAACGGCGGACATGGTGTTCAAGAATCCCGTAGTCTGAAGTGAGTGATTCCAGTGGCACAACACTGTCGACAAAAGCGCCCGGTGTATGTACATGCTCTGGTTTGAACCGGCCCGGTGCACCCAGGTCCGGTGTTTCGACAACGACGTGATTGGCCGCCATGGCCATCAGCGGACTGAAGTTAATGGCCGAACCCCGGTAAACCAGGTTACCCAGCCAGTCGGCCTGGGCGGCATGAATCAGGGCAAAATCGGCGGACAGTGCCATTTCCACTTTATAGGCAGTCCCTTTCCAGTCGACTAAATCCTCCGGACGGGTGATCTCAGAATCGATGCCAATATCCGTCAGAAAACCAAAGCTGCCTGCACCGGCGGTGCGTATTTTCTCGGCCAGGATGCCCTGAGGGTGAAACTCAACATCGATAGCGCCCTGATTCATCCGATCTATCGCGAGCTTGTTCAACCCAATGTGGGTGGTGATCAGCTTGCGGACCTGCCTCTTCTCGATCAGCCGGCTGATGCCGTGGCCTGCTTCATTGGCGTCGTTCTTAATGACCGTCAGATCGGTCTGCCCCTGACGCACCAATTCGCTGATCAGGCTGAACGGAGTACCCGGGTTGCCGAAACCACCCACCATTATCACGGCCCCCGAAGGAATGGCAGCGATAGCGTTTTCCAGGGTGCGGTTCTTTTTCATAATCAGGCTGCCCGCTCTCGTATTTCTTGTTCGAAGTCGGCCAGGCTGGCATCGAAAAGCGCGATAATGTCGTCAACGTCGGCTGCGGTGACGGTTAACGGAGGCGTGATCAGTACATGATCTCCCTCCAGTCCATTCAGGCACCGCCTCGGATAAATCAACAGACCTCGTGCTTTGGCCAGGGCCGTGAGCCGGTCAAAGGCATTGAATGAAGCCGGGTACGGTTGCTTGCTCGCGGAATTCTGAACCAGCTCAACACCTTGCAACAAACCGATGCCGCGAACGTTGCCGATACAATCGTATTTATCCGACAGTTCTTCGAGTTTTCGACGCAAATAAACACCCTGTTCCGCAGCATTGCTGACCAGGTCTTCAGCGTTCATCACACCAATAACGGCAAGACCGGTCGCACAGGCAAGAGGATTGCCCGCGTAAGTATGCCCATGCATAAAGCCACCACTTTTGCTTACGGAATCAACCAGTTCCTGCCGTGCCATCATGGCGGCAATGGGGTAATAACCCGAACCCAGCCCTTTGGCCAATGTCAGGATATCGGGAGCAACACCATAGTGCTGGTACGCAAACCAGGCACCGGTGCGCCCCATGCCACTGAGTACTTCGTCCATGATCAGCAAGCAACCGTAACGGTCGCACAAGGCACGCAACCCTTCCATATAAGCGCGGGTTACCATACGGGCGCCAGTACTGGCGCCACCCACCGGTTCCAAAACGATAGCCGCAATGGTTTCGGGGCCTGCTTTCAGAATCGCGTTTTCGGTTTGCTCCAGTACGGCCTCAATGTGCGCTTCCACACTCGTTTCGCGGTAACGATAGAGATCGGGCGACGGCACCTTGACCGAGCCAATCGTGATCGACCGATACGGTGCTTCCAGCGGTTCATAACCGGTCAGGCCCAGCGCACCCATTGTGCTGCCGTGGTAAGAGGGGCGCAGCGATACAAACTGGCACCGCTCCGGCTGGCCTTTGGCGACAAAATATTGAATGGCGAGTTTGATAGCACTTTCAACCGCCTCGGAACCGCTGCCGACAAAGAAGACTTTTTCAAGTTCCCCCCGGGTTAAATCCACCATTTTGCTGGCCAGATCCAGGGCGACCTGACTTTCAAACTGAGTCCGATAACTGAACGCTACTTTATCGAGCTGCTCGGTCATGGCGCGTTTTACAGTGGGATGGTTGTGGCCAATATTGCAAGTGATGGCACCGGAACAGGCATCAATATACCGGCGCCCTGTTGTATCCCAGATATAGATGCCGTCGGCATGGCTTACCAGTGGCATGTCGTTACTGGTCAGATAAAACAGAGCGTTGCTGGCCATGGTGCTAAAGTTCCTTATCGACTAATCGGTGTTTTTTTGATCATTCTGCATTATAGGAACAGCTAAAAATTAATTTCAACGCATAATGTTTTTTCATTATTTGATGATTTATAGTCATGTTATAACGTCAATAACGGCTACCGAGACCTATCGTCATGAGTGACATAAACCTTAACTCATTGAAATCTTTACTGATTTTCAAGACCCTTTATGAAACTGGCACTGCCACAAGAACGGCCCGTGACCTCGGCATTACCCAGTCTGGCGTCAGCCGGTCACTGGCTCAGCTCGAAGAAAATATTGGCATTGCATTATTCATGCGCCACAAGAAGCGGCTAATTGCCCTGCCCGAGGCCGATGAGCTCTATGGAGAGATACTGGGGTTACTGAGTAATCTGGAAAACATGAAGCACAGCATTGTCGCATTGCGCGAATTTGGTGCTTCGCGGATACGCATCGCCTGCGCGCCGGCCCTCGGTTTCGCCTATGTGCCCAAAACCATCGCCCGTATTCTGAGTGACAACCCCAAATACAGCGTCTACCTCGACATCATGCCCAGCCCGGAGGTGGTGCGCGCGGTGGAAGCCGGCTATTTCGATGTGGGCTTCGTCACCCTGCCGGTAACCAGCCAGGCATTGGTGGTCGATGAACTGATCGCAACCGAAGCAGTCTGTCTGATGCCCAGAAATCACAGCCTGGCCAAAGCCAGCGTGATCACCACTGAAGACCTGAAAGGGCAGCACCTGGTCATTCCCAACCAGCCCAACCTTGCGGCCGATCAGTTGCTGTTGCATCTTTCGGAGAAAAACATTCGCATTGCCGGTAAAACGGAAGCCAACATCGCGGCCATCTGTTCACTGGTTGCCAACGGCGTCGGCATTACACTGATAAACCCCATCACAGCCTATGACCACCAGGCAACCCGTGACGACCTGCTGATCAAGCCGTTCAAACCCGCTTTTCACTACCGGTTTGGTCTGGTCTACAAACAGAACTGGGCCAATAATCGGCTAATCGGTTTACTCAAGGAAATGCTACCGGAACTACCGGACCACCTGGTGGCCGAGCGACTGAAAGACTGACCAGGGTCAGCTTGAGGGTTATCAGCTTTAAACACCAGAGAGCAACATAGCGACATGAGGGGCTGGGCATACAAGTTATCCAGACGGCATTCCTGCTGTAGAAAAGTGGAACAAACTCGCTGCCTTCGCTCCGTTACCTGGCTAAATCAGCTTTACGACGTTACTCGGTTACCCACCATCGATCATGTCTAAACACTAGATCAACTCTCGCCCTCTCACTCCAATTCGGAACGGTAAAATGACCGTGGTAGTCACCAGCCTCAACCACAACCTTTATCTCTTCAGGAATGGGGGGCATTCTGGACAGATCCTCTTCGAAACTCTGAAACTCACTTCTGTCTTCAGGCAGCACATGCTGAAATGCCTGTTCAAACTCGTTTTGTTGAACGTGATTCATGAATGCCCTGGCAACAAAGTCAGGACTGTTCGTATCTGCCGCGCAAGCCAACACCAAAAAAAGAGGCGCAATTCCAAATAGTTTTTTACGTTTCACTGCATCGTCCTTGGTTAAATAAGTTTGAAGCGATTTATGGGAAGTAGATGTTTATACAGAGGAAAATGGCATAACCCTTAATACTAAGAGAATTCGCCTGTTGTCGATCCACAAGGTCCGCCTGATGATGGCCTCAATGTTGTATGGAAAATCTACCGAGGCATTATCCTATACAACTCAAATTGGTATGCCAACTTGGTCTTTCCGCGGTTATCCAGATCTCCTGCAAACGATGGCAGTGACACCGGCTTTCGCTGTGCCATTCACAGCAATGGCGAACTGCCAAAGCGATCGGACCTGCCGGTTGAAGGGGTTGCTGCTCAGGTCATCGATTGAGCAGGTACAACTACTGACATTGGGCAATTGGCCCCACCAGTCAGCTAGCCCGCACCGATCTTCGCAGTCAATCATACAAACGGGAATATCTTGTTAAGAGTTCATCACTTCCTGAAATTGATTACTCAGACTCGGGCTATCAAGCCCTGCCCTAACATCTAGTCCATACCACCAAGTGTACTTTCGAGATTGAGATCACATTTTTAGGAACTCGGTCTGGTACACTGAAATTAGTATTTAAAAGGACTTTCTATCAATGATGCGTTGCACTCCTACAGTTTTCACTGTTGCACTCGCCCTACCCCTACTGGCCGCCTGCCAGGACACAGATTATTCACCGGAAGTAGAAGCCCTGATTCAACAAACGTTGGATAACATGGTCTATGTCGAGGGTGGCAGCTTCATGATGGGCGACATCGGCTACGAGATCCCCGAAGACGAGCCCGGTGGCACCTGGGTGACCATGGAAGATGGTCGCGAGAGCTACCGGAAGCCGTTTGGATGCACGGCCAGCTGTTACCCGGTGCATAAGGTGACCTTGACCGGGTACTACCTGAACAAGTTTGAGGCGACTTATGGGGGGTATGATGTTTATACAGAGGCGAATGGGTTGCCTCTGGTTGCTGAGCGATTTAGAGATCGCGAAGAATTTACCGGGGAAAACCGACCAATAAGCACACATGTAAACTGGTACGGCGCTCAAGACTATTGCCTATGGCTGGGAGAGGTCACTGGCCTGCCTTTCAGCCTACCGACCGAGGCCGAGTGGGAGTATGCGGCCAGAAGTCGCGGTCAAGCGGTTCAGTTTGCAACGGATAACGGTGAAATGGAGCCTGGCCGAAATTATCGCCCGAAAGGTCACCCTTACGTTCTCGGCCCACCCGGTACCTACCCCCCTAACCCACTGGGCCTTTACGACATGACCGGCAATGCCAATGAATGGGTTAAAGACTGGTTCAGCAGCCGCTACTACAGGCAATCACCCGAGCTCGATCCGCAAGGCCCGGAATACGACAACCTTTATGCAACCCGCAAAGTCTCCCGCGGCTTTGGCATAGTCAACTCCAATTGGTACGCCAATCTGGTCTTTCGACGCATACCCACCAATCCTGAGAACGATGGCAGTGGTACCGGGTTCCGCTGTGCCATTCACAGCACAACAGAACTTCCCACGCTTTCGGAGTTACCCGTGAAAGGGGTTGATACTCAGGTCATTGATTGAGCAGGTACAGTTACTGACGTCGGGAAAACCGTCCCACCAACCGGCTAACCTTTGGCGATCTTCACGGTCGTTCATAAACTTAATAAGTTCCTGCTGAGCGTTGATCGAGTGCCAGGCCCGATACAGTTTGCTCCCATTCTATGTGCGGCAAATAAGGGCCTGCACAATGGCTGTCCAAAATCACTAGAAAATCCATTCAAACTTCACTCGAGTGGATGTTCTGCTTATTACTAATATAAAGTGTAGAAGTAGGTATCGAGCGAGCCAAATTTCCCGGTCAAGTCCAAGTCATTCATAAATGCCCTTACTTTAATAGATAAGCAAATTTGGCCTGCCGCTCGTTGAATACTGGCAGCGTGATCACAGCGTCCCATTTCGATACGACCGGTGATTGATTGTTGAAACGTATGCTCCCGCACTTCCAGATATTCCCACTTGCTGACTACCGTCCGCGCTAGCATATGGACAATGACAAGGGGGATTTATGACATGCATTGTTGGCCACTTTGTCACAACTTCTCCCGCATCTTTATGATAACCTGTTATCCAATCGTTTCTTTTCATGGTTGGTTCTTAAGTGACAGGGAAGACAAAAAGAAGATGGGTGTTTGGTGGCATTGGGGCAATGGCATTAGCAGGCGTGAGCATTTGGTATGCCACGGCACAAACGGCAACGCCCGTTTTTGAAGGGTATTTCTCCGAGCATTCACCAGAAGTTCAGGCATTGATTGAGCGCACGCTCGCAAACATGGTCTACGTGGAAGGCGGTTCCTTCATGATGGGTAATGTCGGCTACGAAGTCCCGGAAGACGACCCCAACGGCGAATGGCTGGAAATGGCCGATGGCAACATGAGCTATCGCATCCCCTTCCCCGGGTGCGGCCAGAGCTGCTTCCCGGTGCATAAAGTGACACTCAGTGGTTATTACATTCACAAATATGAAACCACGATCAGGGAATACGATCTCTACACCAACACCAACGACCTGCCCTACATCAAAGCCGACCAGCGCGGCAAAAACCCCAATATGGAACCTGATCGGGCGGTTTATCTCGGCGTAGACTGGCACGCGGCTCAAGAGTATTGCCTGTGGCTGGCTGATCTTACCGGTCTGCCATTTGATCTGCCGACGGAAGCACAATGGGAGTACGCCGCCCGAAGCCGGGGGCAGGCGGTGAAGTTTGCGACGAATACCGGTGATATAGAGCTAGGTGTTAATTATTGGGACTATTCCACTGGGTCTTATTACAGCATTGAATCTGTCGGAAAGTATCCTCCAAATCCGCTGGACTTGTACGACATGACCGGCAATGCCAATGAGTGGGTGCGAGACTGGTATTCGCCTTTCGCCTATCGGCAAGGCTCCCGAGTTAATCCCGTCGGCCCACCAGACGGAGATCGGTGGAATACCCGTAAACTGTCCCGAGGCTTTGGCCGGGGGAATTCAGATTGGAACGGGAACCTGTTATTTAGGCGCCTGGCCGATGAAGTTGACTATAGCGGCAATGGTTTTCGCTGTGCAATCCACAGTGAAAGGCCGCTTGACTTACTCTTGACCGGTGAGCCGGGCACTCCCCCCTAATCGAAGGGGTTGCTGGCGCCAGTGTCTAGCCCGGATATTTCACCAAACTGGGTATTCGGATAGCAAAACGGCTTTGGGAAGTTGATAATAAGGTTGCGACACCATTTATTTTCAACCACCAAAGCCGTAACGGAATGCTACCACATGACTTTGTCCCTTTCTCCTCTAAAACGCCGTAAGGTTGAAGTCGACTTTACCGGTGGTGATCTAACGTCAGACGCCGGACTGGTGCTCTTTCGCGAAGTCGACAAAAAGCTCGGCCTGTCACGCCAACTGGATAAGGTCTTGGACGATCCTCGTTGTACCGGGCGGGTTCTGCACCCCCAGATTGACCTGCTGCGTCAGCGCCTGTTTGCCCTGGCCGCTGGCTATGAAGACCT